>JABDJO010000031.1 GCA_013002465.1 Silicimonas sp. | reverse complement strand
GATCCAGGTTGTCCACCGCGCGCTTGGGCTCCCGGTAGCGCGAGAAATCCACGCCATAGGCCATCGCCTGATCCTGCAAATCGCACTCACCACCCTGATCGCAAATCGGGCAATCCAGCGGATGGTTGATCAAGAGAAATTCCATCACGCCTTCGCGCGCCTTTTTCACCATCGGCGACTTGGTTTTCACAACCGGCGGCTGGCCTTCCGGCCCGGGGCGCAAATCCTTCACTTGCATCGCACAGGACGCGGCAGGCTTTGGCGGCCCGCCCACAACTTCGACCAGACACATCCGGCAGTTGCCCGCGATGGACAAACGCTCGTGATAGCAAAATCTCGGAATTTCGATCCCAGCCTGCTCGCAGGCCTGGATCAACGTCAGTGCCGGATCAACTTCGACTTCTTGATCGTCGATGATGAGCTTTTTCAATTCGGACATGGGCACCGGATCCTCGGGGTTCCGCCGCCCTTGTCCGGGCGGCCGTTATCGGGCCCGCAGGAGTCGCCCTGCGGCGCTGCCCTTGGCTATTTCTTCAAGGCCGACAGTGCAATAGGCTTGGGGTGATTTTGGTGTCGCACCCCGTTTCGCCAAATCGGCCTGGATCTCTTGCCGAAGGCGCGCTTTTTCCGTTTTGTTATCAACAAGTTCGTCGATCTGTGATTCAGAATATCCTGCGTTCCGGGCGTAGCGCTCCAACGATTTTAAGTACCTATAGGCCCGGAAAAGGCGCGGCTCGATGGTATTGCAGTTCTTGCGCAACTCGTCCGCCAGGCCAATCGCATAAAAGCCGCTCACAACCGTGGGGTTCTTTTGCAACGGCGGAAGCGCCTCGGCAGAACTGCCGGTGCCAATCAGAATTAGGGCCGCAATGGTTTTCAACATTGTGTCACTCGCTCGTGCGCGGCGCAGGTCCCGCTCCCTGCCCGGCGCACCAGATATAGGCATTGGGTCGACGACTGGGGAGGTTTTGGGGCCGCAATCACCAATTTGGGCGGTGTTTCGCGACGTCCTGACAGTAATCCATTGATAAACATATGAAATACGAAAACACCCCGCGTGAGGAGTGTTTCCGTTTTCTTTCAATTCCGCGAGGTCGGATGCGCCCGCCCCGGTCAAGTGTCAGATCAGGTAGCGTCCGATATTTGTGCGTCGGGCCTTTTCGCGCTTGCCCGCACGGCACCAGCTGGCTTCGCTGGTCACGTCGATGTCGCGCTCCAGGATCATCCTGATGGCCTTGCGCTGCACCGCCGGGTCGCGGTCCATCCGTTTTGCCGCAGCATTCAGGTCGCGCTCGGTATACCCGGCCGCAGCCAACCGCAGGGCGTAATCGCTCAGAACCTTGTCTTCACGCTTGGTGTTGTATCGCAGATAGCGACACTCTTCGGCGATGGTTTCCGCAAATGCCGCCTCCATGGCCGCGTCAATGAATTCTGGCGGAAGCGCCTTGGTGGGGCCACCGGTGGTGGTGCCGCAGGCCGAAAGGATCAAGGCCGCTCCAATCGAAAGGAAAGTTGCACGAATGGTCATATGAAAACCCTCAAGGATTTGATTGATAATCCCGGGATATTTTCGATTTGCGGCAGGAAATGGGTGCCAAAGCGGTTTCTAGGGGGCGCCCGATTTGGTCAACGTGTGGTACAACGGCCGGAAAAAACCATTTCGTCACCGTTGCGCGTGAAGGCCCAGTCACCCGTTGCCGGGTCGATCTGCCAGTCTGCATCCGAGCCGCCATAGCGCTTGATGCAGTACCGCGTGGCCTGGAACCGCACCGATTCCCGGGCCTGATCCACGGTTGCACCGCCTGCCTTCACCTGAACCTGGAAATTCCGCCGATCCTCGCCCCTTACAAGCTTGGCCTTGAAGGGCAACGCCCGATCCGGCTGACCGCCGGTGCCGAACAGCCGATCCCGGACACCGCAACCGGCCAGCATCAGGATAACCGTGCCAAGAATGACGACCTTTGAAACTTGCATAAGTTCCGCCCCTTACCCGCGTTTAGGGATCCATACGACATGGCACGGCGGTTTTGAAGCGTCCTAACGACGTCTTTCCCGCAAAGGATGCACACCGCGACCTGCTTTCCTCAGAAACGCCCCCACCATGACCAGCCCGACAAACCCCAGAAACACCATTGCCACCCATGTCCAGGCAGGGATCAGATCGGCCTGAACAGCGCGAAATGCCCCCCAAATCGGCACACCGATGGCGCCAGCGGTGATCAGGGCGCAAAGGCCGCTCAGAAAGCTGTCCCAAAGCCTGATCATCCGCAAACGGCCGCTTTCCGGGCGCGCGCGCCAGTTAGACCGTCCCAGCCAAAGGCGCGCTCTGAATTGCCGTTTTTGCGCAAATCCTCAAGCCGCCCCAGGGCCTCGTCCAGTCCCGGGCGATGGCCCTCTTTTATCCACCACATGACGAAGTGCATGTTGCCCATGACCTCGAACCATTCCTTGCGGCGTTCGTAGAACTTGGCATGGACCGTGTTCCAGACAAAGTTTTCCAGCGTCTCAACGCTTTCCCAGACGGTCAGGTTGGCGACAAATTGAGCATCGTCCCCGATGCTGTTCTCGGTGTTGCCCGTTCCGGGTTCGCCCGAACCCTCCATCATCCAGACAAACCCCGGCATCCGCTTGCCCATGCCGTTGATCAGGTCCAGCGCCTCCATGAATTCGGCGACACGGGGATCATCCGTGGGCGCGACCAATCGACCGATGTTGAGTTCTGCAAGGTGCATGCACGTCTTCCTTCAGAGTTCCGGATCAACGTCGATGCCGCAGGTCACGGTCCAAACTTCTGTGTACTCCGGCCACAGGTGGAGCAAGCCGAGATGCATTCGATCATGTCAACCAGGCTCATTCAGCCGCAACAGCACTGACTTTGCCAGTTTGCTTGGCCCTGATCCGATCTTCGATCTCGTCGCGGAAATGGCGCACTAGGCCCTGGATCGGCCAGGCCGCCGCATCGCCCAGGGCACAGATCGTGTGACCCTCGACCTGCTTGGTGACGTCCAGCAGCATGTCGATTTCCTCGATCTCCGCCTCGCCCTTCACCAGACGGTCCATGACGCGCATCATCCAACCGGTGCCTTCACGGCACGGCGTACACTGGCCACAGCTTTCGTGCTTGTAAAACGCTGCCAGGCGCCAGATCGCCTTGATGATATCGGTCGAGTTGTCCATCACGATCACGGCCGCCGTGCCCAGACCCGACTTCTGCTCACGCAGCCAGTCGAAATCCATGATGCATTCGTCCTTCATGATCTTGCCTGGCAGACAGGGCACCGACGAGCCACCCGGGATCACGGCCTTCAGGTTGTCCCAGCCGCCGCGAATGCCGCCGCAGTGCTTTTCGATCAACTCTTCAAAAGAAATCGACATGGCCTCTTCGACGACGCAGGGGTTTTCAACATGCCCCGAGATCGCGAAAAGCTTGGTGCCAGTGTTGTTCGGACGCCCGAAACCGGCGAACCATTCGGCCCCCCGGCGCAAGACCGTGGGCACAACCGCAATGGATTCCACGTTGTTCACGGTGGTCGGACAGCCATAAAGCCCGGCACCCGCCGGGAACGGAGGTTTCATCCGCGGCATGCCCTTTTTGCCCTCAAGGCTTTCCAGAAGGGCGGTTTCTTCGCCGCAAATGTAAGCACCGGCACCGTGATGCAGGAACAGATCGAAGTCCCAGCCCGAGCCAGCGGCGTTGCGGCCCAAAAGGCCTGCGTCATAGCATTCGTCGATCGCCGCCTGCAGGGCCTCACGCTCGCGGATGTATTCGCCGCGCAGGTAAATATAGCAGGTGTTGGCCCCCATAGCGAAACTGGCGATCAGGCAACCTTCGATCAGCGTGTGCGGATCGTGGCGCATGATTTCGCGGTCCTTGCAGGTGCCGGGTTCGCTTTCATCGGCGTTCACCACAAGATACGAGGGCCGTCCGTCGCTTTCCTTGGGCATGAACGACCATTTCAGACCTGTCGGGAACCCCGCACCGCCCCGACCGCGCAATCCGCTGGCCTTCATCTGGTCGACGATCCAGTCGCGGCCCTTTTCGATCAGTCCCGCCGTTCCGTCCCAATGTCCACGCGCTTTGGCACCCTGAAGGGTCCGGTCGTGCATGCCGTAGAGATTGGTAAAGATACGATCCTTGTCTTCAAGCATCTGGCTATCCCGTTCTGTCGTCTTTGGCGGTGTTCGACATTACTCGATCTCGCGCCGTTTTCGCCAGATTTGCCATGTCACGATTAGCGCCCAGAGGAAACCCGCAAGTGCAAAAAGATCGAAGAGAAATACGTATCGTTCCGGCAATCCCAGCTTTCCGCCGATCCATTGCGCAGCCATCCAGAGGATCATCGTCCCGGCAATAACAATCGACACGAGGCGTGCCTGTCGTGCCAATGCCCTGTCCTGGTCAGCTTTTTCGGTCATCGCCAACGTCCAAGATTGTTGCGCATCCCGTTATATCGCCCGAACGGCTGGCACTGCAATAACTTCGCCGGTGCCAAATTCACCAGACCGATCTTGTCCAATATGGTTAGGGCAATCTTATCAGATCAGTAGACGTCGCCGCCTTCGACGCGTTTTGAGAAATCGGTCTCGCCGCCCGAAGCCAGCACACCGGCCTGTTCGACCCATTTGTCGCGGCTGACGCGGCCCTTGAACCCCTCCAGATTGGCATCGACCCAGGCCACTTCATCGGCACTCCAGCCGGCCACCTGGTCGAAGTGCCAGAAGCCCAATCGGTTCAAAAGCGCTTCAAGCTTGGGGCCAACGCCCTTGATTTGCTTCAGATCGTCCGCAGTGCCGTTGCGAGGCGCGTCCAAACCACCTGGCCGGGTGCCTTCGTTGACGCCTTCGCGGATGCCGTCGCCGTCGTAATCTTCGCCCTGGCCGGTAGATGACTTTGCTTCGGCAGCCGCCTGATCGTCGGCCGCCTTTTTGGCTGCAGCCTCGGCATCGGCTTTGGCTTTCGCAGCAGCCGCATCCGCGCTGGCCTTTTCTTCGGCGGCCTTGCGATTGGCCTCGTCCGCAGCGGCCTTGTCTTCTGCTTTCTTCCGGGCTGCAGCATCATCGGCATCGCTTGTCGCCGCAGGTGCCGAGGCTGGAACGGATGGTGCCGGGGTACTGGCCTGAACCCGCGCCGCGCCGCCCATTGCACCCGGCATGAAAGCCAGATGATAGACGATTGCTGACAGCAGCCCCAACAAAAGCGACAGGAAAAGCGCGGCGATAAACCCATAATCCCCAATGCCCAAAAGCATGGCGAACGCCACGACAAATATGATGCCCCCGACAATCAGAGCCGTCTTGTATTCGTTCCATCCATTTTCGGACATCGCACGTACCTCCCGCATGTACATTGTCTTTCTATCCCTGATCGCCGCAGTCCGTCAGGGGAAAAATCGAGCAGTGAACTCCAATTTCGCCTAATAGACGTCGCCGTCGTCCACACGTTTTGAAAATTCGGTGTCGCCGCCCGTGGCAAGAAGCCGGGCCTGTTCGACCCAATTGTCGCGGCTGACACGGCCTTTGAACCCCTGAAGATTGTCGTCGACCCAAGCCACTTCATCAGTGCCCCAACCGGCGATCTGGTCAAAGTGATAGAACCCCAATGTGTTCAAAAGAGCTTCGAGTTTTGGCCCTACACCTTTGATTTTCTTCAAGTCATCGGCCCCGCCTTCACGTGCCGCCTGAAGCCCCTCCGGGCGTGAACCGCCTTTGCTGGCAGCGGGTGCTGGTGCAGGTGCAGGTTCGGGCGCTTTTTCCGGTTCCGGGGCTTTGGCCTCGGCCACGGGTTCGGGTTCGGCTGCTGCTTGCGAGGAGGGTTCGGGCGCAACGTCTGCGAC
This sequence comes from Silicimonas sp., assembly GCA_013002465.1. Classification (GTDB taxonomy): domain Bacteria; phylum Pseudomonadota; class Alphaproteobacteria; order Rhodobacterales; family Rhodobacteraceae; genus JABDJO01. The sequence goes on along the minus strand of JABDJO010000031.1, from coordinate 20,249 downwards.
AGGTGCGACGTCTTCGCGAAGCCAGGGTGTCTTCAATGGCACCTCGGTTCCGTCGATGCGCTTGACCGTATCGCCCAGATCGACCGCAAACTGCGCCGAGGCATTGTACTGCTTACGTCCGCTTTCAAAGTCCTTCAGGCTGGTCAGACCTGACAAGGGTTCGGCCGCGTAACGACCGTTCTGAGGCCCCGGCACCGGAACCTTGCCCGCCGCCAGTTCGTCGATGATTTCGCCCAACCGGTCGGCGGTCAGATCTTCATAGTAATCCTTGCCGATCTGGGCCATGGGCGCATTGGCGCAGGCCCCCAGGCATTCGACCTCTTCCCAGGAAAATTTGCCGTCCTCGGACAGCATATGTGGCTTTGGGGCGATCTTTTCCTTGCAGACGGCGACCAGGTCTTCGGCCCCGCAGATCATGCAGCTTGTGGTGCCACAAACCTGGATATTGGCAATACTTCCAACGGGATGAAGCTGAAACATGAAGTAGAAGGTCGCAACTTCAAGCACACGGATATACGCCAGATCCAGCATTGCCGCGATATGTTCCATCGCCGGGCGGGATATCCAGCCTTCCTGCTCTTGCGCCCGCCACAAAAGCGGGATCACGGCACTGGCCTGCCGCCCTTCGGGGAACTTGGTGATCTGCGCTTCGGCCCAGGCGAGGTTGGCGGGGGTAAAGGCGAAAGCGTCGGGTTGATCTTTGTGGATACGGCGGAGCATGACGGGTTCTCAGATCAGGAAAAAGAGAGGTAAAGGTCCTGCTCCGATGAGCAGGCCAGCGGGGTTCAGAACAAAGGGCAAAGCGCCGACAAGCAGGATCATCGCGGGCAGTCCAAGAGAAATCACCGGTCCACCTCCCCGAACACCACATCCATTGTGCCGATGATCGCGGCGACATCGGCCAGCATATGGCCTCGTGACAGATGGTCGATGGCTTGCAGGTGTGGATAGCCGGGCGCACGGATCTTGGCGCGGTAAGGTTTGTTGGTGCCATCGGCCACAAGATAGACGCCGAATTCGCCCTTTGGCGCTTCCACGGCGGTATAAACCTCGCCCGCAGGCACGTGGAAACCTTCTGTGTAAAGCTTGAAGTGATGAATCAGCGCCTCCATCGAGGTCTTCATCTCGCCGCGCGACGGTGGCGCAAGTTTGCCATGCGCCAGCACATTGCCGGGTTCATTGCGCAATTTTTCGCAGCACTGATGGATAATCTTCAGGCTTTCGCGCATCTCGGCCATCCGGCAAAGATACCGGTCAAAGCAGTCGCCGTTCTTGCCAATCGGGACCTGGAAATCGAATTCATCATAGCATTCATAGGGTTGTGCACGCCGCAAATCCCAGGCCATGCCCGATCCGCGCACCATGACGCCGGAGAATCCCCAGTCCAGCGCCTCTTGTTCCGACACGACGCAAATATCGACGTTACGTTGCTTGAAAATCCGGTTTTCGGTCAGCAACCCGTCGATGTCGTCCAGGACGGCGGGAAATTCCTTGGCCCATTCTTCGATGTCGTCGATCAGTTCTGGCGGTAGATCCTGATGCACACCGCCGGGGCGGAAATAGGCCGCATGAAGACGTGCGCCGCAAGCGCGCTCGTAGAAGACCATCAGTTTCTCGCGTTCTTCAAAACCCCAGAGCGGCGGGGTCAGCGCGCCCACGTCCATGGCCTGGGTCGTGACGTTCAAAAGATGGTTCAGAATGCGCCCGATTTCCGAGTACAGCACCCGGATCAGTGAGCCACGCCTTGGAACTTCGGTGCCGGTCAGTTTTTCAATCGCCAGGCACCAGGCGTGTTCCTGGTTCATTGGCGCCACATAATCCAGCCGGTCAAAATACGGCAGGTTCTGCAGATAGGTACGGCTTTCCATCAGCTTTTCGGTGCCGCGATGCAAGAGCCCGATGTGAGGATCGCACCGCTCGACAATCTCGCCATCCAGTTCCAGCACCAGACGCAGCACGCCATGAGCCGCCGGGTGCTGAGGCCCGAAGTTGATGTTGAAGTTGCGGATCTTCTGTTCGCCGGTCAGGGCGTCTTCGAATTTGCCGTCCATCATTTATCCTTCCCGACCCCAGGCCTTTGGCATCCGCCCAAGGGTTTTGGCCGCCGCATCGTATTGAGGGGCCAGCCATTGGGCCGCTGCGCGCCGCTGGTCGCGTGTCATCTCAAGGGGTTGGCCGACATGAACAAGGCCCGGATCCCCCGTCATCGGCGCAATGCCCAGAAAACTGCAAAGCCGCAACAAACCGTCACCTTTGACCATCTCTTCAAAAACATCGACCAGCACCTGTGGTCCCGGCACCGCTTTCGTCAGTCGCGCCAGGGTGTCGGCGTAATCGCTTCGGCACGCGATCTGTTCTTCCTCGCCCGCAATGGTGCGCGCCAAAATCCGTGCCGCCCGTTGCCGCGTAAGCTTGCCGTTCGGGTCGCGCCGCACGGCGATCATGCGCACATGGCTCCACAACCGTTCGACCGGATCGCGCAAAAGATAGACAAAACGCACATCCGGCGCCATTTCCGCCATGGCACGCAGCCGGTCCGTGGGCAAAAGCGCATAGGACGGTGTCATTTCACCGACCACCTGCCCAGCGCTCGCACCTTCGTTCAGATAGGCCAAATATCCCGGCAAATCCTCTTGTCCCGACTTCAAATGCTTGATCCACGCCGTACGATCAGCCAGACGCCGCGCCTGATCGGCATCGGGAACGCTGTGGTCTGCCGCCAGGTGGCGCAGCAAATTGTCCTGCTCGCGGCGGTGCTTGGTCATCTCATTGTCCAATCGGCCGCTTTCAAGCGCATCGAAATAATGCAGTTCCTTGATTGTGCGCAGGTGACACTCGGGATGGGCCGACAGTTGGCGGTGCAGCCAATCGGTTCCCGCCTTTGCCGCGCCAATGCACAAGAGGACCACATTCATGCCCGTCAGCCCTTCGCTTCCGCCTTGTCGTCACCCGGCAAAATGTATTCGGCACCTTCCCAGGGGCTCATGAAATCGAACTGCCGGTATTCCTGAACCAGCTTGACCGGCTCATAGACCACGCGCTTCTGTGTTTCGTCATACCGGACCTCGGTATACCCCGTCGTCGGGAAATCCTTGCGCAGGGGATAACCCCGAAACCCGTAGTCCGTCAGGATCCGGCGCAAATCCGGATGGCCCGAAAACAGGATACCATACATGTCGAACACCTCACGCTCGAACCAGTTGGCCGAGGGATGGATTTCGGTGATCGAGGGCAGGATTTCGTCTTCGCGCACAGCGGCTTTCAGGCGGACACGCTGGTTTTGATACATCGACAAAAAGTGATAGATCGCATCGAACCGGGCATCGCGGGACGGATAGTCCACGGCGGTGATGTCGATCAGCGTTGAAAACCGGCAGTTTCCATCGGATTTCAGGAAGTCGACAAAGCTGACCAGCGACGACAGCGCCACATTGATCGTAAGTTCATCGAAGGCGATGTCCCACGACAACACGCAATCGGGGCGCTTGGCCTCGATATGGGCGGCGAGTTCTTCCAGGGCTTCGGACATGTGGTCTCCTCAGCGAGTGATTGTGCCGGTGCGGCGAATTTTTCGCTGCAGCTGCAGGATGCCGTAAAGAAGCGCTTCGGCCGTGGGTGGGCAGCCCGGTACATAGATATCGACCGGTACGACACGGTCGCAGCCCCGCACGACGGAATAGCTGTAATGATAATATCCGCCACCGTTGGCGCAGGATCCCATTGAAATCACATAGCGCGGCTCGGGCATCTGGTCATAGACCTTGCGCAGCGCCGGTGCCATTTTGTTGGTGAGCGTGCCGGCCACAATCATCAGGTCGGACTGGCGCGGGCTGGCGCGCGGCGCGGTCCCAAATCGCTCCATGTCATAACGCGGCATGGCAGTGTGCATCATCTCGACCGCGCAACAGGCCAACCCGAAGGTCATCCAGTGCAGTGACCCGGTGCGGGCCCAGTTGATGATGTCGTCGGTCGAGGTGACAAGAAAGCCCTTGTCCTGCAGTTCGCGATTGATTGCACGGGTGGAAACGTCCCGGTCCGGACCAGCGGTCGCGGATGATGTGGCAACGCTCATGGGCTTACCTCCTGTTGAGGCCGGGTTTAGCTTGTCCGCCAAGGGGGGTCAACGCGGCAGGTCTGTGTAATTCCGGGGATTTTTCCCCAAACAGGGAAAGTTCACGCCGCATGACGGCCAACCGCAGGTCAGATTGACGAAAGGTTAAAGAAAACAGGGCAAAGCGGTCGGGTTTCCGGCCTTGCGCTGTTTAGTTCTTTGCAGGTGCGTGTGCGTCAAACACCGGGCTTTTCGATTCTCTTGCCGCCCAGCATTGGCAGGATCAGGTTGGCAAGATCGACGACCAGTTGCTTTTGCGGAAAGGCCCGATTGGCGCGCGGTCGGCGGCCCTCGGCCAAATCCAGTTCGTGCGTCAGGTAATCGGTCATGCAGTTGACCAACCAGAAGCCGAAAATCTGACCCGTGGTCAGGTAATGGCCCGTCTCTTCCACGGTGACCTCGGTGCCCTTTTCGCCCAGATCAAGGAAGCTGTGGCGCAGCACGCCGACCTCGTCGGGTTCGACATATGTGAACACCTCATGACGTTCCGGAGTGCTGGCATGGACAACAGCGTAAAGATCGACGGCACAATTCCCGTCTTCGTCGAACACCGGATCTTCGTCGTCGTCGGGGTCTTCAACGGCTGTCAGGTGGTCCGGTTCGATCTCGAATTGCACCAATTCAATGGCACCGGCATTGATCGTGACCGGAAAACGGCCATCGGCATCCGCCGGCCCGCACCAGGTGCGTTCGCTTTCACGACCGGGATAGAGCGTGATTGCCGCCCGAAGACTGTCGACGTCAAGCGAGGAACGTTTGGTCGCCTTGCCGGTCAGCAGCCGTTTTCGGCCGGATTGCAACATCATGGACATCGGGGTGACCGCGACCAAGAACAGGATCAGCGCCAGAACGCACAGCCAGAAAAACCGCCAGACCAGTTCTCCTATGGTCAGGCCGGGTTCGATCATTGCCGCAAGGCACAGGCACAGCGACAATATCAGCGATACCGTGACGGTTTCGTGCCAAAGGCCGGGGTACCGCAGCGCGTGGACCGTGGGGATCAGAACGGCCAGTGCCATCAGCAAAGGCGCTTCGGTCCCGTGGTACATTGATGAGAGCCAGACTGTGGCAACCGGGAAAGCGGAGCCCACGACAATGACTTTCCACAAAGTCGTGACGCGATAGATCAGGACGTCCAAGCTCACGGTGACCCTCCAAAACGGCGTGTTTTGAAGGGATAGCGGCGCTATTTGACGAAACTATGGCTGCGTCGGTCGGGGATCACTCCCAATCCATCGCGCCCTTCTTCCATTCATAGGCAAAGCCCGCCGTGAGGACGACGAGGAACACCATCATCGACCAGAAGGCCACGTCACTAAGATCGCCAAAGGCCACGGCCCAGGGAAACAGGAAGGCGATTTCCAGATCGAAGATGATGAACAGGATCGACACCAGGTAAAAGCGAACGTCGAATTTCATCCGCGCATCGTCGAAGGCGTTGAAACCGCATTCATATGCGCTGAGCTTTTCGGGATCGCCGTCCTTTGGGGCCACAATGACGGCGGCCAGGATCAAGACGATACCGAGTGCGATGGCAATGGCCAGAAACACGAGGATCGGCAGATATTCCCTGAGGATGTCTTCCACGAAAAGCGCTCCGTCTCACTGCCGCCCGCATGAGGGCCATGTTCGAACCCTACCTACTGCCCTGCTTCGGGCGGGTCAACGCAATGAGCGCTGAAAATTCGGTGGGCCGGAGTGTGCCCTGAGCACAGCAAGACTGGTCAGAACCGATCAGGCGTGTCTGCCGTAGAAAGGAGGCCAAGAGCGATCGCCTCGGCAGAGGTCGTCGGGACAAACGGGGCTTCGGAGCCACCTGAAAGCGCAACGTCGCTGGAGCCTTCGGGTATAGCCTCTGGCGGCGCGTCTTGAACGGGGATGGATTTTTCAACCATCGGCGCAGCGACGGGAGCAAAGTCATCCGCGCCAACGTCCGCAGGTGTGTCCGGGGCAATCAATGCTGAGAAGATCGCGGCTGGATCGGCCCCTTTGGCAATGGCACTTGCAGCAAGGCCCTGGGCGTTTTTCGGAAGGTCAGCGCCGGCTTCCAATGCCGAAGCCACGCTGGCTTTGGCCAGATGGCCGGGCGAATTCATCTTGTTTCCAGGCCCGGTCATGTCGTGGTGTACCATTCTGGACGGGTGGGCGACTGCGCCGATCATAGAAGTCTCCTGCAAATTTCCTTTGTCTGGAAGAAACTGCCGCAATCCCATGAACAAGAGCTTAGTATTCGACACGTCGGTCGAATTGTCCGCAAAATTACCGATCCGCGCACCCTTTGGGGCAAGGGCCGACGAAGCACTTTCACATGCAGAATGATTTGGCGAATTGTCTCAACATAACGCCCCCACGTAACGCCCCCACCGAAACCGAAATGTCGGCCCAGTTTCAGCCTTTGCCCTTCAGGCTCGTCATCTGGATGTCCTCGCCAAGTTTCGCAATCTCGGTCAAAAGTCCGCCAATCTTGTCCTGAAAGCGCCCAAGCTGCCCGATGATATCCGCCAGACCTTCGCCCGAACTCCCCATGCGCGCGCTTTCGATCTTGCACATGACACGCGCGGTGCTGAGACCCAGAACATGACGGCTCATAACCTTGCAGGCCTGCTGGATGCGTTGCGTTTCGTCATGAATGGAATCAAGACTTTCCTTGGACCTGCTTCGGTATTCCTGCGCGATAATCGAAATGATGCCCCTCTCGGCATCGATGTCGATTTCGCCAAGCATGCGCCGTTCGGCATTCAACTGAACGTCACATTGGTGCAGTATCCCGACAATGCCTTCCAGGAACATCGACCTGTAAACGCTATCGCTTATTGTCGAAAAGTTGCTGTCTTCGCCAACCACATGAGACTCGAACCACTCCGAAATCTCGGACGACATGGTGCCATAGTTGCTGGACAGAGTGTTAAACGGGCCGCCCGTCGGTTCCAGACGCGAGGCCATCACCCGCATGTTGTGGGGAATGATGCGCACGGCTTCAAACTCGCGGATCAGGGTCGATGTTGCGTCTTTAAGCCTGTTCGCTGCCTCAAGCATCGACTTGAAATGGTCGATCCGCTCGTCCTGCTTTCGGCCCAGACCGGCGTTGCGTGCCAGCAACTCTTCGCTAAGGGCATAAGCCTCAAACTGGGAATAAGTGGTGAACCCAAGATCGCGCAAGCGCGTCAAGAGCAGATCCGCGCTTTCCTCGGGGGCGATATCCTCTTCTTTTTCCAGCTTCAGCAGTTTCGCGTATTCATCCTGAACGATTTCGAAAACCGGGCTGGTGGGTTTGATGCGTACCGACATATACCCGCCAGCGCAGGGGACGACCGAGGAAAAAACCCAATAGTGCAACCCGTCCTTGGCCAGATTTTTGACATATGCACCAACAGCCTCTCCGCGCCTAAGGCCGTCCCACCACAGCCAGAACACACCCTTTGGCATATCGGGATGCCGGACCAGTTTATGAGGTGCCCCGAGAAGTTCTGTCCAGTCGTAATTTGCCACGCGGCGAAAGATGTAGTTGCCGCTTAGAATGACCCCCCGTTCATCGGTGCGCGAAAAGAACACCTCGTCCAAATCGAACGGCGCTTCGCCAGATTCAGGGCGGTACTCGTGCCTAGTTGAAACTTCGCCCTCGCAGGTGACGACGACGTTTTCGAAATCGGATTGTGATTCAAGCATGACGCGAGAGCTAACCACATACCCTTTTGATATGTTTAACGCTCTCTTGGTGGCGTTCCGGTTTGCAGTCAGGGGTCTGTCCGACCCTCGACGATCCCCTCGTTGACTTCCAACCACCTTGCGCGAAAGGAAAATCTTGCCGCCGCCGCCACATCGTTCTGGAACGCGGCGTTCACTCCGGCCCCGATTGCCGCACCGACGACCGGTGCGATCTGAGCCATCTTGCGTGTCGACAGATTGACGCCAAGGGTTGTGGCCACGCGTTGCGTGGCAGCCACCGATCCCGTCGTTTGCCCTGTCAAACTGACGATCTTCTGCCAGTCCTCGCGCGCGAATTTACCGCGCCCCTCGGCCAAACGTTTCAAGGCGGCACTCCGTTCTTTTGCGCTGTTTGCCCCGGCCAGTTGCAGGACGTCCAGGATATGAACACGTTCGGCCTCGCTTGCCCCGCCAAATCCATAGCAAAGTCCGGTAAGGCGTGCGGTTCTCAACGCCAGCGTCACGGTTGCCGGAATGTCTATGGCAAGTCCGGCGGCTCCGAATGCACCTGCGGCACCACCGCCTGTCACAGCATATCCCAGGGCCCAGCGGCGCACGTCTGCCGCGGCTTCGTCGCAAGCCTCAAGATCAGCGAAATCGTGGCTGAGCGCGGCCTTTCGAATGGATGCGCTTGCAACCCAGTCGGCCCCGCGGATCGCCGCTTCGATGACATCGGGGGGGATAAGATGCGTCGTCAAGGCGCCGACAGGCCCCGCGATCGAGCGAACGGCCCGTGGCAGCACCGAAGGCGACGCAGCGCGAAACTCATCCTGTTCGCACAAAACCTTTTCAATGTACGGGGCGATCTCGGACGACTTGCTCATTCAAAGGCCTCCCGCATGGACCGCAATTCCAGTGTTCGATCGGCGGTGATCTGCATCCGGCAATCGGCCCAGGCAATACTGCGCATCGACCCCGAGCCCCATAGTGCAAAAGCCAGGTCGCACTGTGCGTCCCGAAAGACGATCCACGCCCTTTGTGCTGCCAGAAGGGTTTCGGCGCGGCGAGCAAAATCAGGAAAATACTCAGCCTCGTCGGCATCTGCGGCGGTCATCCAGGCGCGTGTGCCTTTGTATTCCTTGTTCAGGAGTGCATCCCAGACCTCGGCCTCGGCATTCAGACAAGACGACATGCCAAGCGTGGTCTGACCGCCGTCCTGGTCCATGCAAACCGTTGACATCGCTCCGATGCAGGCCTGACGCGCCTGTGCATCGGTGGCCGAGGCATAGCACGCGTCCAGAAGGTGCCCGAACTCGCCAACCTCATGTTCGGTGGCGGAAGCAGGTGTAATGGCCAGGCTTCCAGCCAATGCAGAAAGAGCCAAAGTGTGGATATTCATAGGTTTCATCGCTTGGATATAGGTATCACAGGCGGCAACGTCACCTGCAGTGGATTTTTGCGGCGATGCTGCTTTAACGCCTGCAAGAAAGGGCATAGATCGGACAAACGCGCCGAAAGTGCGTTAACTGGGCAGACTTATCCGACGCCATTCATCATTTCGCGTCCAATCAGCATGCGCCTGATTTCCGACGTTCCGGCCCCGATTTCCATCAGTTTGGCATCGCGGAACAGACGCGCGACAGGAGAATCGGCCATGAAACCGGCACCTCCCATGGCCTGCACCGCCTGGTGGGCCTGCTGCATGGCCATTTCCGAGGCATAAAGACAGCAGGCCGCCGCATCCTGCCGGGTCACGTCGCCCCGGTCGCAGGCCTTGGCGACTTCGTAGACGTAGGCCCGCGAGGAATTCATTGCGGTGTACATGTCGGCCATCTTGCCCTGCATCAGTTGGAACGATCCGATGGGTTTGCCGAATTGCTTGCGTTCGGCCATGTAGGGCATGATCTCGTCGAGGCAGGCAGCGATGATACCGGGCCCGATGGCCGCCAGGACCACCCGTTCGTAATCCAGCCCGGACATCAGCACGGCCACGCCCCGGCCCTCTTCGCCAAGGACATTTTCGAACGGCACTTCGACGTCCTCAAAGATCAGCTCGGCCGTGTTCGATCCGCGCATGCCAAGTTTGTCAAAATGTGGCGAAGTCGAGAACCCGGTCATTTCCTTTTCGATCAGGAACGCCGTGATGCCCTTCGAGCCGGCGTCCGGGTCGGTTTTGGCATAAACCACCAGTGTGTCGGCATCGGGCCCGTTTGTGATCCAGTATTTGGTGCCGTTCAGACGGAAGTGATCGTTGCGTTTCTCGGCGCGCAATTTCATTGAAACAACGTCCGAGCCGGACCCGGCCTCGCTCATCGCCAGTGCTCCGACATGTTCACCGGAAACCAGCCGCGGCAGGTACTTTGCCTTCTGCTCGGCCGTGCCGTTGAGGCTGATCTGGTTGACGCAGAGGTTGGAGTGCGCCCCGTAGGACAGGCTGACGCTGGCGCTGGCCCGCGCAAGCTCCTCGACCGCCACGGCGTGGGCAAGATAACCCATATCCGCGCCGCCATATTCCTCGGAAACGGTGATGCCAAGCAAGCCAAGTGCACCCATTTCCTGCCAAAGCTCGGAAGGGAAGTCGTTATTCTGATCAATTTCGGCGGCGAGCGGTCGCAGGTTTTCCTGGGCCCACCGATGCACCATGTCGCGCAAGGCTTCGACATCCTCGCCCAAATCAAAACGCATGGAACCGATGAACATCAAGGCTCTCCCTTATCTGAACGGATGTTCAATTCATGCCTGACGACCACCCCTCCGTCAACCGGTGGCAGGGGCAAGGTCCGGGTGTTTGCCCGTTCAACAGGACTGAGCGGCGCCTCTTTCAGAACTTCGGCAAATTCATCCGAAATCCGCAATTCCCAGTCGGCACGCGCCCGTCCCATCTGTTTCGCCACGGCATCCATCCAGGTCTTTCGTGAATAAACATTCTCGCCGCGCGTCGAAGCCTCAAGCCTAAGGGCGTGCATTAGCGCGACATCACGCAAGATCAGATAGGCCAAGTCATCCCCGTTTAGCCCACATTCCCGGCGAAGCTCTTTGCCCCGCTCGGATACGATATAGTCGAACGGCGCAGCATCGCCTTCCACATAGGGCGTTGCCATGCCGTCAGATGAGCGCAGCAAGACCATTTTTCGATCCAATCCCATCCGAGAAAGGGCGTCGTTTATCCAGGTTTCGACATCGGCTCGCGTGGTCACCTTTCAGCCTCTTCGCGAATAATGCAGGCGATTTGTGCGCAATCATCAACGGAAAAGGTCAGCGGCAGACGCATGTCCAAAAGCCCCGCCATGATCCGGTCGGTTTGCGGCAGATCGGGCGTTTCGGCATAGGCCCAGTGGCGATAGGTCGACGTGAAGCCCACAGCACGGGGGGCGCCAAACCATTTCAGTTCAACACCCCGGGCAGAACAGCGCGCAACGAAATCGGCGATCCGCTCGGGCGCGTGCTTGGGAAGCCGGAATTGAAACGATGACCCGACCCTCACCAATCCGGGATCACGATCAATCAGGCGGAGGTCAGGCAAGTTGCCAAGCCCCGCTTCCATTTCATCGTGAAGCGCGGACCAACGCGCAACCTGAGCGGGCAGATCGGCCAGTTGTGGGCGCAGGATTGCGGCGCGCAGATTGTCCATGCGCCCCGAGACATTCGGCGTCACGTCGCGCAGCGCTTCAAAAACCTGGGCCGATGGCCCGGCGCCGTTGCGTTCATAGAGCATGTAACTTCCCGACAGGAGCGTCGCTCTTGCCGCCAATTCGGCATCGTCGGTGATCAGCAAGCCGCCCTCGCCCGAGTTGATGTGCTTGTAGGTCTGCGTGCTGTAACAGGCGATCGCGCCATGCCGGCCCGAGACAACGCCCCCCCAGGTGCCCCCCATGGTGTGGGCGCAATCCTCGATCACCGTCAGGCCGTGCTCGCCCGCACAGCGCATCACCCGGTCCATGTCAGGCTGATGCCCGCGCATGTGACTTAGCATCAGAACCCGCGCGCCCGATGCCTTCGCGGTCGTGGCCAAATGGTCAAGGTCGACGGTCAGCGCATCGGTCGTTTCCACAAACACAGGTCTGGCGCCAAGACTGGCAATGGCCCCCGGTACGGGCGCCAGGGTGAAGGCGTTGGTCAGCACCGGCTCACCTGACTTGACGCCGATGGCCCGCAACGCCGTTGCCAGGGCATACCCGCCCGAGGCCACGGCAAGCGCATATGAAGCACCTGTGAATGCTGCAAACTCACGCTCTAACTCGGCGGTTTCACCAGTTTCGTCGTCGGCAAGGTTATAGCGATGAAGCCGCCCGTGCCGCAAAACTTCCAGCGCCGCCGAGATACCCGCTTCGGGGATCGGCTCTTGCTGGGTGAAGTTCCCTTTGAATTGCCCGGTCATGGCGTTTGTCCAATCAGGTCGTCGACGACCCTGCCAAGGGATGCATAATCCGGCAAGAGCGCATCGGGCTTCAATCGTTGAACGCCCTCGCCTTCTGGTCCGAATGAGACCAGTACCACAGGCACGCCGGCGGCCCGCGCGGTTTTCAGGTCTGTTTCCGTGTCCCCGATCAGGACCGAGCGCGCCTGGTCGCCCGCCACCCGAGCTACTGCCTCGGCAAAAGGACGGGGATCGGGCTTGCGAACCGGCAAAGTATCGGCCCCGATCAAAGAGCCAAAGTGATCCCGCACTCCAAGGCGGCGAAGCAATTCTTCGGCCAGGTATTCCGGTTTGTTGGTGCAGACCCCAATCTTGACGCCCTCGGCCAAAAGCCCTTCGACAGCCTCGATGCACCCGGGGTACAGCCGGGTTTTCACGTCGATGTTTTCTTCATAGTGGGTCAGGAAATCGGGATAGGCCCGGTCGACCTCGGCATCGCCGAATGTGGCGCCCGATCGCGAAAACCCCAACCTGAGCATTGCGCGGCCACCGTGAAACGCGGTCAGCATGTCCGCCTGGTCATCCAGAAGATCGCCAAGCCCCAGGCCCCGAAAACTTGCATTCGCCGCCGCGATCAGGTCGCCGCTTGTGTCCGCAAGTGTTCCATCCAGATCGAAAATTACGGTTTTCATTTGCAAACCCTCGGCAAAACTCTGCCAGAGATGTAACCTCTGGCAACAAGAATTGATGGCCGGCCGACTTTGCGGGCCGTCATACCGCGGCTAAAAGGTCGCGAGAAAAAAGGAAAGAGCAGATGTCAATCCACCTGATCCTTCTGGCGGCGGGCGAAGGCACACGCATGCTGTCCGACCGCCCGAAGGTGCTGCACCAGATCGCGGGCGCGCCGATCATCGCCCATGCCCTGGCCTCGGCGGACGGCCTGGGCGGGCGGCGCATTGTCGTGGTTGGGTATGGCGGCGAAGACGTGCGCGCGGCGGTTGCGTCGCTTGGCGAAGACATTCAGGTTGTCGAACAGGCCAAACAGCTTGGCACAGCCCATGCGGTGACCATGGCGGCCCCGGCTTTGGAGGGAGCAAACGGCGATGCCGTCATGCTGTTCGGTGATACGCCATTCATCCGCCCCGAGACGTTGGCCCTAATGCAAAACGCGCGGCAAGGCGGTGCCGACATTGTCTTTCTGGGCTTTGAAACACCGAACCCGGGGCGCTACGGGCGCATGGTTGTTGATGGTGCCTCCTTGTCAAAAATCGTTGAATTCAAGGACACAACCGAAGAGGAACGCGCCATCACGCTGTGCAATTCCGGCGTGGTCATGGCGGATGCGGCCACCATGTTGCGACTGGCGAGCGAGGTCGGCAACGAAAACGCCGCGGGCGAGCATTATCTGACTGACATCGCCGCCCTTGGCCAAGCGCAGGGTTTGAGCGTCGAGGTGGTTACTTGTGACGAAGCCGAGACCCTCGGGATCAACGGCCGCGCCGATCTGGCCCATGCCGAACAGGTCTTTCAGACCGGGGCCAGATGCGCGGCCCTTGAGAACGGTGTGACGTTGCAGGCGCCGGAAACTGTTTGGTTCTCTTTCGATACGGTGATCGGCCGCGACGTCGTCATCGAACCCAACGTCGTCTTTGGCCGCGGCGTCACGGTGGAAACCGGGGCGACGATCCGCGCGTTCTCTCATCTTGAAGGGTGTCACGTCGGCACTGGCGCCATTGTCGGCCCCTATGCCCGGCTGCGGCCCGGGACAGAATTGTCGGAAAACGCTCGCATCGGGAACTTCGTCGAACTCAAGAATGCCGAGATCAAGGCGGGTGCGAAAGTGAACCACTTAAGCTATGTCGGCGACGCCACTGTGGGCCGCGCTAGCAACATCGGCGCAGGCACGATCACTTGCAACTATGACGGTGTGTTCAAGCACCGAACCGAAATCGGCGAAAATGTCTTCATCGGTTCGAACACCATGCTGGTGGCCCCTGTCAAAGTCGGGAACGAGGCGATGACGGCGACCGGTTCGGTGATCACACGCGATGTGCCGGCCACCGATCTGGCGGTCGCGCGGGCACGTCAGGACAATAAACCCGGCTTTGCCCGGCGGCTTTTTTCGAAGCTGCGCGCGGCCAAGGCGGCGGAACAGAAGGGATAATCCCATGTGCGGCATTGTTGGCATCCTTAGCGACCACGAAGCGGCTCCGGTTCTTGTCGAGGCGCTGAAGCGACTGGAATACCGGGGTTATGACAGCGCCGGTATCGCCACCGTCAATGATGGCAAACTTGACCGGCGGCGTGCGCTTGGCAAGCTGGTGAACCTGGCCGATCTTCTGGTTCACGATCCCCTGCCCGGCAAATCCGGCATCGGCCACACGAGATGGGCAACCCACGGCGCACCATCCGTCACCAATGCGCACCCCCACCAGTCCGGACCCGTCGCCGTGGTTCACAACGGGATCATCGAGAATTTTCGGGAACTGCGCGAAGAACTCGTCGTCAAAGGCTATGCCACCGAAACCGAGACCGACACCGAAACGGTATCGCTTCTGGCGCAAAGTTTTCTTGATCAGGGCCTGTCGCCCCGAGATGCCGCCGAACAGACCGTGGCCCGGCTTGAAGGGGCATTTGCCCTTGCTTTTCTGTTCGATGGCGAAAACGATTTGATCGTTGCCGCCCGCAAGGGGTCCCCATTGGCCGTCGGATACGGCAACGGCGAGATGTACCTGGGATCAGACGCCATTGCCCTTGCCCCGCTGACCGACCGGATCACCTACCTGGAAGAAGGCGACCGCGCCGCGATCACCCGTGACAGCGTTGAAATCTGGGATGCGGAAGGCCGCGTGGCCAATCGCGAGGTTCGCACCATCCAGATCGACACCACCCGGATCGAAAAGGACGGTCACAAGCATTTTATGGCAAAGGAAATCGCCGAGCAGCCGATGGTTCTGGCAAACGCATTGGCCCATTATGTCAAGGACGGACGACTGGACATGCCCGCCAACCTGCCGGATTTCGCGGGCATCGAGCGGATTATCATGGTCGCCTGCGGCACCGCCTTTTATGCCTGCCAGACGGCCAAATACTGGTTCGAGCATCTGGCGGGTGTTCCCGTCGAGGTCGATGTGGCTTCCGAATTCCGCTATCGCGATGCACCGGTGGGGCCGAACACGCTTGCCATTTTCGTCAGCCAATCCGGCGAAACCGCCGACACCCTGGCTGCCCTTCGCCATGTCGCCGCGCGTGCACAAATTCTATCCGTGGTCAATGTGCCCGAAAGCTCGATCGCGCGCGAAAGCGATGTTGCCCTGCCTATTCATGCTGGCACCGAAATAGGCGTGGCGTCGACCAAGGCGTTCAGTTGCCAATTGCTGGTCCTGTTGATGCTGGCGTTGCGTGCGGGCGCCGAAAAGGGCCGGCTGGACAAGGCCGGTCTGGATGCCAACGTGGCGGCCCTTGCCACTCTGCCGGGGCTTTTTGCACAGGCCCTTGCCGCGTCGGACAAAATTCAGGCCACGGCGCGCAAACTGGCCGAAGCCCGCGATATCCTTTTCCTGGGACGCGGACCGATGTACCCTCTGGCCCTGGAAGGGGCTCTGAAACTGAAGGAAATCAGCTATATTCACGCCGAAGGCTATGCCTCGGGCGAACTTAAACACGGTCCAATCGCGCTGATTGACCCGAATGTGCCGGTGATCGTGATGGCACCCGCCAATGGGCTTTTCGACAAGACGGTCTCGAACATGCAAGAGGTCATGGCGCGTGGCGGCAAGATCGTGTTGATCACCGACCGCAAGGGGCGCGAAATGGCCTCGGAAGGCACCTGGCAGGTCATCGAGATGCCCGAAATCAATGAACTTATGGCGCCTTTGCTTTATGCGGTGCCAGCACAGCTTCTGGCCTATCACACGGCAGATGCCAAAGGGACGGATGTCGATCAGCCACGCAACCTCGCAAAATCGGTAACGGTGGAATAATGGGTACGCAATACGACCGGATCGAGCCCGCCCATCAACGCTTTATCGAAGCGCAACCGGTATTCTTTTCGGGTTCGGCCGCCCGCGAAGGGCGGATCAACGTGTCGCCCAAGGGGATGGATTCCCTGCGTGTCCTTGGCCCAAACCGTATCATCTGGCGTAACTTGACCGGCAGTGGCAACGAAACCGCCGCCCATCTGGACGACAGCCCCCGCATGACGCTGATGTGGTGTGCCTTTTCCGGCCCGCCGATGATCCTAAGGACCTACGGTCTTGCCCGCGCCGTGCATCGCAACGACGCCGATTGGCCTGAACTTGACGGACTTTTCGCACCGAACATGGCCGCGCGCCAGGTCTTCGATCTGAGCGTCGAGCTGGTGCAGAAAAGCTGTGGTTATGCCGTGCCCGAAATGACCTATGTTCAGGATCGCGATACGCTGACCCATTGGGCCGAACAAAAAGGCGAAAAAGGCGTTCACGCCTATTGGGCCGAGCGCAACGCCACCACACTGGATGGCGTGCCAACCGACATCGCCAAACGCAATCTGTCAGACTAAGAACGCCTCGTCAGTTCGCATAGACCTGCAATTCGGACAAATCCGCCAATGGCGCTTCCAGCAGCCGCATGGCGGCCAGCGACACCCGGCTTGACCCACCCGGAACCGGGATAAGATCCACATCAACGCTTTTGCCGGTGGCCGGGTTGGTAAGCCGCCCAAGCCCGGCTTGCGTCACCAGCGACGTCTCGATCCAGAATCCCGGACGCCCCGGGTCGCCAAGGGATGCAACCGTGGTGCCAATCAGTCGCCCACCGGCATTGGACGAAACCGCCTCCGACCGCTGTGCCTCGGTTGTCGTATCAAATTGTTCGACCGTGCGCGCCATTCTTGGCGGCGGCGGAGCGGCCCGCAGATCGGTTTCTATCGCACCCGCCTCGGGACGCCCCGATTGATCGGGAATGGCACAGCTTGCCAACAGGGGAATGATGAGAATTATCCGTCGCATGGGCGGACCGTAGCGCCCCATATCATTGGGTTCAATGACCCCGGAGGCACTTGCGGCGGGCGACTGCGCACCTTAACCTAATTTATATGTCCACACCGCCTCTTATAGACCCATTCGCCCGCGCCATCAGTTATCTGCGCGTCTCGGTCACCGACCGGTGCGATTTCCGCTGTGTCTATTGCATGTCCGAAAACATGACCTTCCTGCCCAAGCGCGATCTTCTGACGCTGGAGGAACTGGATCGCATGTGTTCGACGTTCATCCGCCTTGGGGTCGAGAAGCTGCGCATTACCGGCGGCGAACCTTTGGTGAGACGCGATATCCTGACCTTTTTCCGCGCCATGACACGACATCTGGACAGCGGTGCCCTGAAGGAATTGACCCTGACCACAAACGGCAGCCAACTGGCCCGTTTTGCCGATGATTTGGCGGCGGCGGGTGTACGGCGTGTCAATGTCTCGCTGGATACGCTGGACGATGAGAAATTTGCCCGGGTCACAAGGTGGGGACGCCTGCCCCAGGTGCTGAAGGGTATCGAGGCCGCTCAGAAGGCTGGGCTTCGGGTCAAGATCAACACCGTTGCCTTAAAGGGTTTCAACGAAGATGAACTGTTCACTCTGACCGAGTGGTGTGCCGCTCAGGATCATGATCTTACGTTTATCGAAGTCATGCCCATGGGCGATATGGGCGAAGAAGACCGCGTCGGACAATATTGGTCCCTGTCTGATCTGAGGAACCGGCTAAGCGAGCGCTATACACTGACCGAACTTAGCCACCGTACCGGGGGCCCTGCCCGATACATGGAGATTGGCGAAACCGGCCAGCAACTGGGTTTCATCACGCCCTTGACCCACAATTTCTGCGAAAGCTGCAACCGCGTGCGACTGACTTGCACAGGCGAATTGTTCATGTGCCTTGGCCAGGAAGACAACGCAGATCTACGCGCGCCGCTCAGGTCGTCTGAAAGCGATGCACCTTTGGAAGAGGCCATCCGCAACGCCATTGCCCGCAAACCCAAGGGCCATGATTTCGACTATTCCCGGCAAAAGCCCGACGGTCAGGTATCGCGCCACATGAGCCATACGGGCGGATAAGCTTGCCCGAGACCGTCAATTCTTCCCAAGTTCAACACATTCTCGGCATTTTCTCTTGATGAAGTCCGCCTCGGGCGGGGTCATCGAGGTGACACCATGCGAAAGCTCATTCTTCTTGTCGGCATTCTTGCCGTTTCTGCCTGCGCACAGGCAACTGACGCAGTTAATTCCGATGTCACGCAGGCCAAGCTGCAAACAGACACGGCCAAGTACTTCGATACTAGTCCGCGCTATGTCAAAGTGGGCAATTTGAAACAAAGCATGGTCGGAACCGCCTATCAGGCCCGGGTCGGGGGTCGTCTTTATGACTGCAAATACTTCCGTTCCGCCGTTTCTTGCTGGCGGGCCAGCTGACGATCTGCCCATCACTTTAAACGTGTTTTCACGCAAACGGCATATGGGACCGGCATGGATTCTGCCGGTTTCTTTTCCTTCCGCCTGCCCTTACGATGGTTTTCAGGTTTCACTCTCGTTGTATAAGGTTGATTTTTAACGATATTATTCGATCTGCGCAGACGCTCTAGAGATTTGCCACAGTTTTGCCGCAAACCTCCGGCTTAATTCGAATTGTAAATTGTTTTGTAGTTAACAAGTGAGTGAATACCATGCGTAACGTATGTTCGCGTCCTTTGGAACGCGCCCCCAAGCCTCCTAAAACCGCAGAAGAACGTGCCGAGTTTGAAACCATGCTCGCCGCACTGCGCGCCATGCGCCTGAAGCGTTGTGCCGAACGCCGCAGCCCCAGCCTTTCGCTTCAGGAAGCCGCTTGATGATGGCGCTGCATCTCATCGCTTCGGTGATTATTGCCGCACCAATCGGTGTCAGCTTCGGAGCTGTGCTTCGCGAGCCTGCTGGGCGCAATGACGCAGTGATCTGATACGCCGACGGTCGCGATCCCGTCGGCCCCGGAAAGTTGCTTCAGGCCGATCGAGGCCTGGAATATGTCAATGTTGCACGGGCAACCAGATCAACGCCGGTTTCAGGTCTGATCTGCACGTCCCCGACAACCAAGCTTCGCCCGAGTTTCAAAAGCCGGACATTCGCCAAAAGCGTTTGTCCGGCTTCTGGTTTGCGCATGAAGTCGATTGACGCATTGGTCGTGACCGCCAGGGCTTCGGGTCCGACCATGGCGATCAGGCACAAGTACACCCCGCAGTCGGCAAGCGCGAACAGCGATGGCCCGGACACGGTCCCGCCAGGTCTGAGATGTCGCTCTTGCGGCGCCATCGTGAGGTCAAGCGTCATTGCCCCGACGTTACGGACGACGAAATCGTCTGCCACTTGGGGAAACTCGGCTGCAAGGAAATCCTGCAGCTCTGGGATGCCAAGCTTGGGTGTCATTCAGACCTCGTAAAGTTCACCGAACTTCGCCTCAAGATAATCCAGAAGCGGCTTTTCCGACGGCGCTTGGCCCGTCGCTTTTTCGATCAGGTGGCGCTGTCGATAAAGGCCGCCAAACTGATGGATGTTTTCCTGCAACCAGGTTGTGGCGGGCGATGTGTCCCCGGCTGCGAGCGCCTCGTCAAGATCTGGCACTGCCTTTCGAAGTGCTGTGTGCAGACAGCCGGCATAGACATTGCCAAGGGTATAGGTCGGGAAATACCCGAAGTACGCCTCGGACCAGTGTACGTCCTGCAGAACACCGTTCGAAGGCTTGTCAACTTTGACCCCGAAGTCTTTGAAAAACCTTTCATTCCAGGCGTCCTCCAGGTCAGCCACAGCAAGCTGCCCGCCAATCAATTGACGCTCTAGATCAAAGCGCAACAGGATATGCAGATTATAGTTCACTTCGTCGGCTTTGGTTCGGATGTATCCGCGGGTGCAGCGGTTCACCACAGCATAGAATGCATCCGCATCGGCAATGCCGAAATCGCCAAACTGCTTGCGCATGCGCTGAAACAGCCAGCCCGTGAACGCGCGGCTACGACCAAGCTGATTTTCGTAAATACGGCTTTGGCTTTCGTGAACCCCCATAGACACGCCATTGCCAAGGGGCGTCAAAAGGTAGTCCCGGTTGATCCCCTGTTCGTAACAGGCATGCCCCACCTCGTGGT
>JABDJO010000005.1 GCA_013002465.1 Silicimonas sp. | reverse complement strand
AGGTACAGGTCCGGGCCTTTCCGACCGGCGCACAGCAGGCGACAAGTCACACCGTGACCACAGGCCGTTGGCACCACCTGAGCGTGCCCAAGAAGGCCGGCTGGTCCCCGGATTTCCTTGACCTTGTCTTTGTGGTCGACACCACGGGCAGCATGGCGGACGAGCTTGACTGGCTAACCCGTGACCTGTTGGGAATTGTCAGCGCGGCCCGCCGGGCGGCGCCGGGCGTGGATATCAGGTTCGGGCTGATCGTCTATCGTGACCGGGGTGATGACTATGTGGTGCGGAACTTCGGATTCACCGACAGCGGGCGGGAAATGCGCCGTTGGCTGCGCAACCAAAGGGCCAGCGGCGGCGGTGATTACCCCGAGGCGGCGGCAGAGGCGCTTCAGGCCAGCGCAGCACTGAACTGGCGGCGTGGTAAGGGCGAACGGCTGGTGTTCCATGTCGCCGATGCGCCGCCTCACACCCATCGTGCGCGCGCCTATCTGAACGCCGCAAGGGCGCTTGCGCGTCAGGATGTGCAACTGTTCGGGCTGGGGGCCAGCGGAGTTGCCGCCGAAAGCGAATTTCTGATGCGGCAGGCTGCGGCGATGAACAACGGGCGCTATCTGTTCCTGACCGACGACAGCGGCGTCGGCCATGGTCACGCCGAACCGACGATCTCGTGTTATCGGGTGACGAAACTTTCAGGCCTTGTGCGCCGGGTGCTGGCGTCGGAATTGTCAGGCCAGCGGGTCGAGGCGAAAGACCGCGATGTGATCCGCGAAGTCGGGACCTACCGCCGGGGGCGTTGTCTGAACTGACGGGCGCGGGTGTTCCGTCAAGGCTCTGAACTGACATCGCCGGGCAATGATCTGGTGTCGCTTGTTCTGAACGCCTCCTTGCCGTTCCACGTTGCCGTAAGCTCGAACGTGCAAAGGTAACCACCGTTGTCAAAGGCCAGCCGCAACTGGCCCGTGACTTTGGCCTCGCCATCCGGTCGCCCGATGATCATTTCGTGGACGATGCTGCATTCCGCCGTGGCCGGATCGCCGGGTTTCATCCTGTAGTCAGCCGAGGTGGTATATGAGAGCTCAAGTTCAAGCGCGCTGAATGCGGTCGTCGTAAGGGGTTGCGTCCAGCCCATGCGCATGAACGCGCCGTCGGGTTCCGCGATGCTGCGCTCCAGGTCTCCGCGTGTCTTCTGTGTCCAGCTCTTGGGTTGGGGAAGGTCCCGGGGTTCAGGAAAGCCCGGAACAGGCGTCGCTGCCCGGGGGAAATTCGGCAAGGCAAGGCTGGCGCTGTCCGTGTGAACGCCGATCCGTGTGGGCCGCGCCACGGGCCAGACCAAAGGCCAATAGGACGCGCCGATGGCCAGCCTGATCCGGTGCCCCGCCTGAACACGATAGGCGGTCGAGGGGAATGTAATGCGGTATCGTTCTGCCCGATGGCCAATGCTCTTGCGCGGTCCATCCAAGGTGTCGTCAAGCCCAAGCGACAGAACGGTGCGGGTGACCAGATTGGAGCGACCATCGGGGGCGACGTCGCAAATGCGGCAGGCGATCTGGGCGGGCAGGCGGTCGGCGTCGATGGCAACGGAAAGCTCGGCATGGCCCACCAGATGCACATCCTTAGAAAGGGGATCGGTGTCAAAACAAAGGGCGCGACCATCATCAGGCGATTGGTCAAGCGGAAGTCCACCGGGGCGGCCGAAATACCCGGTGTCTCCGGCGCATTCGCCGTGGCGCGTGTCGAACGGAACGTCCAGCACAAGGGGCTGATTTTGTGAATGCTCTGGCGAAAGCGTTCGGTCACCAAGGTGAAAGCGCGTCGCGGTTTCCTGATCTTGGCCATCCACGGCGATCCAATGCCCGTTCCTTTCGGCCAGACGGTTCTGCGGCGGATCGAAATCCCGCTGCCAAAGCTGCAACGGCGGCCAGTCGGGAAGCTTGGTGTTGTCCGCTTTCAGCCAATGATCCCACCACGCCAGTGCGACGTCCTGAAAGCTGATGTCCGGGCCGGGCTCCCCGTGATCGGGATAATGATGTCCCCAGGGGCCAACGATCCCACGGCAGATGTCGGGGCGTGCGCGCACCAGACGCATCACCGAATTGGAGTAGCGGTCGGACCATCCTCCGATGGTCAGGGTGGGACAGGAAAGCCGGTCGGCCTGAAACCTGACCGACCCGTGGCGCCAGTACGGCCCCCGTGTCGCGTGCCTGACCCAGTTTTCAAACGGGAATGCCATGCGATCAAGGCGTGCTTTCCACATGTCGAACCACGCATCGCCAACCATCGCCCTGTCCGGTGGCGCCGCCAGAATGACCGGCAGGGTCGCGCCCCATTCAAGGCTGTCGGTCAACAGACACCCGCCCATCCAGTGAATATCGTCCTCGAACCGGTCGACAGTGGCGCAGTTGGCAATCACCGCTTTCAACGGCCCCGGGGCATCGACGGCGGCCTGAAGGCTTGCCGTTCCTCCCCACGAGGTGCCGAACATGCCGACCTTGCCGGAACACCACGGCTGGGCGGCGATCCACTCGATGAGATGGCGTGCGTCGTCCAACTCGTTTCCGGCATACATGTCGGGCATCACGCCTTCGCTGTCGCCCGATCCGCGCATATCGACCCTGAGGCAGGCATAGCCATTGGCGGCAAAATAGGGATGATTGCGCTCGTCCCGCGCTCGGACCATGTCACGCTTGCGATAAGGGATGTATTCCAGGATCGCGGGAACCGGTCCGACATCCTTGGGCAGCCACAGACGCGCGGCCAGCCTGACGTTGTCGGGCATCGGGATCCAGCAGTGTTCGATTTCGTCGATCTTGGTCGCAGCGGATTTGAAATTGTCAGCCATTTCAAATCCCTATGATGGCCGGTGAGAGGCGTGATCCAGGTCTAGCCTAAGTGGCGAGTGGAATTTCTCAAGAAAATTCTTGTGAGGTTCCAATTCTGTGCGAAACTTCCTTGAACGACTCGACCGTTGTTCCTTTGGGGGGAGACGACAGAGGTGGACGGCACCCGCGCGCAAACCGAAGACGAGGCTGCGGCCCCTGACGAGAATCCGGGCGCGCTCGGTTCCGAAATGCGCCAGGTGCGCAAGGCGCGGGTTCTGACGTTGAAACAGGTGGCAACGGGCGCGGACATCTCGGTCAGCCATCTCAGCGCTATCGAACGCGGGCGCACCAATCCTTCGCTGGATGTCGTGCAGCGGATTGCGCAAGCCCTCGACATCGACCCCGAATGGTTTTTCGCCCCCCGTCACGGCCAAGGGCCGATGGAGCGGGCCTATGTTGTGCGTCAGCGGAACCGGCGAAATCTGAACACGCTTTACGGCGAGGGTTTGGAAGCCCTGGGTTTGACCGATCAGCTTTTGTCCAGCTCGATTGGCGGAAACTTTTTCATGGGTGTGGCGACCTATGCGCCCCATTCGACCCGGCCCGGTCATCCGATGTACCAGCACGACGGCGAACAGCACGGGTTCATCCTGTCGGGCGAATTGCAACTGCAGATCGCGGACGAAAAGATCACCTTGCACGAAGGCGACAGCTACAGCTTCCCGACCAGCATTCTGCACAACGCCCAGAACGTCACCGACAACCCCTGTCAACTGGTCTGGTCCATTTCACCGGCGATCATTCCGAAGGATGTGGTGGTTGGGCATTGGGCTGCGAAAGGCACCGATAAAGCCGAATGGGCTTTGGAAAAAACTCAGACAACACAATAAAGGGAGTGGAAAATGATGAAAAAACAAGATTTTGGCGTATCCCGCCGATCATTTCTGGCCGCGGCCGGCGTCTTTGGTGCTGCGTCCGTGGCGATGCCGCGAATGGCGCTTTCGCAGGATGGCAAGGTGCTGACGGTGCGCAGCTATTCCGATCTTCAGGTGCTGGACCCGGCCTATCGCCTGTCGCTGCCCGAAGAGGACATTATCCGCTGCATCTTTCCGCCGCTTATCATGCCGCAATCGGGCGACGTATGGGGCTGGAAGGCGATTGCCGCCGAAAGCATCGAAGAGTTGGACGACCTGACCGTGGCCTTCACGCTCAAGGACAATATCGGGTTCACCGACGGCTATGGCCAGATGACCGCCGAGGATGTCAAGTTCTCGATCGAGCGCATCGCCGACCCGGCCATGGAAAGCCCCTATGCCGGGGACTGGGCCGCGCTGAAAGAGGTCGAGGTCAAGGACAAGCTGTCGGGCCTGATCCATCTGAAAAACAAGTTCGTACCGCTCTGGACGACAACGCTGCCGACGCCGTCGTCCTGTGTCCTGTCCAAGCGCGCGATGGAAGAACTGGGAGAGGAAAAGCTGACCACCCAACCGGTTGCGCAATCGGGCCAGTACCTGCTGGCCGACTGGCAGCCCAAGCAGAAGACCGTGCTGAAACGTAATCCTGACTGGGCGCATGAACACGGCGGGTTCGAAGAAATCCACATCATCCCGATCGAGGACCCGGCGACCGCCGAACGCGGCTTCGAGGCCGGCGATCTGGATTACACCTGGACCTCGGTCAGTTCGCTTCCGCGACTTAAGGAAAACCCGCCCGCCAACTCCGTGGTGCTGGAAAAGCCGTCGCTGGCCTATGTCTGGATGGGCATCAACCAGGATAACGAGGCGTTGCAGGATGTCCGCATCCGCCGCGCCATCCAGCACGCGGTCGACCGCGAAACAGTGGTGGACGCGGCTTATTTTGGTGCTGCCAGCGTCGGCAACGGCATTGTTGCGCCCGGGCTGCCGGGCAACCGCGACGGCGTCACCTACGACTATGACCCCGACAAGGCCCGCGCTCTGCTGGCCGAGGCCGGTGCCGAAGGGCTGAATGTAACGCTGGACATCCTCAACCAGTCCGAGCGTCTGACTGCGGCGCAGGTCATTCAGGCCAACCTGGCCGATGTCGGTATCACCTGCGAAATCAAGCAGAACGACAGCGGCACCTTCTGGACGCTGGGGTCGAAGGACGGTGACTATTTCATGGACCTGCAACTGGTACTCAGTCGCTTTTCGATGCAGCCGGACCCGTCCTGGGCGTCGGTCTGGTTCACGCCCGAACAGGTCGGCGTGTGGAACTGGGAACGCTTCGACAACGCCGAGTACAAAGCGCTGCACGATCAGGGCCTTGTCGAAAGCGATTTTGAAACGCGCGACGAGATCTACAAAAAGATGCAGGCGCTTATGGATGAAAGCGGCAGCTATGTCTTCCTGACGCACGAGGTCGTCGGCGCAATCCACCGCGATACGATCGAACCGGGGCTGAAGCCGAACGGGGAATCCCTGTTCCAAGAATTCAAGCCCGCCTAAGGCCAAGGGCGCCCCCGCGATCAAGTGGGGGCGCCCGACTGAACAGTGCTAAGTTACTCCATCAAGCGCCTTGGACTGGCCGTGGTTATCGTTTCGGTGGCCATGTTGATGCTGTTTTCGATGATCTACCTGATCCCCGGCGATCCGGCAGCCGTCGCCCTGGGGCCGCGCGCGACCGAGGCGATGCGCGAGGCGTTGCGGGTCAAGATGGGGCTGGATCAACCCATTTGGGTGCAGTTCTGGAATTTTTTCATCAACGCCTGGCAAGGTGACCTTGGGAACGAAGTGCTCTCCGACAGACCTGTCGCCACGGTGGTGTTAGAGCAATTGCCCTATACCATCGCCCTGATCCTTGGCGGCATCAGCTGGTCCGTCGCCCTTGGCATCCCTCTGGGGTGCTGGGCGGCCGTCAAGCGGGGCAGTTGGGCGGACCGTCTGGTCGGTGTCCTGTCGGTGGCCGTGATTGCCGTGCCGTCGTTTGTGGTGGCGATCTATGCCCTTCTTGTCTTTGCGGTGACCCTGCAGTGGTTGCCCGCCATCGGTGCCGGTGAACCGGGCGATCTGGGCGATCAGCTTGTCCACCTTTTGTTGCCGTCCCTGGCGGTCGGCCTTGGCTGGGTCGGCTATATTGCGCGGATGGTGCGCGCCTCGATGCTGGAGGTCCTTGAGGCTCAGCATATCCGCACGGCCCGCGCTTTCGGCCTGCCGGACCGCATGATCACCTATCGTTATGCCCTGACCATCGCGATCCTGCCCACGGTCACGCTTCTGGGGGTCGGCATCGGGCAGATGCTGTCCTCGGCGGTGTTCGCCGAGATCGTCTTTGCCCGCCCCGGCGTCGGCAAGCTGGTCTATGACGCCATCCTCACGCGCAACTATCCCCTTGTGACCGGCACCGTCCTGGTCACAACGGTGATTTTCGTTCTTCTGAACCTTGTCGCCGATCTGATCGTAGGAGCATTGGACCCCCGTGTACGCAGCCGCTTCTGACCCGAAACGCGCCAGGCTGGCCGCCGTGCAACGTCTGTTGCGCGAACCCTTGGGGGTTTTCGGCGTGACCCTGGTCGTTCTGATGCTGTTCGGCGCGATCTTCGCGGACTGGCTCAGCATTTATGAGCCCAACAAGATTTCACCTCGCGACCGCTTTCAGGGACCGTCCTGGGATCATCTTCTGGGGACCGATCAGCTTGGACGCGATCTGTTTTCACGTGTTTTGCACGGGGGGCGCATTGCCTTGTCGGTGGCCTTGTTTTCCACGCTTGCCTCGTTGGTCATCGGGATCGTTCTGGGCCTGATTGCGGGCTATGGGCCACGCTGGCTGGATAACCTGATGCTGCTGTTCTTCGATTCGATCAAAAGCTTTCCGACCGTGATGCTGGCACTTGCCCTTGTGACACTGTTCGGCCCCTCGCTGACGGCTGTTGTCATTGTCGTGGTGCTGGTCAACGTGCCTGGCTATGCGCGCATCATCCGCACGCAAACGCTGGCCCTGAAGGAATCCGAATTTGTCACGGCCGCGCTTTCGATGGGTGCCAGCACGCCGCGGATCCTGCGGGTGCATGTCATGCCAAATGTCGTCGGCCCGCTTCTGATCCTTGCTTCGATGGATATTCCCGTGGTTATCGCCATCGAAGCCGGGATGAGCTTTCTGGGCCTTGGCGTGCGCCCGCCGACCCCAAGCTGGGGGGCCATCCTGAATGACGGGTTCACCGCCATCCGCGACACGCCCTGGATCGTTCTGGCCGGTGGTCTGCCGATCATTATCACGACGCTTGGATTCACCTTCCTGGGCGAAACCCTGCGCGATGTCTTCGACCCCAGGCTGAAGGGGCGCGGATGACGGTTCTGGCAATCGAAAACCTGAACGTGGTGTTCGCCACCGAAGGCGGCGATCTGCACGCCTTGCGGGACGTCAGTTTCAAGGTGCCCGAGCAGCGGATCGTGGGGATCGTGGGTGAATCCGGCTGCGGCAAGTCGACCCTGATCAACGCTATCCTGGGGCTGCTGGCCGAGAATGGGCGCATTGCCAGTGGCAGCATCTCGTTTGAAGGAGAAGATCTTGCGCATCTTGATGACAAGGCCATCCAGGATCTGAGAGGACCGCGTCTGTCCACAGTGTTTCAGGATCCCATGGGGGCGTTGAACCCGGTGATTTCGGTCGGACGGCAGATGCGCAATATCCAGTATCGCAGCGATCTTGCCCGGGCCGAGAAGGACGCGCGCTCAATCGACATGCTGCGACAGGTGCGCATTCCCGACGCCGCGCAGGCCTTGAAGCGCTATCCGCACGAGTTTTCGGGCGGCATGAAACAGCGCATCGCGATTGCCATGGCGCTGATGATGGAACCCGCGCTTTTGATCGCGGACGAACCGACGACGGCGCTGGATGCAACGCTCGAAGTGACGACGATTGAACTGTTGAAAGATTTGCAGGCGGAAATCGGGTGCTCGGTCCTGTTCATTTCGCACCATCTTGGCGTGATCGCCGAACTTTGCGACGACGTCGTGGTCATGTACGCTGGCGAAGTGGTCGAGCGCGGCAGCACGCGGCAGGTTTTTGGCAATCCCAGCCACCCCTATACCGCGCGGCTCTTGGACTGCGATCCGGCGCGCCAATCCGAACGCACGCGGCAACTGCCAACAATTCCCGGCGAACTGCCCGATCTGCGGCGTCGTCCAGAGGGCTGTATCTTTGCCGCGCGCTGTGATCGGCGGATGGACGTCTGCGCGGCAATCCCGCCGGATATCGAGGTCGTACCGGGTCACGTCGCGCGCTGTTTTCTGGCAGAATCACAATGACGGCAATTCTTGAGGTCAAATATCTGGAAGTCACCTTCCGCGTCGGTCCGATGATGCGGCGGCAGGATCTGTTGGGGGTCGCGGGTGTCAGTTTCGATGTGAACCCCGGCGAAACCTTTGCATTGGTGGGCGAAAGCGGGTCGGGCAAGACTACACTGGCGCGCGCCGTCAACGGGCTGCAACCGATCTCGGCTGGGTCGGTCACATTTCAAGGTCAGCGCGTCGACACCCTGAGCGTGCGCGAGATGAAGCCGCTCAGGCGTGACATGGCGATGATGTTTCAGGATCCGGTCGGGTCTCTTTCGCCGCGCATGAAGGTCGGGGATCTGGTGACCGAGGCGTTTCGCATTCACCGGGTCGAGGCCGATCTGCAATCGGAAACCGAACGGCTTTTGTCCCTTGTCGGCCTGACCATGGATTTTGCCGAGCGGTTTCCCCATCAGTTGTCTGGCGGGCAGGCCCGGCGTGTCGGTGTGGCACGCGCCATCGCGCTGAACCCGAAACTGGTCATTGCCGACGAACCGACGGCCGGGCTTGACGTGTCGGTGCAGGGCGAAGTTCTGAACCTTCTTGGCGAGTTGCGCGAGCGTCTTGGGCTGGCGATGCTGATCATCACGCACAACCTTCACGTCGTGCATCACGTGGCCGACCGCATGGCCGTGATGTATCTCGGACGGTTCGTCGAAACCGGACCGACCGAGGAGGTTTTCTCGGCCCCCGCGCACCCCTATACGGCGGCGCTTTTGTCGGCCAACCCGGAACCCGACCCGGACAAGGCGCAGGACCGCATCACGCTGCCGTCCGAAGTGCCATCGCTTCTGGCGCGCCCCGAGGGGTGCGAATTTCACACCCGCTGCCCCTGGGCAAAGGACAAGTGCCGCAAGGTTGTACCGGACGCGACCGCGATCAATGGGCGCCGCGTTGCCTGCCACTATCCGCTTGATGAAGGGGCAAGACCGCCACCCAAAAAGGAGCCGTCATGACCGAGGTCATAGAAACCGTCTGGATCCCGATGCCCGATGGCACAAAGCTTGCCGCACGGCTTTGGTTGCCCGATGGCGCAATGAAATCGCCGGTGCCCTGCATCCTTGAATACATCCCCTACCGCCGCCGTGACCGCACCCGGTTGCGGGACGAGGCCGCGCATCCTCATTTTGCCGAAGCGGGTTATGCGGCCATCCGTGTCGATCAGCGCGGATCGGGGGACAGCGAGGGCGTGATGCTGGATGAATACGCCGATATCGAAACCCAGGACGGTGTCGATGTGATCAACTGGATCGCCGCGCAGGACTGGAGCGATGGCAACGTCGGAATGTTCGGCAAATCCTGGGGGGCCTATAACTCGTTTCAGGTCGCCGCCAAGCGACCCGCAGCGCTGAAGGCCATTGCGCCGGTGATGGGGACGGATGATCGGTGGCTGGAAGACATTCATTTCTATGGCGGCGTGCTGGCCAGCGACAATTTCTGGTGGGGCTCGATCATGCAGCTTTACAATGCGATGCCCCCCGATCCCGAAATCGTGGGCACGCGCTGGCGCGACATGTGGCGTGAACGGCTGGAGGCCATGACGTTCTGGTCTGCACAGTGGCTGGAACATCAGACCCACGATGAAATGTGGCGGCGCGGCTCGATCTCGGAGAACTACGGTGACGTCGACATTCCGGTCTATTTCTTCGGAGGCTGGGCCGATCTCTTTCGCGACACGCCGTTTCGCATTGCCGAAAACCTGAAGGGGCCGGTCAAGGTGCTGGTCGGGCCCTGGGCGCATCTTTACCCGCACGAAGGGGTGCCGGGACCGCGCGTCGATTTCCTGGCCGAATTGATCCGCTTCTGGGATCACACGTTGAAGGGGATCGACACCGGCCTCTTGGACGAACCGCGCTTGCGTTTCTATCTTCAGGATTCCATCGCACCGTCGGGTCACCACAAGACCCGCAGTGGCACGTGGGTGGAAGAAACCGCATGGCCATCACCGAACGTCGAATTGCAAAAGCTCTGGCTGAATGCCGGTGAACTTGGGAACTGGCCTGAAGACGGCGATGCAATGACGGTCTGTTCGCCGCAGACCTTCGGATCGGCGGGGGGCGACATGTGCTCGTTCGCGATCCCAGGTGATATGCCGGGGGATTGCCGCATAGACGCCGCGGGCGCATTGGGATTTCGCCTTGCACCCGCCACGGCCCCGCTCGACATTCTGGGCCAACCCCAAGTTCACCTCAGGCTTTCCTCGGACCGCCCGCAGGGCTTTGTTGCCGTGCTGCTGATCGACGAGGCCCCGGATGGGGCGCAGACCCTGATCACACGGGGGTTCGCCAACCTGATGCACCGCAATTCGGACAGTGACCCCGAACCGGTGGTCCCCGGCGAGGTTATGGAGATCACGGTGCCGCTGCATGGGATTGGCCACCGGCTGGCGGTCGGGCATCGCCTGATGGTGCAGGTTGCCTCGGCCTATTGGCCCATTCTCTGGCCCGCGCCTCAGCCTGTCACCTTGACGATGACGCCCGGCGCCTCAACGCTGTCGCTTCCGGTGCGCGGGTCGGTCGATGACGCCCCGCGCCCAATGCCCGAACCCGAACGCCCGACCAAAAAGCGCCCCGTGACCAAGCTGCGCGACGGCTCGATGGAACGTTCGTTGCACACCGATCTGATGACGGGCGAGGTCGCCGCGCGGTTCTTTCTGGATGGCGGTGTCTTTGGCCCAATCGGGCGCCTGCGGCTGGACGATACCGGAACCGAGATGGGCGACGTTTCGGACCGCGTCTATCGCATCCATGCCGACGATCCTCTTACATGCCGGGCGACCATGGACCAGGATAGCCTGTTCGAGCGTGACGACTGGCGCGTCCGGATCAAGACCTTCGCCGAGATGACGGCAAGCGAAACCGAATTTCACCTGAAGGCGACCGTCACGTGCTGGGACGGAGACGAAGAGTTTCACCAAGTCGACTGGGATCACACGATCCCCAGAAACGGGATGTAAGCGATGGACGATATCAAGATCATCACCGAGTTTCCGCGCACCATCCGCGAGATTGAAAACACCTGGATTCCGATGCCCGATGGTGCGAAGTTGGCGGCCCGGATCTGGTTGCCCGAGGATGCCGACGACGATCCGGTGCCCGCAATCCTTGAATACTTGCCCTATCGCAAGCGCGACGGCACGGTCGATCGTGATCACATGACCCATCCCTATTTTGCGGGACACGGCTATGCCGGGGTTCGGGTGGATATGCGCGGCACCGGCGACAGCGAAGGCGTGTGCCTGGGCGAATACCTGGCGCAGGAACAGGACGATGCACTGGCGGTCATCGACTGGTTGGCCAAGCAGCCCTGGTGTTCGGGTCAGGTCGGCATGATCGGGATCTCTTGGGGCGGTTTCAATGGCCTGCAGGTGGCAGCACGGCGCCCCAAAGCCTTGGGCGCGGTCATTTCGCTTTGTTCGACCGACGACCGATACGCTGATGACATCCACTTCATGGGCGGCGCTATGCTGACCGACAATTTGAACTGGGGCGCGACGGCGTTTTCCATCGCCAACACGCCACCGGATCCGGTGATCGTCGGCAAGGACCGGTGGCGGTCGATGTGGGAAGAACGTCTGGATAACAACGGCTTGTGGATGCTGGACTGGTTCCGGCACCAAAGGCGGGATGACTTCTATGCCCACGGATCGGTTTGCGAAAACTACGCGGACATCGAGGTGCCGGTCTACATGGTCGGCGGGTGGGCAGACGGCTATACCAACGCGGTTTTCCGCACTTTGGAACACTTGCCGGGCCCCAAAAAGGGGCTGATCGGCCCCTGGGCCCACAAGTACCCGCATTTCGCCAAGCCCGGTCCCCGCATCGGGTTCCTGCAGGAATGTCTTCGCTGGTGGGACCAGCATCTGAAGGGCATCGACACCGGGATAATGGAGGAACCGCAACTGCGCGTCTGGCTTCAGGACCCGGTTGACCCCGCACCCTTTCATGACCAGCGGCCAGGCCGTTGGATCGCCGAACCCGGTTGGTCGGGTGCAGGTGTCGATACCAGGACCCTCTTTCCAGCCGATGGAAAACTGTCAGATCGCGAAACCGGGGTGGGCTTGACGATCAGGTCGCCGCAGAACGCCGGGGCCGCCTCGGGGACCTGGTGCCTTTACGGCGCGGTGGCGGATGGACCGCTGGACCAGAACGGCGAAGCGGGGCTGATGACAGCCTTCGAGACCGAACCATTGGACGACGATCTTGACCTTCTGGGGTTTCCCTTGGTCCACGCCGATGTCCTCTCTGATGCGTCCCAGGCCAACATCGCCGCCACGCTGTCGGCAGTTGACGAGGGCGGGCACGCCACATTGATCAGCTTTGGGGTGCTGAACCTGACCCACAGGAACAGCCACGCCGCGCCGGAAGCCATGCCGGAAGGCACATCGGTGGCCGCCTCGATCCAACTGAACGCCTGTGGTCAGCGGATAACCAGGGGTCAGCGGCTGCGGTTGGCGCTTGGCACGGCCTATTGGCCCGTCATCTGGCCCGGCCAAACCGACGCCACGCTGACGCTTTCGAACACGCGGCTTGATCTTCCGGTGCGCGCCGGTCGCGATATCGACGCGACACTGGCGCCTTTTCTGCCACCCGAAAGCGCGCCACCGCTGGAAACCGAGGTTCTGGCGCAACCCGGTTTCGAAAGGCGACGCACGATTGACCACATCACCGGTATCGAAACCTTCGAACGTGTGTCGGACGATGGCACCGAAACGCACAAACACACCGGCATCACCGTTCGTTATGAAAATCACGAAACATTCCGCATTCACCCCAACGATCCGAACTCGGCCATCTGCATTCAGCGCTGGCGCAAATCATATGCGCGCGGCGATTGGTCTGCCGAGGTCGAAACCGAAGTCTCGGTCCAGGCCCTGGCGGATGTCTGGCGGATCAAAGCCAGCCTGACAGCGCGCGACGCCGAAGGTGTCGTGCGCGAACGAAAATGGAGCGAGGACATTCCTCGCGATCTGGTCTAGGCGCGGGAGGTATCGGGCCATGAGCGCATTCCCAAAGTTCGGTCCCGGGGCCGAAATGCACGCGCTTTCCGCAAATGGCGTCACCATGCGCGTTGTGACCGAAGGCGATGGGCCGGACGTTGTGTTCATCCCCGGCGGAGACGCAACTGCGGAAGGATACTCACAGCAGTTCGCCCATCTGTCGGACCGCTTCCGGTGCATCTCTTACGATCCGCGCGGTGCCGGTGACACCGTCTCGCCTCCGGCCCCGTGGTCCATGGCAGACTATGCAGCGGATTGTGCCGCCGTGATTGACGCCTTTTGCAATGGCAACGCCACCGTCGTTGGCTTGTCTTTGGGGGGATTGATCACGCAACAGGTCGCCATTGATTTTCCCGACAAGGTTCGCCTGGCGATCCCGATGGGAACTTCGGCCTATATCGACGGGTTCACCCGGGACTGGATGCAGGCCGAGATCGACCTTCGCAAAGACGGCATCGTGCTGCCTGAGTATTTCCTGGCCGCCCATTACGCTGTCTATGCCTTTCCGGCCAAGGCGCTGCACGATCCCAAGCTGTGGGCCGAGATCAAACCGGCCTATACCGCTCGATTTGCAAACCGCGATCCGAAGGACCTGATCGACCAATGGCAGGCGTGTCTTGAATTCGACTGCCGCGAGGGGCTGAAGACCTGCCCGGTGCCGATGCATGTGATGGCCTTTTCCGAAGACGTGCAGACCGCGCCCTCGATGTGCAAGGTCGTGTCGGACCTGGCCCCGAAGGGGGTCTTTCATGAAATTCCCGAACTGGGCCATGTGTCGATGTCCCGGCACCGCCCCGAAGTGGTGGCCGCGAAACTTGCCGAAATCATCGAAGGCGCGCTGAAGGAATGAGCCAGCACCGGATCGCGATTGCCGGATTTCAGCATGAAACCAACACGTTCATGCCGACCAGGGCGGGGATCGAGGATTTCCGTGTGGCCGACAGCTGGCCCGCGCTGCTGGAAGGCCAGGCCGTCATTGACGAAACGAAAGGCATGAACCTGCCCATAGCCGGTGCGGCGCGCGCTGCTGAAAAGGCCGGAGGGATCGAACTTTGCCCCCTGCTTTGGTGTGCCGCCGAGCCGAGCGGTCTGGTCACCGACGATGCGTTCGACACCATTGCCGACATGATCCTCTCGGGGCTTGCGGCGTCCGGCCCCCTCGATGCGATCTATCTGGACCTGCACGGCGCGATGGTCACCGAAAGCCAGGATGACGGCGAAGCCGCACTTGTTGCGCGGATACGCCAACAAGTCGGGCCGGATGTTGCGATCGGTGTCAGCCTGGACCTTCACGCGAACATCTCTGCACGATTGGTTCAAACCGCCGATCTGATCACGATCTATCGCACCTATCCGCATCTTGACATGGCCGACACGGGCGCACGCTGCATGACGGAACTGACCCGGAAACTCGCCGGAACCAGTCGCCGTGCCGCGTTTCGACAGGCACCGTTTCTGGTTCCGCTCCAGGCCCAGTTCACGGGGGCCGACCCCTGCCGGTCGCTCTATCGGCTTCTGGACGATCTTCCGGCTTGCGCGGATGAATACGTCGATCTCGCCATGGGATTTCCGGCGGCGGACGTTCCCGATTCCGGACCTTCGGTAATTGCCTATGCACCTGCCACGGACCGCGCCGAGGCATTGGCGGAAAAAGTGATGACCGCGCTTTGCGCGGCGGAAGCCGAATTCGAAACAGATCTGCTAAGCGCCGAGGATGCCGTGCGGAAGGCGATGTCGATGCCGGGGTCCGGGCCGGTCATCATCGCCGATGTTCAGGACAACGCAGGCGCCGGGGCAAGTTCCGACACCACGGGCCTATTGCGCGCGTTGGTGGGCTGCGAAGCCCGGAACGCGCTTTTGGGTGTGGTCTGGGATGGCGAAATCGCAGCGCGCGCTCATGATGCCGGTGTCGGTGAAGTGATCGACGGGGAACTTGGCGGGAAATCCGGCATCAAGGGGGATGCTCCGTTCAGGGGGCAATTCAAGGTGCTGGCTTTGAGCAACGGCGAAATTCCATACACAGGGCAGATGTACGGCGGCGGCATTGCAAAGATCGGGCCAAGTTGCCTTCTCCAGCATGGGCAGGGTTCGAACGGTGTGCGGATTGTCGTGAGTTCCGGGCGGACCCAATGCCTGGACCGCGCCTTTTTCACCCATTTCGGCGAGGACCCGTCGCAGGCCGACATCGTCTGCGTGAAAAGCACCGTCCATTTTCGTGCGGATTTCGAACCCGGAAGCCGCGCGGTCATCAACGCAAAGGCACCGGGCGGGTTTCCGTGCAGCCTGGACGAGGTTCAATACAAAAAGCTTCGTGGCGGGGTGCGCCAAAAGCCGGTCTAAGGGTCAGTCTGGCGCGGAAACTCCCGTTCGCACTTTGCGATGCGCCCGCAGGTTGGCCCCCGTGTCAAAGCCGCGCGTCGCCCTCATCCGGGACCCTTGAAAAAAACCCTTCACATCGCGCTTGTTTCGCTCTAGACAACGCCGGTCCGAGTGGTGCGTTCATCCGCGCCCCTTTGACATCGTCCGAGACGGCGGGTGGTTTCGACCATAAATCCTGCCCGAGACGGGAAAACTGAATTCAACTTCAGGTCCGCCCTGAAGCGCGATCCACGGACCCCGTAAGGACCCGATTGTCGGGCCTTAAAGCCCGGCATGTTTGAGCCGGAGGGTCAAACCTCCAAACTTGGAGTGAAACTGTGGATAGAGCCCAGAAAGAGAAAGTGGTCGAGGAACTCGGCCAGATCTTTGAAAGCTCTGGCGTTGTGGTCGTTGCCCATTACGCAGGTCTTACGGTTGCCGAAATGCAGGATCTTCGTTCGCAAATGCGCGAAGCCGAGGGTTCTGTTCGCGTCGCCAAGAACAAGCTCGCCAAAATCGCCCTTAGTGGGAAGCCAAACGAGTCTCTGACTGGGCTTCTTGAGGGCATGACCGTGTTTGCCTATTCCGAAGACCCGACCGCTGCGGCGCGGGTTATGGATAAGTACTCCAAGGAAAACCAGAAGCTGGTGATCCTTGGGGGCGCAATGGGTGAAACGGCTCTGGATCCGGCCGGTGTGAAAGCAATCGCCGCATTGCCGTCGCGTGAGGAGCTTATTGCTTCGATCGTTGGCTGCATTGGCGCTCCTGCTTCGAACATCGCCGGTGCGATTGGCGCGCCTGCTTCTAACGTCGCGAGCATTTTGTCGACAATCGAGGAGCGCGCGGAAGCCGCGTGAAACGCATAAGACCTGCGTGGGGTTGATGATCTCGCGTTGGAACACATCTTAGGAAACGGAAACAGTATAATGGCTGATCTGAAGAAACTTGCTGAAGAGATCGTGGGTCTCACGCTTCTCGAAGCTCAGGAACTGAAAACAATCCTGAAAGACGAATACGGCATCGAACCCGCCGCTGGCGGCGCGGTGATGATGGCTGGTCCTGCAGACGGTGCCGGTGGCGCTGCCGAAGAGGAAAAGGATGAATTCGACGTCATCCTCAAGGCGGCCGGTGGCCAGAAGATCAACGTGATCAAAGAAGTTCGCGCGATCACTGGTCTTGGCCTGAAAGAAGCCAAGGATCTGGTCGAAGCGGGTGGCAAAGCCGTCAAGGAAGGCGTTGCCAAAGCCGAAGCCGAAGAGATCAAAGGCAAGCTGGAAGCGGCTGGTGCCGAAGTCGAGCTGAAGTAATCTCGCATATCGCGAGTGCTGAAAAGGCCGGGCAGATTTGCCCGGCCTTTTTTGATCCTGAGGTCAATTGACCACCCTGGGGCAGTTGGCGAATTCCTTTTGCCGGAAAGGCGCGCAAGACGCGGTTTTGAACCTCGGGTTTCACCCGCTCACCCTCTTGAAGGTGCGTTCACAAGATGTCGCTCAACGCTGCCCGAGTTGCCTCGACAATTTCGTCCGCCTCTTCGCGGGTCAAGGAAAACGGCGGCGCAAAGCCGATGATATCGCCCTCTGGCATGGCCCGCGCGATGACACCGCGCTCAAGCATGGCTCCGACGACGCGCGCGCCAACCTTGTCGGCGGCGTCAAAAAAGACCCGGTCGTCGCGGTCCCTGACCAGTTCCACGGCACACAGCATGCCTTCGCCACGAACCTCGCCGACATGCGCATGACCGCCAAGCGCTTCGGCCATTGCACTGTTGAAATAAGCCCCAACCTCGCCCGCATTGGCGATCAGGTTCAGGCTGTCCAGCAGTTTGAGATTGGCCACGCCGGCCGCCGCGCCGATCGGATGCGCCGAATAGGTCCAGCCATGACCGAAAACGCCGTTCTCGTCCGTGCCGCGTTCCAGGACGTTCCACATGGCATCTGACACGATGGATCCCGACAACGGTGCATAGGCCGAGGTAAGGCCCTTGGCGATGGTGATAAGATCCGGCTTAAGCCCGTAGTGATCCGAACCCATCATCGAGCCAAGCCGCCCGAACCCGGTGACCACTTCATCGGCGATCAGAAGAATATCGTGTTTTTTCAGCACTTTCTGGATGGCATCCCAATACCCTGCAGGCGGCGGGACGATGCCGCCCGTGCCCAGCACGGGCTCTCCGATGAAGGCAGCGATGGTGTCGGCGCCTTCCCGTTCGATCAGCGCTTCAAGTTCGGCGGCACAATGGGCAGTGAATTGAGCCTCGCTCATCGACAGGTCGTCACGGCGGAAATAATACGGTGCTTCGGTATGGATCACTTGTGCCAGCGGCAGGTCGAATTTCTGGTGGAACAGGCGCAGCCCGGTCAGCGAGCCGGTCATCAGGCCAGACCCGTGGTAGCCACGCCAGCGCGAGATGATCTTTTTCTTTTCGGGCCGCCCGAGGATGTTGTTGTAATACCAGACCAGCTTGATGTTGGTCTCGTTGGCATCCGACCCCGACATGCCGTAATAGACGTGGTTCAGGCCCTCGGTCGCGCGCTCGGCAATCATCCGTGACAGGGTGATCGAGGCCTCGGTGCCGTGGCCGACATAGGAATGATAATAGGCAAGCTCACGCGCCTGCTTGGCGATGGCATCGGCAATTTCGGTCCGGCCATAGCCGACGTTGACGCAGTAAAGCCCGGCAAAGGCATCCAGCGAGGTCTTGCCTTCGCGGTCGGTTATGCGCACGCCCTCGGCACGTTCGATGATCCGGTTCCCCGCCTCGCGCCGGGCAAATTGGCCCAGATGCGTCGAGGGGTGAAAGAAATGATCGTGATCCCATTGGGTTAGCTGATCATTGGCAAGGGTCTTGTCCATGGAATCGTCCTTTCACGCGCGGCTCTCCGGCCCAGTCGCGGCATAGGTATTTGACTTCGGCAAAGGCTTCCAGCCCTAGCCTGCGTCCAGTGCAGCGGCCATCTTTCTGTCCTGTATCGCCATGCCTTCTCTTGACGTGATCGCTGCAATCGAGTCCAGATTCGCAAAACAGGTGACTGGCCCGAACCAGGCGACCCTTGTCCGATGCGCGGTTCCGCCTGGCTAACGCAACAACAGTTGCCGACAGGCGGGATAGGGCGGTTGTTCGATCTACTGGCACCCTCAGGAAGAAAGTCGCGATGACACCGAGTTTTATCACCCTGGACGAGATCGAGGCCG
>JABDJO010000106.1 GCA_013002465.1 Silicimonas sp. | reverse complement strand
CTACAGGTCCGCGATTTCTTATAAATAAAGCGGCGCTGCAACTTGTAGGCCAGCCGCGCGACGGCCCCGCGCAAGGGGTCAAGCTGCTGGTCGAGATAGGCGCGCAAACGCTCAAGCTCTTCTGGCTCGGCCAGGTCGTGGGCTGCGATCTCTTCGTCGAACTCGCCCGAATAAACGACATAGTTCGGATCCGCATCACTGACGGGCTGTGGGGCAGGCGGGTCGATCTCGGCGTCACCCTGGGGCAGTTCGGTTTCCTCGCCCGCTTCGGCATCGGCCATTTCGTCCATTGTGATCTGGGCTTCGGTCTGGTCGTCCTGACTGTCCTGGCTTTCTTCCGGGGATGCTTCCGACGACGCGTCGCTGTCGTCGCTCTGATCCTGGTTGGCGGTGTCCTGATCCTCGGTATCTTCCTGCGAGGCCTCGCTGTCGTCTTCGGCGTCTTCGGTATCGGGGTCGTCGCCGATCTGATCGCCATAGCCAAGATCGGTGATCACCTGGCGGGCAAAGCGCGCAAAGGCGGCCTGGTCGTTCAGCGTGTGCTGAAGATCCTCCAGTGTCGATCCTGCCTGCGTGTCGAACTTGTCGCGCCAAAGCGACAGAAGGTTCTCGGCGCCGGGCGGCAGGATGCGACCGCTGGCCAGTTGACGCACCAGGTACCCGGCGGCGACCGAAAGTGGTGCGTCGGAAACATCCTTGACCTGGTCATATCCCTTGCGCATCGCCTCGTGCTCGATCCGCGCATCAATATTGCCCGCGGTGCCCGGCATGTCGCGCGCCCCCATGGCTTCGCAGCGCGCCATCTCCATGGCCTCGTAGATGTCGAGCGCCAACTGCCCTTGGGGGGCATAGCGATTGAAGGTCTTCGTGTCGTGGTACTTGCGGCGCATCGCAAAACTGTCGGCGGTGCCGCGGGCCAACAGAACCTCGGCCGCCGTCATCCGCCGGGTTACCTGCGGCAGGCGCATGTCTTCGCCGGACATGCCCGGGGGATCGACCGAAAAGCTGACCGACAGCTCAGGGTCGTCCGCCAGCGTCTTTGTCGTCTCGACAAGCGCTTTCTTGAACGGATCGGCTGGACTGTCGTTGTTGCTCATCGGGTTACGCAATCGAAAGGCTGACCGCGCTTTCGGGCAGTTCTTCGTCGAAACAGCGCTGATAGAATTCGGCCACGGTCTGGCGCTCCAACTCGTCGCATTTGTTCAGGAACGACAGACGGAAGGCATAGCCAACGTTGCGGAAAACCTCGGCATTCTGCGCCCAGGAAATCACCGTTCTGGGGCTCATCACCGTGGACAGATCGCCGTTCATGAAGGCCGTCCGCGTCAGCGAAGCGACAGTCACCATCTGGCTGATCACCTGGCGGCCTTTTTCGGTGTTGTAGTGCGGCGCTTTCGACAGGACGATCGCGGTTTCGGCATCATGGCTGAGATAGTTCAGCGTCACCACAAGCGACCAACGGTCCATCTGGGCCTGGTTGATCTGCTGGGTGCCGTGATAAAGACCCGTGGTGTCGCCAAGACCGATGGTGTTGGCGGTTGCGAACAGGCGGAAATAGGGGTTCGGATCCAGAACCTCGTTCTGGTCCAGAAGCGTCAGCTTCCCGTCGACTTCCAGAACCCGCTGGATCACGAACATCACGTCGGCGCGCCCCGCGTCGTATTCGTCGAACACGATGGCGGTCGGATTGCGTAACGCCCAGGGAAGGATTCCTTCCTGGAATTCAGTGTATTGCACGCCTTTGTCAACCTTGATCTGATCCTTGCCGATCAGGTCGATTCGGCTGATATGGCTATCTAGATTCACCCGCACACACGGCCAGTTCAGACGCGCGGCCACTTGTTCGATATGGGTCGATTTACCCGTACCGTGATAGCCCTGGATCAAGACCCGGCGGTTGTATTGAAAGCCCGCCAGAATTGCGAGCGTCGTGTCCGGGTCAAATTTATAGGTTGGATCCAACAGCGGAACGCGGTCGTTCGATTCGTAAAAGCCTTTGACTTTCATATCGGCGTCGATACCGAATACATCGCGAACGTCGACGTCCTCTGTCGGCTTCGCTTCTACGTCCATCAGACGATAGTCCATAACACTTCCTTGTCGCTTACGGCGGGAAATTCACCCGGTTTTCCACGTGCAACATTCTGCATCGTCGCGCAACCCAATGCCAGCGATAGGAGTCAAATGTGCGCCCAGAGCCGAATTTACAATTTGTTCGTGCGAATCTGGCATCACGATTGTGTCCAAATGCGAAACGTTTCCTTTGTTAACGATTTCGCTGTTGCGTGCAGCGCCCCGTTTTCACCGACGGGGCGCCTTGCATTGTCAAATTCTTTCGTAACATCACCCCTCGGCTTTGTGAGTTCTATGTGATGGCCCAAGTGCTTATGTTCCCGCTCAAGCGAAGGAGTAATCTTTATGAACAGACGCGATTTTCTTGGAACCGCACTTGTTGGCAGCGCAGCCGTGTTCTTGACCCCGCGCATCGGTGTCGCGGGCGGCAATTTCGAAGTCATGCGCTCGGACGAGGAATGGCGTGCCCAGTTGACCAAGATTCAATACAAGGTGATGCGCAAAGAAGGCACCGAACGGGCCGGGTCCAGCCCGTTGGACAGGAATTATGCCGCCGGGACGTATCATTGCCGCGGATGTGACTTGCCGGTCTATTCCTCGAAGGCCAAATTCGACAGCGGCACAGGCTGGCCATCGTTCTGGCAGTCCCTGCCGGGGGCGGTCGGCACCAAGCCCGACAATACGCTTTTGACCCGGCGGACCGAGGTGCATTGCCGCCGGTGCGGAAGCCATCTTGGCCACATTTTCAACGACGGGCCAGCACCAACTGGCAAGCGTCACTGCCTGAACGGCGTCTCTCTGGTGTTCAAGCCTGCATAACCCCTGCACGGGGACTGACAAAGACAACAACGGCGTCTGCGTGGCAGGCGCCGTTTCTTCGTGGCGCGATCCCTCCCGAATCCGAAGGCGGCTTTGATGAAGCAGACACCAGGCAATTTCTTTTATCCCGTAACAATCACACTGACCTCGGCCCTTGGCGGCATTGTCATGGCAGCCATCATCTGGGCGGGGTTCACAAACGACTTCAGTGAATCCCTGGTGATGGTACTTTGTGCCTGTATCGGCGCGGCGGTCGGTGGATCGGCCTCGGCGGCGCTGTTTGGACGGGCCGATTACAAGGGCTGGGGTCTGGCCGCGGTTGCCGCCGTTCTGGCCACCGCGATCGGATCGGCCATGGGCGGAAGCCTGTATTTCACCTTGGGCGAACCGCTTCTTGGCCGTGTCGGCGCCGCCGAATTCTCGGAACTGCCCAACATCGCCCTGCTGTCCATGGTCGTGGTGTTTTCCATGCTGGGAACCCTGAAGGTCGGGCCGCCCTGGCTTTTAGGCATGGTGCTGATTCACCTGGCTGCGCAGAAGTTGCGCGCCCCTGCATGATCGCTGCACGTTTCGCGGCAATGCTGCACGGGTACCTCTGACAGACACCTGATGATCTGCGCCGGTCGTTTCCTATAAACTAAGCGTCCCTCAGAGACAGTGTCCCACCCGGGCGACCTGTCGAGCACATCAGACCCCCTGGCGGGGCCATCCCACCCGCCAAGACCGTCTCCGTCGTTCATTCGGCGGGGGCGGTTTCCTGTCAGACCTGAAAGTTGCGGCTTACCTTGATCTGGTCCCAGGCCCAGACAACTTCGGAAAGCTGTTCCTCGTGGCCGCGGTCGCCACCGTTCATGTCGGGATGAAGGACCTTGATCAGGGCTTTGTAGGATTTGCGGATCTCGGCCTTGGTCCAGTGATCCTTCGCCTCAAGAATATCGAGCGCACGGCGTTCCGTGGGTGGCAGCTTGCGGGTGCCGGTGATCGACTTGCCGGGATTGCGCGTGGCGTTTTCCCCCAGGATCTGGTGCGGATCGTCAATGCCCAGGCGTGACCATGCCTTGGCTTCGTCGCCAGTCTTGTTCGAAAACGGCTTGGTCTCGCGTTCCCAGACCCGGTCCTTGTCGACCTGAGCCGCGAATTCCTCTTCGGTCTGGCCGTGAAAGAAGTTCCATTTCAGATTGTACTCGCGCACGTGGTCGCGGCAGAACCAATAGAAATCATCCAGATCATCCGGGGACTTGGGCGCGCGATACTGACCGGTTTCCTGGCAGCCGGGGTGTTCGCAGACCCGCGTCGATGTTTCGAATGCCCCAGACATGCCGCGCCGCGTGCGCGAACGCTTCTTCTTGTCCTTGGACACACTCATATCGAAACCAAACGGGTCTTCTGCCATCTTCTCCTGCCTTTCCGACTCGGGCGAGAGAGTTTACCGTGTCGGGGCAAAGATTGAAGGGGGGCAGGCGATAAAAATGCGAGTCGAGGACGAAATTCGTGAAAAATTGACCGAGGCGTTTCAACCTCGGAACCTGAAAGTGGTGGACGAAAGCGAAAAACACCGGGGACATGCGGGATATCAGGAAGGCGGGCAGAGCCACTTCCATGTTGTTATCGCGGCCGAGTCCTTCAAAGACCAAAGCCGGATCGCGCGCCATCGGGCGGTTCACGCCGCCCTAGGACCGGATCTGATCGGGCGCATTCACGCCCTGGGCCTGTCAATCGAGGATTAGTCGTCGCGTGCCGCGCCGACCGGGGGCGCATGGTTTTCGGCGGGCGGGCCGGAAACGACGCGGCGCGGGGTCACGGGTTCCGACACCGGGCGGTCAAGGGAAACCTGCGAATGGGGCACCGATCGCACGCGGGGCGAATCGTCCAGCGGCAGAGGGGCCGATGTAAGGCGCCTGAAAATCAGGATATTCTGATAGGTTTTCTGCGATCCCGTCAGCCCCTTGCGTTCGTCGCAGGGAAGCGTTTCGGCGCGCACGTATTCCCAGCCTTCGCCGGCCATGTCGTTCAGGGTGTCGGTTAGGGACAGCGCAAACCTGTCCTCGGTTGTCTTGACGCCCTTGGTCTTGGTGCCCGTGGTCGGGGCGGGCACGGCCTTGTATTCGAACTTTCTCATGGGTGTCCTCCTGCTCGGGCATCGGTTTACCACTCGTTTTGAGTGTACAAAAGAGCGCACGGCGATTGAGCGGAGTTTTGCGTTCTTGCGTTTCGAAGTTCGTGCCGCACCTAGTGCATACTGCTCAGTGCCTGAAAGGCGATGACAACAAAAGCAACCACCGCGACCGCCAGAATCCAGCCGAAAATCTTCAGGGCCAGGGGAACAGGTTTCTTCATCAGGGCGAAATAGCCAATCAGCACGCCGCAAACCCCATAGACCAGCGCACCCGCCGCGAACGCCAGGCTGTGCCAACCGGCGAAAGCGCTGCATCCAATGGCGACGGCCAGAAAGAACAGGGCGGCGAGATAGGTCACAGTAAACTCAGTCCCGATTTCAAGCGTCCAATGCAGTGGAAAGCACAACGTTCCGGGGTGCAAGCATTCGCCCACGCCATCAAAAATTCGCTTTTGTGAATTTGTTGTTGCACCTCCTGCAACCCCTACGTTACGATCTTGGCAAAAGGATAAGGGAGGATCCATGAAAACGACGAGCCTGATAGTGGCCAGCGTCCTGGCGGCCGGGATGGCCTCAGCGGACGCACCGGCGCCAACCGATGTGGTATTTGAAGAC
Source organism: Silicimonas sp. (assembly GCA_013002465.1). Taxonomy (GTDB): domain Bacteria; phylum Pseudomonadota; class Alphaproteobacteria; order Rhodobacterales; family Rhodobacteraceae; genus JABDJO01. Next base: position 25,660 of record JABDJO010000106.1, on the reverse strand, counting down.
GGGGCGGTTGCCGCTTCGCTGACCGGGACACCGGGCAATGCCGCCGAGGGTCGCAAGATCATGAACAAGGGCGCAGGCAATTGCATTGCCTGTCACGCCGTTTCGGATTTGGCCGAACTTGCCTTTCACGGCGAAATCGGTCCGGGGTTAGATGGTGTCGGAGACCGCTGGTCCGAACCTGAATTGCGCGGGATTGTGGCCAATGCCAAGAACATGTTCCCCGATACGGTGATGCCGTCCTTTTACAAGACCGAGGGCTTTATCCGCATTGGCAACGGTTTCACCGGCAAGGCGGCTGAAGGTGCTGTTGATCCGCTTCTCAATGCCCAGCAAATCGAAGATGTGGTGGCCTATTTGCTCACTCTGAAAGAGTGACATTGGCCCAAACAAACGGAGGATCAGAAATGGAATTAACAAGACGTCAGACGCTTCTGACAGCCGCAGGCGCGGCCGTCGCAGCCGTCTTGCCGCTTCGCGGATACGCGGCGGTGGAAGAATCAGTTGCGACGTTCACCGGTGGTGTTGAACCCGGAAGTGGCGGCATCACCCTAACGGCCCCCGAGATCGCGGAAAACGGTAACACTGTCCCTGTCGAAGTTTCGGCCCCGGGTGCGGTTGCCATTGCTGTCTTTGCACTTGGAAACCCGGTTCCGCCGGTGGCAACGTTCAATTTCGGCCCGCTGGCCGCATCGCAGTCAGCGTCGACCCGGATCCGCCTTGCAGGCACGCAGGAAGTCGTCGCTGTGGCCAAGATGGCCGACGGCAGCTTTGTCGCCGATCGCAAGGAAGTCAAAGTGACAATCGGCGGCTGCGGCGGCTAAGGTACAGGAAAGGAAGACAAAATGGCAGACGGAGTAAAGCCCCGCGTCAAGGTGCCGAAGCAAGCTTCGGCCGGAGATACGATAACGATCAAGACATTGATCAGCCACAAGATGGAATCAGGTCAGCGCAAGGATAAGGAAGGCAATGTTATCCCGCGCTCGATCATCAATCGGTTCGTGGCAGAATTTAACGGCGAGACCGTGATTGATGTCACGCTTGAGCCTGCGATTTCGACCAATCCGTACTTCGAGTTCGAGGCAGTCGTTCCGGAATCCGGTGATTTCACGTTCACCTGGTACGACGACGATGGCGACGTCTACACCACGACGAAGTCAATCAGCGTCGGATGATCAGGGTTCCAGGGAGGAAAACAATGACAAAGAAGGCAATCAGCCTCGGTATTCTGGCGCTGGCCGTCGGAGCCGGCAGTGGCGCATACGCCGGGCCCGACGACGACAGTCTGGTCATCAACGACGAGCTTGAGATGGTGACCGAAACTGCGGCACCCGCGCATATGGAAGGCATCGACACGATCTACTCGGGTTGGCGGTTTCGCACTGATGAAACCCAGTCCCTGCAGTTGGACGATTTCGACAATCCTGCAATGCTGACAGTGGACCAGGCCATCGATGCCTATTCCGAGGTGGACGGATCCGAAAACGAAAGTTGCGCGTCCTGCCATGGCGATGTTGAAAGCTTTGCCGGACTTTCGGCGGCCATGCCGAAGGTCAAGGACGGCAATCTTGTCACGTTGGAAGACGAGATCAACAATTGCCGGTCAACCCGTATGGGGGCCGAGGAATGGAAGTGGTCGGGTCAGGACATGCAGGGCATGGTGGCGCTGATCGGTCTTCAGTCACGCGGCATGCCGGTGGATGTGGCCATTGATGGCGATGCAGCACCGTTCTGGGAAAAGGGTAAGGAAATCTATTATACCCGCTACGGCCAGTTGGAGCTGTCCTGTGCAAGCTGCCATGAAGAAAACTATGGCAACATGATCCGTGCCGACCACCTGAGCCAGGGCCAGATCAACGGCTTTCCGACCTATCGTCTGAAGCAGGCCCGGTTGATTTCCCGGCATAATCGGTTCCGGGGCTGTATCCGCGATACGCGGGCGCATACCTTTGCCGAAGGCTCCGACGAATTCCGCGCACTTGAGCTTTATGTTTTGTCCCGCAGCAATGGTCTGTCGGTCGAAACCCCTGCAGTTCGTCAGTAATTTCTTGCCCGCGCGGGGATGCCTCGCGCGGGTTTTCTTTACCTGATAACATTCAGGAATACGCATATGAAAGTTGTTCAATGATCTCTCGTCGCGATTTCTTGCAAGCCGCCATGGCCACATCCGCCCTGTATGGAGCCTCGGGTTTCGGCAACTGGGCGCGGCTTTCGGCGCAGCAGGCGCTGAGCCAGGATCAGCTTTTGCAGTTTGACACCTTCGGGAATGTCTCGCTGATCCACATGACGGATATCCATGCGCAACTGAAACCGATTTATTTCCGCGAACCCTCGATCAACCTTGGTGTCGGCGAGAACAAGGGCGCCGTCCCCCACATCACGGGGGCCGATTTCAGGAAAGCTTACGGGATCGAAGATGGCTCGGCATCGGCCTATGCACTGACCCACAATGATTTCACCGCGTTGGCGCAGACCTATGGCCGGATGGGTGGCCTGGACCGGATCGCGACCGTGATCAAGGCGATTCGCGCCGACCGTCCCGACGCGATCCTTCTGGACGGTGGCGACACCTGGCACGGCTCTTACGGCTGTTATCACACGCAAGGTCAGGACGTGGTGAATGCCATGTCGCTGTTGAAACCCGACGCCATGACCTTTCACTGGGAGTTCACGCTTGGCACTGACCGCGTACTTGAGCTGATCGGCGAGATGGGGTTCCCGGCCTTGGGGCAGAACATCTTTGACAAGGAATGGGACGAACCGGCTGAGGATTTCGAGCCCTACACCTGGTTTGAACGGGGTGGCGCCAAGATCGCCGTTCTGGGCCAGGCCTTTCCTTACATGCCGATTGCCAATCCGGGCTGGATGTTCTCGGAATACTCGTTCGGCATCCGCGAAGAGCGCTGTCAGGAGATGGTCGACGAAGCGCGTGCAGCGGGGGCGGACCTGGTCGTGCTCCTCAGCCACAACGGGTTTGACGTCGACAAGAAGATGGCCGCGCAGGTGCAGGGGATCGACGTGATCCTTTCGGGGCATACCCACGATGCCTTACCCGAACCGGTGCTGGTGGGCGAGACGATCATCGTTGCCACCGGGTCAAACGGCAAGTTCGTCAGTCGCGTCGATCTCGATGTGCAGGACGGCCGGATGATGGGGTTCCGCCACAAGCTGATACCGATTTTCTCGGACGTGATCGAACCCGATGCCGAAATGGCCGCGCAGATCGACGCCGACCGCGCGCCCTATGCCGAGGCATTGGCCGAAGAGATCGGCACCGCCGATGGTCTTCTTTACCGGCGCGGCAACTTTAACGGCACCTGGGACGATCTGATCTGCGATGCGCTTTTGCAAGAACGTGAGGCCGATATCGCCTTGTCCCCCGGTGTTCGGTGGGGCCCCTCGATCCTTCCAGGCCAGCCGATCACGCGGGAAGACATCTGGAACGTCACCTCGATGTCCTATCCGAACGCCTATCGCACGGAGTTCACCGGCGAATTCCTGGCCGTGGTGCTGGAAGACGTGGCCGACAACTTGTTCCACCCCGACCCCTATTTCCAGCAGGGTGGCGATATGGTGAGAACCGGCGGCATTGGGTTCCAGATCGACATCACCAAACCGCAAGGTTCCCGTATCACCGATCTGACGCTGTTGAAAAACGGCGAGAAGATCGACCCGGCCAAATCCTATGTTGTTGCCGGTTGGGCCAGCGTCAACGAGGGCACCGAGGGGCCACCGATCTGGGATGTGGTCGAGAATTATATCCGCCGGAAGGGCACGGTCGAGGTGACGCCGAACACCAGTGTCAAAGTGGTCGGCGCGTAAATCAGGAGGCAGTAGATGGCAAATTCAACAACGCGACGTGGTCTTTTGAAGGGCGGATTGGCCGTCTCGGCCGGATTGGCGGGCACGAAGGCCATGGCCGCCGGCGATCCGGCGATCACCGAGGTGCAGGACTGGGCACAATCCCTTGGCGAGGGTGTCGATGCGCGCCCCTATGGGTCCCCGTCCGGGTTCGAAGCTCATGTGAAACGGCGCAATGTGGAATGGCTGACCGCCGATCCCGTATCCTCGGTCAACTTCACGCCGTTGCACGAATTGGACGGGATCATCACCCCCAATGGCCTTTGCTTTGAACGTCACCATGCGGGGATTGCCGAAGTCGACCCGGGCCTCCACCGATTGATGATCAACGGGCTGGTCGACACGCCCCTGGTTTTCACCATGTCGGACCTCATGCGGTTTCCGCGCGAAAACCGGGTCTATTTCCTGGAATGCGCGGCGAACACGGGCATGGAGTGGCGCGGGGCTCAGTTGAATGGTTGCCAGTTCACCCACGGCATGATCCACAACGTCATGTATACCGGCGTGCCGCTCAGGTACGTGCTGGAAGAGGCGGGTGTGAAGACGGCGGGCAAATGGATCCTGCCCGAAGGGGCGGACGCCAGTGCGATGACCCGCTCGATCCCTCTGGAAAAGGCGCTGGACGACTGCCTGCTGGCCTTCAAGATGAACGGCGAGGCCCTGCGCCCCGAACAGGGGTATCCGTTGCGGTTGGTTGTGCCGGGTTGGGAAGGCAATATGTGGGTCAAGTGGTTGCGGCGGATCGAAGTTGGCGATCAGCCCTGGCACCACCGGGAAGAAACCTCGAAATACACCGATCTTCTGGCCGACGGCCAGGCGCGGCGCTTTACTTGGGAGATGGACGCGAAATCGGTCATCACCAACCCAAGTCCGCAGGCGCCGATCCTGCATGGGCCCGGGCCGACGGTTCTGACCGGGGTCGCCTGGTCTGGGCGCGGTTCGATCCCGCGCGTCGATGTCACGATTGACGGTGGCATGAATTGGCACCAGGCACGGATGTCGGGGCCAAGCTTCGACAAGTCCATGCACCGGTTTTATTACGAGTTCGACTGGGACGGATCGCCCTTGTTGCTGCAAAGCCGGGCGCATGATTCCACCGGGTACGTCCAGCCGACCAAAACGCAATTGCGCGAGGTTCGGGGCGTGAACTCGATCTATCACAACAATGCCATTCAGACCTGGGCGATTGACGAAAAGGGGCGTGCTGAAAATGTCGAAGTTTCTTAAAGTTGCATTCGTTTTTTCATGTCTCTCGGGCACGGCGTTCGCCGGGGATTTCAACCTCGGTCGACCGGCCACGCCTGAGGAAATCGCGGCCTGGGACATTGATGTGCGCCCGGATGGACTGGGACTTCCTGAGGGGTCTGGCGATGTCTTCACGGGTGAAGAGGTGTTCGCCGAACGCTGCGCCGTGTGCCACGGCGACTTTGGCGAAGCGGTTGGTCGTTGGCCAGTGCTGGCGGGCGGACAGGACAGCCTGACTGACGACCGACCGGTGAAATCCATCGGGTCCTATTGGCCCTATCTGTCGACCGTCTGGGATTACGTCCATCGCGCCATGCCGTTCGGCAATGCGCAATCGCTCAGCGACGACGAAGTCTATGCGATCACCGCCTACATTCTGTACCTGAACGATCTGGTGGACGAGGACTTCGAGTTGAGTCACGAGAATTTCGCCGACGTCACACTGCCGAACGAGTCGAATTTCTATCTCGATGATCGAGGCGAGGTGGAATTGGCGGCCTTTGGCGAAGAGCCTTGCATGGAGAACTGCAAGGACAGCGTCGAGATCACCATGCGCGCCGCCGTCCTTGATGTGACGCCCGAGGAAACCAAGGCGCGCCAGTTGCGCGATGCGGTGGCGGCGGCCAAGGAAGGGGTGGCCCCGGAACAGGTGGCCGTTGCCGAGGAAACACCTGAAGCCGAAGCAGAGCCCGAGGAGATGGCAAGCGCGCCGGACCCCGCCCTGATCGCGGCGGGCGAAAAGGCCTTCAAGAAGTGCAAGGCCTGCCACCAGGTGGGCGACAATGCCAAGAACCGGTCAGGACCTGTGCTGAATGGTATCGTCGGTCGTTCTGCGGGCGGGATCGAGGGGTTCAAGTATTCCAAAGCCCTGAAGGCGGCCGCCGAGGACGGGCTGGTCTGGGACGATGCGTCGCTTGTCGATTTCTTGACCAAGCCGCGCGCGTTTCTGAAGGGCACCAAGATGTCCTTTGCAGGCTTCAAGAAGGAAGACGAGATCGCCGCGGTCATCGCCTATTTGAAGACATTTGAGTAATGCGGATGCGGGCCGTCATTCGAAGTATTGCGCCGGCCTTGCCGTCGCGGGGGGGCAAATTTCTCGGCGAGAAATTTGCCTTCGCACTTGCCTTTTTTGTCCTGCTTGCGATGCCCGGGACCGCAGATGATCTGGGGGATGGTAAAAGGGGTGCGGCGCTCTTTGCCAAGTGCAAGGGCTGCCATCAGGTGGGCAAGGGAGCCGAGAACGGGGTCGGTCCGCATCTGAACGAATTGTTTGGACGCCGCGCGGGCAGCGTTGCGGGATTCAAGTATTCAAAGGCGTTCCAGAGGGCCGGGTCCAAGGGTCTGGAGTGGCACGCCGATACCCTGGGAACGTTCATCGCCAATCCAAGGTCGCTGGTCCCTGGCACCCGCATGAGTTTTCGCGGCTATGACGACCCCATAGATCAGGCCGATCTTCTGGCCTATCTCAGGACATTCTCGGTTTCGCCGGCCGACATTCCCGAGGCCGATCCGACTGCGCGCGGCATTGACCACGATGTCGACCCGGCGATACTGGCGATCGCCGGGGATCCCGAATACGGGGCCTATCTGTCCAGCGAATGCACGACCTGCCATCAGGCCGAGGACAGCGATGCAGGGATCCCCTCGATCGTGCTTTGGCCCGAGGAGGTCTTTGTCATCGCCATGCATGCCTACAAGGACAATGCGCGTGCGCACCCGGTAATGAACATGATCGCAGGCCGGCTAGGGGACGAGGAAATCGCAGCGCTCGCGGCCTATTTCGCAACGCTGGAACATTGAAGATCATTGATAAAAAGGGAGAGAGACATGAAAATCGACAGAAGGCATTTTTTGGGAACCGGGGTCGCGGCGGCGGTCCTTTCGGCGCCGATGGTGCAGGCGGCAAGTCATGGTAAACCAAAGGTCGTCGTGATCGGTGGCGGCGCCGGGGGCGCGACGGCGGCGCGGTATATCGCCAAGGATTCCAAGGGCGAGATCGACGTCACGTTGATTGAACCGACACGGACCTATTACACCTGTTTCTTCTCGAACCTTTATCTGGGCGGCTTCAAGGAGCTTTCGGACATCGGACACACCTATGGCAGCCTTGCCAGCAGCCACGGGATCAACGTTGTGCATGACTGGGCCGTGGGGGTCGACCGGGATGCCAAGACCGTGACTCTGGCAGGAGGCGGGACGGTGCCTTACGACAAGCTGATCCTGTCGCCGGGGATTGATTTCGTCGAGGGTGCCGTGCCGGGCTGGGACGTTTCGGCTCAAAACAAGATGCCCCATGCCTATAAGGCCGGGTCCCAGACCGAACTGTTGAAGGCGCAGATCGGAGCCATGCCCGAAGGCGGATTGTTCGTGATGGTTGCCCCTCCGAACCCGTTCCGCTGTCCGCCGGGGCCCTATGAGCGGGTGTCGATGGTGGCGCATGTTCTGAAAGAGACCAATCCGACGGCCAAGATCCTGATTGCCGACCCGAAAGAAAAGTTCTCGAAACAGGGGTTGTTCGAAGAGGGCTGGACCAACCACTATGGTGGTATGGTCGAACGTCTGGGTCCCGACTTCGGTGGCGACAATGTGACGGTGGACCCCGATGCCATGACGGTTGACATCGACGGGAGCGTCGAAGAGGCGGATGTGGTCAATGTGATCCCGGCCATGAAAGCAGGGCGGATTGCCGAAATCGCGGGCGTGACGGATGGAAACTGGGCGCCTGTGAATGCCGCCGACATGTCGTCGAAGGCCGATCCCGATGTCTATGTGCTGGGCGATGCCAGCCAGCAGGGCGACATGCCGAAGTCCGGGTTCTCGGCCAACAGCCAGGCCAAGGTCTGTGCCAATGCGGTGCGGGGAGCCTTGACCGGATCGAAAGTGTTCCCGGCGCGGTTCTCGAACACCTGCTGGTCGTTGATTACCACGGACGACGGCGTGAAGGTCGGTGCGACATATGAGGCGACGGAAGAAAAGATCGCCAAGATCGACGGGTTTGTCAGCCAGACCGGCGAGGATGCGGCGCTGAGGAAGGCCACGTACGAGGAATCCGAGGGCTGGTATGCCGGTATCACGGCGGACATCTTTGGCTAGTTTGCGCCGCGCCTTTCGCGCGTCGCGAGACCCCGGGGGGACGCTGTCCCCCCGGAACCCCCCTGGAGTATTTCGAACAGAAGAAGCCCGATTGATCTGGGTCAGGGCGGCAGTGTGTCAGGTCCCGCAAAGTGGGACTTGAGAAATAGGGAGATAGAAAATGAGACATGCAATATTCGGCGCCTTTCTGGCCCTTTCGACCCCGGCTTTCGCGGGCGAGGCGATCACCTACGCCTATGACGGATCATTCGAAGACGCGACCTTTGCTGTCGAAAGCGCCATCGTGGATCAGGGGTTGGTCATCGACTATGTCAGCCACGTCGGTGACATGCTGAACCGCACCGGCGCCGACGTGGGCAGCGATGCGATGTTGTTTGAGGCGGCCGACATCTTCATCTTCTGTTCCGCCGTGGTCAGCCGTGAAGTCATGGAGGTTGATCCGATGAACATCGTCCATTGCCCCTATGGCATCTTCGTGACCGAACGCGAGGGCGCGGTGACGATTGGCCACCGCGACTTTCCCGAAGGCCCGATGGATAAGGTCGAGGCGCTGCTGGCCGGAATCGTGAAAAGCGCAATGGACGGCTGAACCGCAGCAAGTCGGTTTGGTTCAGCCAAGGCCGAGGCCCGGCGTCCGATTGGATCGGGCCGGGTCGCGGGTTGTTCGGTTTGCTGTGTCAAAGGGCAACGGCGCCGCTGCGGTCGGTCTGATGCGATGTCCTTGAGAGGGTGCCACACCTCTCTCTCTCAGCTGGTCGGACGCCCCCCGCCCGAAGGCAGAGGTGCGGATAGACCTTTGGTATTGACGCGTCGGGGGCCTTTGTCGCTCAGGATCGTTACCGTGTAGTGATCTGGGCGTGCGGTGCTATTCCCATTCCATCTGTTCATAGACCCGCCCGGCATTTTTTGTCGCCAGTTCCTCGAACGTATCGAGATGGGCGAAAGGCGACTGGTCCACGTAATAGGCGTCGATCAGTTCGCCGCCGTTGTCGATGTGGTCGCCGATCTTGCCGCGCAGGTAAACCAGGTAATCGCGGGTATAGCGGCGCACCTGGGCCATGTTGGTGGGATGGCCGTGGCCCGGAATGACGTAGGTTGCGCCCAAGGGTTCAAAGGCGGCGTCCCAGGTTTCCAGCCAGTCGGCGGTCAGCGTGTCGTCGAAGATCGGCAAAAGCCGTTCGTGAAAGGCCATGTCGCCAGAAATCACCAGGCTTTGCTCGGGCAGCCAGACCACGATATCGCCCGGAGAATGGGCGGGGCCAAGGTGGCGCGCTTCGATATGGAAGTCCCCAAGGTCAAGGATATAGGCATCCGAGAAGGTTTCGGTAGGGGCGACAATTTCGGTGCCCTCTGCCTTGTCGCGGTTATAACGCTCCATGCCTTGCAGGATCTGGTCGCCGTTTTCCTCGACCTCGTGCGCGGCGTCCTCGTGCATCACGATCTTGACGCCCTGTTCGGCCCAATAATTGTTGCCAAGCATGGCGTGGCCCTGACCGTTTTCGTTCAGCACCAGAACCACCGGTTGATCGGTGATGGACTTGATTTCGTCATGCAGCGCCTTGGCCAACAGATAGGCCGCCCCACCATTGATGACGACGACGCCTTCGCCGGTGACGATGAAGCTGAGGTTGTTGTTGTGGCCCGAGTTTTCGTAAGTGGGCGGCGCGGTGGCGCCGATGGCCGACCAGATGCCGGGGATCACTTCGACCGGCTTCGAATAAAGGACCGAGCCCGGGTACTGGTCGGCGATGTCTTCGCTGGCCATGGCGGGTGCTGCAAGCAGGAGTGTGGTGAGTATTGCGCGGATCATGTGGCGTCCTCTTGAAAGCGAAAGCCGGTGTCGGCGGGTTCGATGCGGCCAATGCCGCTGCCTGGGAAGTGAAATCCAACAAGGCGATGCTGGCCCTGGGAAAGGCGGTTGACCAGCGATGTGCGCGTCGCCGCCGCCCGTTCCGGGTTCTGATCGCTGCCCAGTTCCCAGGCCAGATTGGCAAGGGACAGGTGGCTGTTGACGATCGCATCCCCGACCACGAAGACGGGATCACTGGCGCCCACTTCGAAGGCCATGTGCCCCGGTGTGTGGCCAAAGGTGGCAAGGGCGGCGATGCCGGGAAGAACTTCGTCACCATCATCGAAAAACGCGATCCGGTCTTCGATGGCGTCCAGCCGGCGCTTGGCGCCAACGGCAAAAGACTGGCGTCCGGGGTCGATGGTGTCGACGGTTTCGGGGTCTTGCCAATAGTCCCATTCGGCGCGCCCGATGTGAAACCGCGCGTCCGGGAAGGCAAGGTCGTCAAAATCATCCAGAAGCCCCCAAAGGTGGTCCGGGTGGCCGTGGGTGAACACCACGTCGGTAATGTCCTCGGGCGATACGCCGGCCACGTCCAGCCCGTCGAACAAAAGGCCCGCCGTCGAAACGAAATCGGTCCCGGACCCGACGTCGAACAGCACCACCCGGGTATCGTCGCGATAAAGGGTGACGTTGCAGGGCGAACGCAGCATGTCGCCCGTGAACCCGTGTCTGGCCAGAACGGGATTGGCCAGATCTTCGGGCAGATCGCCCAGGGCAAAGCTTTTTGGCAGCTCAAGATGGCCATCGGACAGGGTGATCAAAGTGCCGTTTCCGGCTTGCACTTCAGCGCGCACGGCGTGGGGTATCAGACCCGCGGCAACGGCCGCTGCACTCGCGGCCATCATCTGGCGTCGGTCAAGGGGCATGGTGGGCTCCTGATAAATTCTCTTATTTGAATATGAAGGCAAGTGATCCGCAACGCAAGGGCGCGCGCGCGGCGACCCTCGCGTTTCTAGGCGACCGAATTGGGGTGGCTGACCCTAGGCGAGATCGCCCGGCAACAAGGCATCCGGCAGGTTCTGATAGCATACAGGCCGCAGGAACCGGCGGATCGCCAGGGTGCCGACGCTGGTTGCGCCGAAATTGGTCGATGCAGGATAGGGGCCGCCGTGGACCATGGCGTCACAGACCTCGACTCCTGTGGCAAACCCGTTGGCCAAAAGCCGACCCGCTTTTCGTTCAAGGATCGGCATCAAGAGGCGGGCGGCATCGGTATCGCTGTCATCCATGTGAAGTGCCGCGGTCAACTGCCCTTGCATCGAGCGCGCGACTGCCAGCATTTCGTCCATGTCTTCGACCCGGACGATCAGGCCGAGGGGGCCAAAGACCTCTTCCCCCAGTTCCTCGTTGGCCAGCCAGTCCTTGCCGGTCGTGGCGAAGAGGTATGGCGTTGCGTTGCGCATGTCGCAGGTGGTTGTCAGCACTTCTTGAACGCCCGCGGTGCCTGCCACCCGGTCGCGCCCTTCGCGATAGGCCGAGGCAATGCCGTCGGTCAGCATGGTCTGGGCATTGACCTCGGCAAGTGCTGCGCGGGCGGCTTCGACGAAGGCGTCGGCTTCGGGCGATGCTATGACGACTGAAATGCCGGGGTTGGTGCAGAACTGCCCGGCCCCCATGGTCAGGGATCCCGCCCAGCCCTTGGCAATCTCGGCACCCCGATTGGCAACAGCGTCGGGCAGAAGGAACATCGGGTTGACCGATCCCAACTCGCCAAAGAACGGAATCGGCTCGGGGCGCGCGGCGCAAAGATCAAAGAGCGCGCGGCCACCCCCAAGGGATCCGGTGAAACCGACCGCCTTGATCAGGGGATGTTCCACCAAGGCCGTACCCACGTCGCGCTTGCCTCCCTGGATCAGGGAAAAGACGCCTGGGTTCATGCCGGTCGACTGGATGGCGGCGTGGATGGCTTCGGCGTTGATTTCGGCCACGCCGGGATGCGCCGAATGCCCTTTCACGACGACCGGACAGCCTGCGGCGAGGGCCGAAGCTGTGTCGCCGCCAAGGGTGGAAAACGCCAAGGGAAAGTTCGAAGCGCCAAAGACCGCAACCGGGCCGATCGGGCGTTGCACGACCTTCAGATCGGGTCGGGGCAGGGGCTGGCGATCGGGCATTGCCGGATCGTGCCGCCTGTCCAGATACTCCCCGGCGCGGATATGGTCGGCGAACAAGCGAAGCTGTCCGACCGTGCGCCCGCGTTCCCCCTGCAGTCGCGCTTCGGGCAGGCCGGTTTCCTGGGTGCCGATTTCGGTGATGTGGTCGCCGCGCGCCTCAAGTTCGTCGCCAATCGCCTCAAGAAAGGCTGCCCGGTCTTCGCGTGAGGAATAGCCGAACGACCAGAACGCCTCTTCGGCGGCCTTGCAGGCCTGATCCACCAGGTCGGGCGTGCCGACCGAAAACGCATGCGCCGCGCCGTGCGCCGGGTCGGACGAGAACGTGGCCGAATGCGATACCCATTTGCCGGCAATCAGGTGCTTTCCGTGCGGTGTGAAGATCGAGGTATCAGGCATGGGCGATGCGTCCTTTGTCGAACAGATTTGTCAGGGCATCGTAACGCCCGAGGTGGCCGTCACAACCGAAATCAGCGGTCGTGCTTTTCGCGCCAGGCGGCGAATTTGGCGAGATTTTCGTCCTGGGTGGCGGGATAGAGGCCGATGATCGTCTCTCCGGCCAGAACCTGTTCCAGCACGAATGCCTCGTAGGCGGTCATGTCGCGCGCTTCCTCGGCGATCTCGTCGGCCAGGTGGGCCGGAATGACGATCACGCTGTCGTCGTCGCCGACGATGATGTCGCCGGGAAAGACCGGGGCATCGCCGCAACCGATGGGGACGTTGATGTCGATGGCTTCGTTGATCGTGAGGTTGGTCGGCGACGAGGGGCGCGCGTGATAGGCCCGCATGTCCAGTGTCGCGATCTGCATCGCGTCGCGAAATCCGCCGTCGGTCACAATCCCTTCGCCGCCCCGTTTCATCAGCCGCGTGATCAGGATGTCGCCGGCACTGGCCGCGCGGGCATCCTTGCGGCTGTCCATGACCAGCACATGCCCCTTGGGGCAGGTTTCGATGGCGTGGCGTTGGGGATGCTTCGGGTTGCGAAACTCGGCCAACTGGTTGCGGTCTTCGCGCGCCGGCATATAGCGCAAGGTGAAGGCGGGGCCGACCATGTTGCGCCCTTTCTGGGACAGAGGTCGGACGTCCTGGATCACCTGGTTTCTGAGGCCGCGCTTGTACAGGGCCGTCGCCAGGGTCGCCACGGAAACATGGCGCAGGATGTCTATGGTTTCGTCACTTGGCATGGCGCTGGTCCTTCAGTTGATCTCGGGTTCCGGCACCGGGCCGCCGAAATCCGTTCTGAGAAAGTCAAAGTCGCAACCCTTGTCGGCCTGTTCGACGTGGCGCGCGAACATCCAGCCAAAGCCGCGTTCGTAACGGGGTTCGGGCGGGGTCCATTTGGCGCGGCGGGCGGACAATTCGTCGTCGGAAAGCCGCACCGACAAATGCCGGTTCGGGATATCCATTTCGATGATGTCGCCGGTTTCGATCAGGGCCAGCGGGCCTCCGACAAAGGCTTCGGGGGCCACGTGAAGCACGCAGGCGCCGTAAGATGTGCCGGACATGCGCGCATCCGACAGCCGCATCATGTCCCGGTGACCGTCCTTCAAAAGTGCCTTCGGCATCGGGATCATGCCCCATTCCGGCATGCCGGGGCCGCCCTGGGGACCTGCGTTGCGCAAGACAAGCACGTGGTCGGGTGTCATCGGATAGTTTTCGTCGTTGATGATCTTTTTCATCTCGTCATAGCTGTCGGCGACGATGGCGGGGCCGGTGTGGGTGTGGAACCTGGGATCGCAGGCCGCCGGTTTGATGACCGCGCCATCGGGGGCAAGATTGCCGCGCAAGACCGCCAGCGAGCCTTCGTGATAGACCGGTTTGGACAACGGGCGGATCACGTCGTCGTTATAGTTCACGGCACTTTCGATGTTTTCGCCAAGGGTCTTGCCGTTCACCGTCATGACCGACAAATCCAGGGCGTCGCCCATTTCCTTCATCAGGGCAGGGAGGCCACCGGCGTAGAAGAAATCTTCCATCAGGTAATCCTTGCCCGAGGGCCGGATGTTGGCGATCACCGGCACGTCACGCCCGATGGCATCGAGATCGTCCAGTCCCCAGTCAATTCCGGCGCGCCGCGCCATGGCGACAAGGTGGATGATGGCATTGGTGGAACAACCCGTCGCCATGGCGACCGCCGTGGCGTTGCGGGTGGCGGCGGGCGTGATGATCTTGTCGGGCGTGAGATCCTCCCAGACCATTTCGACCGCGCGGCGACCGCAGGCGGCGGCCATGCGTTTGTGGCCCGCGTCGGGCGCGGGGATTGACGAGGCGCCGGGCAGGGTCAGGCCGAACCCTTCGGCAATCGACATCATGGTCGAAGCCGTGCCCATGGTCATGCAGGTGCCATAGGACCGCGCGATGCCGCCTTGCACGCCGTCCCATTGCGCCTTGTCGATGGTGCCTGCGCGGCGTTCATCCCAGTATTTCCAGATGTCAGTGCCCGAACCCAGCTTTTCACCGGCGTAATTGCCCCTCAGCATTGCGCCCGCGGGCAAAAAGATGAACGGCAGACCCATGGAAATCGCCCCCATCACGAGGGCCGGGGTGGACTTATCGCAGCCCCCCATCAGAACGGCACCATCCACGGGGTGCGAGCGCAGGGTTTCTTCGACCTCCATCGCGCCCATGTTGCGATAGAGCATCGAGGTGGGTTTCAGGAATTGTTCGGCAAAGTCATGCACCGGCAGTTCGGCAGGCATGCCACCGGCCTGCAGAATGCCGCGTTTGACCCATTCGGCGCGGTCGCGCAGATGGTGATGGCAGGGCGAAAGATCGGACCAGGTGTTGATGATGGCGATGACGGGTTTGCCCTGCCAGTCGTCCTCGGACAGCCCCATCTGCATGGCGCGGCTACGGTGACCCATGGAGCGCAGGTCATCGGGTGCAAACCAACGGGCCGAGCGCAGATCATCGGGGCTTTTTCCTGGCATGATTTGTTCGTCTTCCCCCTGTGGTGGGCCGGTTTCTTCGGCGGCCGGTTCTTTAAGGTCAACTGATATATTGCGTTGATTGATCGGACAACTGATATATTAGCGAGACGCATTCAGGGTCATCCATCCATGCCAGACAACCCGCCACACTCTCGCGCTGCCGGTAAAACCCGAGACAGGACGGTTGCCAGAACGGTTTATGACACCCTGCGTCGACGCATTCTGGACCTGGACCTTGTGCCCGACACCACCTTGTCACGCACCGAACTTGCCAAGGACTTTCAAGTCAGCCTGACCCCACTGCGCGATGCCTTGCAGCTTTTGGAGCAGGACGGTCTGGTGCGCATCTTCCCCCAATCGCGCACGCTGGTCACACGCATTGATCGACGCGATCTGCTAGAGACCCATTTCCTGCGTGTCGCCGCCGAAACCGAAGTTGTCCGCCGCCTTGCCCGAAGGCCGGACATGCCCGCGTTGAAAACCGCCAGGGCCTGTCTGGACAAGCAAACAGTGCTTGTGGCGCGACCCGGCAGGATGGACCGGTTTTCGGACCTTGACCGGCAGTTTCATCTGGCCCTGTTCGAAGGCGTCGGCATGGGGAATGTCCACGCGATGCTGCAGCGAAAACTGGGTTCGATCTTGCGATGCCAGCGGTTGGACCTTCCAAGCCCCGGCAAGTTGCAGGAGATCGTCGCGGGGCACAAAGACATACTGGATCGGATCGAAGCCGCGGATCCGGAGGGAGCCGCGGGCGCGATGCGGGCCCATCTATCGGGGTCGATCAGCCGGGTGAGCGCATTGCGCAACAAGTTTCCGGATTACTTCGTGGCCGAAGACTGACGCAAAGGTCCCGTCAGTACAAACCGGCGTCCACCGTGAAACTTTGCTTGGTGATGCGGCGCGCATCGTCGGAAGCCAGAAACAGCACCATGCGGGCAATGTCAGCCGGGGCCAGCACCTCGCGCAGGCATTGCAGATCGACCAACGCCCGAACGCTTTCGTCCGTTGGATACCAAAGCTCGCGCTGGCGCGGTGTCATGACGGCCCCGGGTTCAATGGCATTGACGCGGATATTGTCGCCGCCGAATGCATCGGCCAGCGACGTCGTCAGCCCAAGACTGGCCGCCTTGGCGGTGGCATAGGGCACCATGCCGCCGTCGCCGATCCGCCAGACGATCGACGAAAGGTTGATGATCGCCCCGCCACCGGCGCGCGCCATGCCTTCGCGCACGGCTTGTGCGGCGAAGAACTGGGGGCGCAAATTGATGTCCTGGGCGCGGTTCCAGTCGTCCAGGGTCACGTCGTCGACCGGTTCGCGCTTGTCGTTGCCAGCGTTATTGACCAGCGTTCGGATTGGCCCGATCTGATCGGTGATCGTTGCCATGGCGGCCTGAAGTGCGGGGATATCGGTAATGTCGGCGTGGGCATAGATCGGCGCGCCGTCGCATTCGTCGATCAAAGCGCGGGCGGTATCATCCTGAATGTCGATGAACCCGACCCGTGCGCCCTGCCCGTGGAAGGTGCGGACGATCTCGGCCCCGATGCCCGAAGCGCCCCCGGTAACAAGCACGGGCATATCGGCAAGCGAAGGATAGGTGGCAAAAGTCACGGCATCAGCCTTTCGTCATCAGGGCAACAACAAAAGCTTGCCCATATGCTCAGCACTTTCCATCAGCCGATGCGCTTCAGATGCGTCCTTCAGGGCAAGCGCGCGGTGCGTCACCGGGCGCAAGTCGCCCTTGGCAAAAAGCGGCCAGACGATCCTGGCAAGGTCTGCGGCAATGGCGGTTTTCGAGGCGTCGGGGCGCGAGCGCAGGGTCGAGCCGGTGAAGGTCAGACGTTTCAGCATCACCGGCATCAGGTCGATCTGCACTTTCGATCCGGCGTTGAAGGCGATCTGCACGATGCGCCCGTCATGGCGCGAGGCCTTGATATTGCGGGCGATATAATCCCCACCGATGATGTCCAGAACGATATCCGCGCCTCCGGCGTCGCGCAGGATGGGGACAAAATCCTCGTCCGTGTAGTTGATCGCCCGGGTTGCACCAAGGTCGGTCACGAAAGCCGCCGCTTCATCGTCGGGCACAGTTGTATAGACATTTAGCCCCATGGCGGTGCCCAGTTGAACCGCTGTCGATCCAATGCCCCCCGATCCGCCGTGGACCAGGAAGTTCCCGCCCTCGGGGATGGTCTGACCCTGGAAGATGTTGCTCCAGACGGTGAAATAGGTTTCGGGCAGGCCTGCGGCATCTACAACGTCGACGCCACCCGGGATTTCCAGGCAGTGGCCGGAGTTGACCGCCACATAGTCGGCATAGCCGCCGCCATTGGTCAGCGCGCAGACCTGATCGCCGACCTGCCAGTCCGTCACCGCGCTGTCCGTTGCGACAATGGTGCCCGAAACCTCAAGCCCAAGGAGCGGTGAAGCGCCTTTTGGCGGTGGGTAATGGCCGCGCCGCTGGACCAGATCGGGTCCGTTGACGCCCGCAGCCGTGACCTTCACCAGCACTTCGCCGGCGCCGGGCGAGGGGGTCGGGCAGGTGACGGGTTTCAGCACGTCTGGTCCGCCCGGTTCGTCAAAGGCGACGGCCTGCATGGTATCTGGGATGGTCTGGGTCATTGTCCTGCCGTGGGTCATCGAAACACTCGGCGTGAACGTATCGACCCGGGGCGTGGCGTCAATGCGGATTGGCCCGTCCGGCTTGCGCATCCCGGCATCGCACTGCATGACAAGGGGGTTCAAAAGGACTGCTGCCCGTGCTGGATCTGAAAGACCTTGAATGCCTGATCGCCCTGACGCGGCACCGCCATTTTGCCCGAGCGGCCGATGATTGCGGGATGTCGCAGCCGGCTTTTTCGATGCGGATCCGGCGTCTGGAAGAACGGCTGGACACCCAGATCGTGAAGCGTGGCAATCGGTTTCAGGGCCTGACGGGGGATGGCGAGACGGTGGTTGGCCATGCTCGTGCCATTCTCGATCAGGTGCGCGCATTGGAACAAGAAATGCTGGCAGCCAAGGGAGAGATCGTCGGGGCGCTGACCATCGGGGCCATTCCCACGGCTTCGGCCTATGCAGCGCAGGCGGCGCATCGGTTGCGCAAGCAACATCCGGGTATTCGCACACGGATCGACACGGCCACATCGCTTTTGGTGCAGCAGGGCGTGGACGAGGGGCGGTTTGACGCCGGGCTGACGTATCTGGAGGGTGTGGCGACCGACTTGTTGAAGGTCGAGCCGTTGTATGACGAGGAATACGTGCTGTTGGCGCCGAAGGCCCTGGTCGCGGCGGACGCCGTGACGATCACCTGGGCCGAGGCGGCGGCATTGCCCCTGATCCTGCTGGAACGCGAGATGCAGAACCGGCGGATACTGGACGAGATTTTCGCCGACATCGGGGCGCATCCTTCGGTGATCGCCGAAACCAGCGGCTTTATCGCGGCGATCACCTTGGCGCGCGAGGGCATGGGCGCAACCGTTGTGCCGCGCGTGATGATCGACACGCTTGGGGATCTGGACCGGACGGTTCTGTTGCCTCTGAAAGCCCCGCTGATTGCCAAACCCGTCGGGCTGGTTACCCCGAAAAGGCCCCAGAGCATCCCCGTCGTCGAGGCATTGCGAAGGATCGTGGCGCCGATTGCGTGATAAGCAGGGATTATCAAGCCTTCCGATTTTCTGATTTGACGATACGGATGTCAGAATGCACTGTGCCGCGAACCGGGAGGGCGTCATGGCACCGTTGGGCGAGCAAAAAGGCATTTGGAAACAAAAGGGTACGGGGCGAAGCCGACGTACACCGAAGGGTCGCCAGTTCAGCGACTCGGGCTTGGCCGAGGTGCGCGCGCTTTTGGGTGACCGTCCAAGACGCCGCGATCTGCTGATCGAGTTCCTGCATCTGATCCAGGACAAGTACGGCCACCTGTCCGCAGACCACATCGCGGCCTTGGCGAACGAAATGCGGCTGGCCCAGACCGAAGTCTATGAAGTGGCGACCTTTTACGCCCATTTCGATGTCGTGCGGGAAGGCGAAGCTCCGCCTCCGGCCCTGACGATCCGGGTCTGTGACTCGCTGTCGTGCGAAATGGCAGGGTCAGAGGCATTGCAGCAGGCGTTGGAAGAAGGCCTGGATGCGTCGGATGTGCGCGTGGTGCGTGCCCCTTGCATGGGGCGCTGCGACACGGCGCCGGTTCTGGAACTGGGGCATCACCACATTGATCACGCGACCCCCCAGAAGGTGCGAGCGGCGATCGAAGCGGGCCATACCCACGCCGATATCTCGGAGTACGAGACCTTTGGCATGTACCGCGCCGAGGGCGGATACCAGGCATTGGAAAAGCTGCGCGCCAGCGGAGACAGGGAAGAAGTGCAGAACAGCATCCTTGAAAGCGGGTTGCGCGGGCTTGGCGGGGCCGGGTTTCCCTCGGGCAAGAAGTGGGGTTTCGTGCGCGCCAACGATGGCCCGCGCTATCTGGCCGTCAATGGCGACGAGGGCGAACCGGGGACGTTCAAGGACCGCTATTATCTTGAACGCGAGCCTCATCTGTTTCTGGAAGGCATGCTGATTGCCGCCTGGGCGGTCGAGGCCGAGACCTGCTTTATCTACATGCGCGACGAATACCCAGCCGTGCTTGAGATCCTGCGGCGTGAAATCGCTGCGCTGGAAGAGGCGGGGCTTGTGGCGCCGGGTTACATCGACCTGCGCCGTGGGGCCGGGGCTTATATCTGCGGCGAAGAAAGCGCGATGATTGAATCCATCGAGGGCAAACGGGGATTGCCACGGCACCGACCGCCGTTCGTGGCCCAGGTCGGGGTCTTCGATCGCCCGACGCTGGTCCACAATGTCGAGACGCTTTACTGGGTCGCCAAGGTTTGTCGCGAAGGCCCTGAGTGCTTGAATACGTTCGAGAAAAACGACCGGAAAGGGCGGAGAAGCTATTCCGTGTCCGGTCGCGTGGCCAAGCCCGGTGTGTATCTTCTGGATGCCGGATCGACCATTCAGGACGTCATACACGCAGCGGGCGGCATGGCCGAGGGTCATACCTTCAAGGCCTATCAGCCGGGCGGTCCGTCCTCGGGTCTTTTGCCTGCTTCGATGGATGATATCCCGCTGGATTTCGACACGTTACAGCCCCATGGCACCTTCATCGGATCCGCCGCCGTTGTTGTTCTTTCCGATCAGGACAAGGCACGGGATGCAGCACTTAACATGCTGAAATTCTTCGAAGACGAAAGCTGCGGGCAATGCACGCCCTGCCGCGCTGGCTGTGAAAAGGCGGTGAAACTGATGCAGGCCGAAACCTGGGATCAGGAGCTTTTGGAGGACCTCTGTGTTGTTATGGCGGATGCCTCGATCTGCGGTCTGGGGCAGGCTGCGCCCAATCCCATCCGGCTGGTGATCAAGCATTTCGGGGATGAGATATGAGGCGTTGGCCGGGCGCGCTTTTGGCTTCGTTGCCGCGGGTCGCCATCCGCCCGGTGAAAGGATGATCGCCGATGTTGCCGCCGGAGCCTTCAGCCTGGCTGTTCACCGTCGCCGCCCTGGCGGTTGCGGGATTGCATCTGCTGCTGATCCTGGGCGCACCGATCGGATTTATGACAATGGGCGGGCGCAACCCCGGTGTTCTGCCGACCTTGGCGCGGGTGGCATCGCTGGTGCAGGCGCTGCTGATTCTCGGGCTTGCCGTCATCGTCTTGGAGCGGGCCGGAGTGATCGCCGTTCCGGGTCTGTCGTCAAAAGGCTGGCTGGTCTGGCTGGCCGTTGGGGTCAGCGCGCTGTCCCTGATAGCGAACACGTTCACACCCAGCCGGAGAGAGCGCTGGTTCGGGATGCCTGTCACAGCGGCTTTGCTTATCGGCAGCCTTGGTGTTGCCTTGGGAGACTGACATGAAAGATGTCGTAGAGACCACCGTCACCTTTTCGCTGGATGGCGATGACGTCACCGTGCCCGAGGGCACCACGATCTGGGAGGCAGCGCACGGGCGGGGTCTGGTGATCCCGCATCTGTGCCACAAGCCGGCACCGGGCTATCGCCCCGACGGAAACTGCCGCGCCTGCATGGTCGAGGTCGAGGGCGAGCGCACGTTGGTCGCGTCCTGCATCCGCCCCGCCGCCGACGATATGGTTGTGAAGACCGACACGGAACGTGCTGAAAAGTCTCGGAAACTGGTGGTTGAGCTTTTGGTTGCCGACCAGCCCGAGACCGCCCATGACGTTTCATCCCATTTCTGGGATATGGCCAAGGCGAATGGTGTCGAAGGCAGCCGGTTTCCCGCCATCGAAAGGACCCGTGTGCCCTTGCTGGACGACAGTCATGTGGCGATGGAGGTCAATCTGGACGCCTGTATCCATTGCAACCTGTGTGTGCGGGCCTGCCGCGACGTGCAGGTCAATGACGTGATCGGCATGGCAGGGCGCGGGCATGACGCCAAGATCGTGTTCGATCAGGACGATCCCATGGGCAATTCGTCCTGTGTCGCCTGTGGCGAATGTGTGCAGGCCTGTCCTACGGGGGCCTTGTTGCCTGCCACCGTTCAGGGCGACACCAAGGATTATGACCGCGAGGTTGAAAGCGTCTGCCCATATTGCGGTGTCGGGTGCCAGTTGTCGTTCAAGGTGAAGGACGACAAGATCCTTTATGTGGACGGTATCGACGGGCCAGCGAACGAGAACCGGTTGTGCGTCAAGGGCCGTTTCGGGTTCGATTATATCGACCACGCGCACCGGCTGACCAAGCCCCTGATCCGGCGCGAGGATGCGCCCGCCAAGGGGTTGAACGTCGATCCGGCCAACATTCACACCCATTTCCGCGAGGCCACCTGGGACGAAGCCCTGGATGCCGCCGCGAACGGCATGAAGGGCCGGGGGCGCGAGATCGCCGGTTTCGGATCGGCCAAGTGTTCGAACGAAGAGGCTTATCTGTTCCAGAAGATGATCCGGCAGGGCTTTGGTCACAACAACGTCGATCACTGCACGCGGCTCTGTCACGCATCCTCGGTTGCGGCCCTGATGGAGAATGTCGGCTCGGGCGCCGTGACGGCCACCTTCAACGAAATAGAAAATGCCGATGTGGCCATCGTGATTGGGGCCAATCCGACCGAGAATCATCCCGTCGCCGCGACCTATTTCAAGCAATTCGCCAAACGCGGCGGCAAGCTGATCGTGATGGACCCAAGGGGCCAGGGGCTGAAACGGCACGCCAGTCACATGTTGCAGTTCAAGCCCGGCGCGGATGTGTCGATGCTGAACGCGATCATGCACGTGATCGTAGAAGAAGGTCTTTACGATCAACAGTATATCGAGGCGTTCACCGAAAACTGGGATGCCATGAAAGAGCATCTTAAAGGCTTCCCGCCCGAAAAGATGTCTGAAATCTGCGGCATCGAGGCGGACGTTCTGCGCGACGTCGCGCGCACCTTTGCGGGCGCCAAGGCGGGAATGATCTTTTGGGGCATGGGGATATCCCAGCACATTCATGGCACGGACAATTCGCGTTGCCTGATTTCGCTGGCGCTAATGACCGGGCAGGTGGGGCGCCCCGGATCGGGACTGCATCCCTTGCGGGGTCAGAACAATGTGCAGGGGGCCTCGGATGCCGGGCTGATCCCGATGTTCCTGCCGGATTACCAGAGTGTGACCGACGACGGTGTCCGCTCGGCCTTTACCGATGTCTGGAACTCGGGCGACTTCAGTGCCGAAAAGGGACTGACCGTGGTCGAGATCATGCACGCGATCCACGACGGCGACATCAAGGGGATGTACGTTCTGGGCGAAAACCCGGCCATGTCGGACCCGGACGTCGAACATGCGCGCGATGCTTTGGCAAAGCTGGATCATCTGGTGGTGCAGGACATTTTCCTGACCGAAACCGCGAACTATGCCGATGTGATCCTGCCAAGTTCGGCCTGGGCCGAGAAAACCGGCACCGTCACGAATACCAACCGGCAGGTGCAGATGGGTCGCCCGGTCGTGCCGCCGCCGGGGGAGGCCAGGGAAGACTGGTGGATCGAGGTTGAACTTGCGAAACGGCTGGGGCTGGACTGGACCTATACCCATCCATCGCAGGTCTTTGCCGAAATGAAACTGAACATGGGTTCGCTTGACAACATCACCTGGGACCGGCTGGAACAGGCGGCGGTGACTTACCCGTCGCTGTCGCCCGAAGATCCGGGCCAGCCGATCGTCTTTGGCGACGGTTTCCCGCGTCCGGAAGGGCGGGCAAGGTTCACCCCGGCAAATGTCATCCCGCCCGACGAGGTGCCCGATGCGGAGTACCCATTTGTTCTGATCACAGGTCGGCAGCTTGAACACTGGCACACAGGGTCGATGACCCGGCGGGCCAGTGTGCTGGACGGGTTGGAGCCCGAGGCGAATTGCTCGCTGCACCCAAAGACACTGCGCGCCCTCGGCGTGGAACCCGGCGAATATGTCCGCCTGACAACGCGGCGTGGGAGTATCTCGGTCATGGCACGGGCGGACCGGGCCGTGGCGGAAGAGAACGTCTTTATTCCCTTCGCCTATGTCGAAGCGGCGGCGAACATTTTGACCAATGCGTCGCTTGATCCCTTCGGCAAGATCCCCGAGTTCAAGTTCTCGGCGGTGCGCGTTGAAAAGGCCGAAGCTCTGGCGGCGGAGTGATCCTTTCGATGTGTTGATTTGGGGCCTGGCCCGATGCCCGTTTGGCCGGGACCGCCTGAGCCTTCTGACATCGCGCCAGTGTAGGCAAAAGAAGGCATGGGATGACGGTTTCGGGGTGCAATATGTCGGTCGCCCGATATTGAAAAAAGACGTGCCGGACAATGGTGCTGGCGAGAGGTATCCTGTTGATTGACTGACCTTGGTTGGTATAGAAGCGGGTTAAAGAATGAACATAATCAGACAATTTGGATCATAATTGGTCTATACCGGAGGAAAGCATGTCCGACATTGAAATCGCCCGCGCCGCCACCAAGAAGCCGATCCAGGAGATCGGGGACAAGCTGGGGATTCCGACCGGGCATCTTTTGCCCTATGGCCACGACAAGGCGAAGGTCAGCCAGGCGTTCATCAACTCGGTCCAGGGCAACGCGGACGGCAACCTGATCCTGGTGACGGCGGTCAATCCGACGCCTGCGGGCGAGGGCAAGACGACGACGACGGTGGGGCTGGGCGATGGTCTGAACGCCATCGGCAAGAAGGCCTGCATCTGCATCCGCGAGGCGTCGCTTGGTCCGAACTTCGGCATGAAGGGCGGGGCGGCGGGTGGCGGCTATGCCCAGGTGGTGCCGATGGAGGACATGAACCTTCACTTCACCGGCGATTTCCACGCCATCACCTCGGCGCATTCCTTGCTGTCGGCGATGATCGACAACCACATCTACTGGGGCAATGAACAGGAAATCGACGTCCGCCGCGTTGCCTGGAAGCGCGTCGTCGACATGAACGACCGGGCCTTGCGCAACGTCACCCTCTCGCTTGGCGGCGTCGCCAACGGCTTCCCGCGCGAGGGCGGGTTCGACATCACCGTGGCCTCCGAGGTCATGGCGATCCTCTGTCTTTCGACCGATCTGAAGGACCTGCAGAAGCGCCTCGGTGACATGATCGTGGCCTATCGCCGCGACCGCTCGCCGGTGTTCTGCCGCGACATCAAGGCCGATGGCGCGATGACGGTGCTGCTGAAGGACGCGATGCAGCCGAACCTGGTGCAGACCCTGGAAAACAACCCCGCCTTCGTCCACGGTGGCCCGTTCGCCAACATCGCCCATGGCTGCAACTCGGTGATTGCCACGACGACGGCCTTGAAGCTGGCCGATTACGTGGTGACCGAAGCCGGGTTCGGGGCCGACCTTGGCGCCGAGAAGTTCCTCAACATCAAGTGCCGCAAGGCCGGGTTGAAACCGGCTGCCGTCGTCATCGTCGCCACCGTGCGGGCGATGAAGATGAACGGCGGTGTCGCCAAGGCCGACCTTGGGGCCGAGAACGTGGCGGCGGTCAAGGCGGGATGCGCCAACCTTGGCCGTCATATCGAGAACATCCGGAAGTTCGGCGTGCCCGCCGTTGTCGCGGTGAACCATTTTGTCGCCGACACCGATGCCGAAGTGCAGGCGGTGATGGATTACGTCGCCGCCGAGGGGGCCGAGGCGGTGCTGTCGAAACACTGGGCGGACGGCTCCAAGGGGTCCGCGGACCTGGCCCGGAAAGTGGTCGAGATCGTCGAGGGCAAGGCGTCGAACTATGCGCCCCTCTATCCCGACGAGATGTCGCTGTTCGAAAAGATCGAGGCGGTGGCCAAAGGCATCTATCGCGCCGACGAGGTGATCGCCGACACCAAGATCCGCACCCAGTTGAAGGATTGGGAGGACCAGGGATACGGCCACCTGCCGGTCTGCATGGCCAAGACGCAATATTCGTTCACCACCGACCCGAACCGACGCGGCGCACCCACGGGCCATTCCCTGCCGATCCGCGAAGTCCGTCTGTCGGCCGGAGCGGGCTTCGTGGTGGTGGTCTGCGGCGACATCATGACCATGCCCGGCCTGCCGCGCACCCCAGCCGCGGAATCAATCCACCTCAACGACGCCGGCGAAATCGAAGGGTTGTT
>JABDJO010000059.1 GCA_013002465.1 Silicimonas sp. | reverse complement strand
GGCTGAGAGTTTGCAGGTGAGAACTCAAAACGACTATCGCCCGCAGTGCTACAGCGCCTTCGGTTTTGTCGAAGAAGACGAAATCAAACGGTAACGCCACCGACCAATACTGATAGCGAAATGCTCTCGCCTCAATGAGGCACACCACGAGCAGGCGGATCAGCCAGAATGGGCACTGCATTCCGCTAAGAGGGTGTTCGGCACTTGGCGGCATCGGAAAGTGGGCTTGCCCCCGGGGTCGAGTGCGAACCTCTGCCGTGCCTTGCGCACTAATTACGGCTTCCCCGACACTGATGTCAGGGAAGCCGCAGTTGCCAGTTTTGACAATTCTAGATGGGGTTGAATTCGGGATAGGCCTCCATACCCAGTTCCTCCATGTCGAGACCGTTGATTTCGGTCTCTTCGTCCACCCGCAGCCCGATGGTTGACTTCAAGGCAAGCCAAACAATCGTTGAGGCAACGACAACGAAGGCTCCGACGATCAATATGGACAAGGACTGAGTCAGGATGTTGGCCGCGTCGTTGGTGAAGACAACCGCCAATGTGCCCCAGATGCCAGCAAACAGATGCACGGGAATGGCACCGACGACATCGTCGATCCGCAGCTTGTCAAGAAGAGGTACGGCAAAGACAACAATCGCTCCGCCCACTCCGCCGATCAGTGTCGCTTCGACCAATGTCGGGGTCAGCGGCTCTGCGGTGATGGATACCAATCCGGCCAGCGCGCCGTTCAATATCATCGTCAGGTCCGGCTTTTTGTACATATACTGCGTCAACAAAAGCGCGACCACGGCGCCGGCGGCAGCGGCGGTGTTGGTGTTGGCAAAGATACGGCTGATGTCAGCAACGTTCCCGGCGGTATCCATGTAAAGTTGCGAACCACCATTGAAGCCGAACCAACCCAGCCACAGAATGAACGTACCAAGAGTGGCAAGCGCAAGGTTTGACCCTGGAAACGGCGTGACCTTGCCGTCCTTATACTTGCCAAGGCGCGGTCCAAGGATGATTGCGCCTGTAAGCGCAGCCCAGCCACCGACCGAGTGAACAACGGTCGAACCTGCAAAGTCCTGAAAGCCCATTGCGTCAAGAAAGCCGCCGCCCCATTTCCAGCTTGCCTGAATGGGGTAGATGACTGCAGTCAAAAGAATGACGAAGAAAAGAAACGGCCAAAGCTTGATCCGTTCCGCCAACGCGCCCGAGACAATCGACGCCGTTGCGGCACAAAACATCAGTTGGAAGAAAAAGTCAGAACCAACCGAAGCATAGGTCAGATCCGGCTCGGCACCTTCCAGGCCGACGGGCTGAAGTCCGGTGATCGAAAAGGCCCCCAACACACTGGAAACTGTCCAGGCATCTCCGGGATACATAAGGTTATAGCCGATGATGTAATAGAACAGCGACGCCAGGGAAAACAGTGCGACGTTCTTGGTCAACTGCATCGCAACGTTCTTGCCGCGTACAAGACCGGCCTCCAGCATGGCAAATCCGGCTGCCATGAAGAACACCAGAAAGCCCGATACCAGGAACATGAAAGTCGTGAAAATATATCCGATGTCTGCATTGGTCGGTGTGACATCCGCACCCTGCGCCAGCCCGGCCTGCGGCAAGAAAACAAGGGCGACGGGGATCGCGAGTTTGGCCAGTCGTATCATAGTTGGTCTCCTATCTTCGCACATCACAGCGCGTCTTCATTCGTTTCGCCGGTGCGCACGCGCATGGCCTGATCAATGTTGGTGACAAAGATTTTTCCGTCGCCAATTTTTCCCGTGCGCGCGGTGTCGGCGATGGTCTCCATGACCTGATCGGCCATGGCGGCCGGAACCGCGATCTCAAGTTTGATCTTGGGTAAAAAGTTGACCGAGTATTCAGCGCCTCGGTAAATCTCCGTATGTCCGGATTGCGCTCCGAACCCCTTGATTTCGTTTACCATCATCCCGCGAACGCCGATCTCGCTTAAAGCCTCTCGGACGTCCTCAAGCTTGAATGGCTTGATGGTGGCTGTGATGAGTTTCATATTGGCCCCTTGATTAAGACTGCTTTGCAAGTGCAGCGTAGAAAGCGCTGCATTGCGGCGTAAAGGCCTGCCGACGGTCAAAGTTGGCCGTTTTTGAGATTGCCTAGAAATTGCGCGTCTTCTGGATGAGTTGCCAAAAAATTAGGCTGAGTTCGCCTGCTGTGGCCGAACCCGACTGCGCATCAATCAGCGCTGATGGCCGTGACGGCAGCGTTGACAGCGTCTTCGGTCCAGGCCAGATCATCCTGGGTGACGGCGAGCGACGGGTAAAGCTTCCCTGGCGCCTTGAAGATCCCATTTTGGCGCAAAGCCGCGTTGTATCGTGTGTTGACCTGCGGCTCGTCATGGGTCGCCGTGCGATAATCGCGGCAGGGTCTGTCGGTGAAGTAGATATCGAAAAGAGCGTCGTCCCCGCAAATCTGGTGGGCGATTCCGGCCCCGCTCAACGCTTCTGACTGCATTTTTTGAAGGTGCCGACCAATGGTGCGCAGGCGGTCATAAGTCCCGTCACGGCGCAGCACTTCCATGGTTTTCAGGCCTGCTGTCGCCGCAATGGGATTGCCGGACAATGTTCCCATTTGCATGAGCCACTTGCCTTCGCCAACGCAGTCTTTGTCGAAGTGCTGCATGATCTCGGCGCTTGCGCCCAGGGCAGCCAGAGGGAAACCGCCACCGATGATCTTGCCCAACGTGCAGATATCGGGGGTGACGCCATAGCGTTCCTGCGCGCCGCCATAGGCCAGCCGAAACCCCGTAACGATTTCGTCGAAGATCAGCAACACGTGGTGCTTGTCACAGAGATTGCGCAGCCCTTGCAGATACCCGGGCTCTGCCGGGATGATCCGTTGAAGCGGCTCGACAATAATCGCGGCGACATCGCCATGTTCGGCCAAAAGTGCCGCGACGGCCTCGAGGTCGTTGAAAGGCGCGATTAACATCTGATCGGCGACCGATTGCGGAATGCCTGCGCTATCCGGAATGGCCTGGGGGAAATTTACATGTTTCGATGGCGCAAGACTCATCTGCGCTTCGGCACTCATGCCGTGATAACCACCCTCGAACTTCAGGATTTTCGAGTGCCCCGTATAAGCACGGGCCAAACGCATGGCGTACATGTCGGCTTCACCGCCCGACGCGACAAACCGCACCTGCTCGCAGCACGGCACGGCCGCTACGATAGCTTCGGCCAGTTCTATGCCCTTGCTGTTGTTGGCAAAAAAGGTCATGCCGTTGGGTAGCTGCTGCAGTACGGCCTCAATAACCTCCGGGTGGCCGTGCCCCAGCAACATTGGGCCCGAGCCAATCAGATAGTCGATGTATTCCTTGCCGTCTTCGTCCCAGACATGGGCCCCTTCGCCGCGCGCAATGATGACCCCCGGGTCAAAGTTTCCGAAGCCGCCAGCAGGCAAAACCTCGTTGGCACGCGCGATCCATTCAGATTGAGTGTTGAGTTTGTGCATAGGATCACGCCAGTTCCAAAATGGGGGTTCCAAGGACTTCTAAATCCGGCGCGACGCCAAGGCCAGGGCCTTCGGGTGGCGCAATTCGGCCTTCGTTGCGTGTCGGAGCTTCGGCACACAAACGCGGCGAGACGTAGGACGATAAATCGCAAGTGTTCATCAGCGAATTTTCGGGAGTCGAAGCGGCGAAATGCAGCGCAGCGGCAGTCACGATGTCCGAGCCCCAGGTGCATTCGGCGCAGATCTGCGCACCAAGATGCACGCAAAGATCACGCGCCCGGCGCATGGCAGAAAGACCGCCGAACTTTGAAAGTTTCAAAGCAACCGCGTCAATGCACCCAAGTTCGTGGGCACGCAGTAAAGTCGCAAGGTTATAAGCGTTCTCGTCGATCTTCATCGGCAGGCCAGTCGCTTCACGCACGGCGGCGCAATCTTCCAGCGACGTGCAGGGCTGTTCCAGCATGACATCCAGATGGGCAACTGCGCGCCCGGTACGTGTGGCTTGCAGGCGGGACGCTCCACAATTCCAGTCGCCATAGACCAGTGGTCCAGCGCCAACCGCCTCGCGCACTTTTGCAAGCCGTTCGACGTCTGCCTGCCAATCTGCATCAGCGCCCAGCTTGACCTGAAACTGACGGATGCCTGAAGCATGGGCCTCGACCGCGATCCGAGCCATGTCATCGGCACCAATACACGTGATCGAATGGTAAAGCGGCATGTCCCGGTGCGTTCGACCACCCAGTAATGCGTACAGCGGCAGGCCCGCCGCCTGCCCAAAGAGATCCCAAAGCGCCATATCCACGATGGATTTTGCATATTCGTGACCCGGCAGATGGCTATCCAGCTTGCGCATCGTTGCGTCAATGCCAACCGGGGGAGTGCCCAGAATTTCCGAAGCCAATTCGACCACAGCACTCGGAACGCCTTTGGCGAAGGCCGGCAGGTAATGGGGGATCGGACAGACCTCGCCCCAGCCTTTGAGGCCATTGTCGGTTTCCAGGCACAGCACATGGGTTTCGACCGTCGCACAAGTCTTGCCCTCGGCCATGTAGTATGGCTCGTGACTGGTCAAATCGACCGACCATAGCGTGAGACGATTGACCTTCACGAGTAAACCGCCACGGGATGTCCAAGGGCGTCTTCATCGGGATGGACCCCAAGTCCCGGAGTCTCGGGCAAGTGGAGGTGCCCGTCCCTGTTTCGCGGCCCTCGGCCTCCGGCAATGTCCACCGTCAGCATGTCCTGACAGGCCCAGACGGCAAGGCAATTGGCATCGGGTATGGTTGCAGCCAGATGCAGCGCCTCGGTGTCCGCCAAGACCGAGCCGCCGGTGGCCATCACGAACATGTCGATACCGTGGGCCAATGCGATGTCCCGCATGCGAGCAGCTTTGGTCAACCCGCCGACGCGGTTGAGTTTGATGCCAAAAACCTCGGCCAGACCGTCCCGTGCAATGCGCGCGGCGTCCTGCAGGGTGACAAGGCTTTCGTCAATCGAAACAGGCGAGGCATGCTTGCCAGCGATTGCGGCGATATCGTCGAGCGTTTCGCAAGGTTGCTCGAACATGACGTTCAGATCCTCGACGGAACTCATCACCCGCAAGGCCTGCTGCCGCGTCCAACCGCGATTGACGTCGTACAGGACGATTTCTCCGGGGTTTCGAATGCTCTCGACATCGCGAATTCGGGCAATGTCGCGGTCAATGTCGCCGCCAATTTTGACCGAGTGCGCGATATAACCCCGCTTTCGATAACGGTCGATAACGCCACGGGTTTCGTTCACTGTCTTGGCCCCGACCGACGAGGCAATCGGACGCGGCGCGCGCGACCCACCCCCCATCAGATCGGCAATGGGCAGACCGGTCGCCTGCCCTGCGATATCCCAGCACGCCATATCAATTGGGCTTTTGGCATAAAGGTGTCCCGGCAAGGCCATGTCCATCGCCCGTTCCACATCCAGAACGCGACGCGGGTCCAGACCCATGATGAAAGGCGCCATTGTTTCGATCCCGGCGCGAATGCCTGGACCATGAGCTGGCACATACGTGTGACCCCAGGGCGTACCCTCGCCCCAACCGGTCAGACCTGCATCGGTTTCGATCTTTACCAGAGTTGCGTCCAATACCTCGAACTTCAGCCGACCGCCGGACAGCCAATAGGGATGCTCCAGCGGCAGATCGACATGAAAAACGGTCATACGCGTGATTTTCATGCTGGCACCTCGGCGGGCGCATCGACTCTGGGCCGCTGACTTCCAGGGTCGTAAGCGGGTTCGCTTAGGACACGGGCGGCACGCGAGACACCGTGGATCACGACATTGAGGATCGTTCCCGGAGCGGCCGCGACGGGTTTGACATAAGCGAATGCCAGGATCTTGCCCACGCTATGGCCGTACGCAACGGAAGCAGTTGAGCCGACAACACGCCCGTCCAACAGAACGGCCTCGCCGCCATGACCGTCAACCTCGCCATCGGCTTCGATTTCAAGATAAATACAGACCCATGGCAGATCAGTGTTCAACGTCTGGTCGCGCCCCAAATAATCCTTGTCTTTGCGCGCAAAGCGCAGCACGTCGGCCTCGGCCAGAGTGACTTCGTTGGTCAACTCGCCCGCGCCCTTGAACGCCTTCTCCATTCGCATCACGTTCATGGCGAAACTGCCGTAGTCAACGATCCCGTGAGCCTCGCCAGCGGCCCACAACGCGTTGTAGACATCCAGGCAGGCGGCATTCGGCATGTGAAGCTCCCAGCCCAATTCGCCCGCATAGGACATGCGTAAAGCCCAGAATCTGTGCCCTGCGACGTCGATTTCCTGTGCCGAGAGCCAGCGGAATGCCGCATTGGATAAATCCGCCCTCGTGCAGGCTGAAAGAACGTCACGGGCCAAAGGACCGTTCAGCGATAACGCCGCCCAATCGGATGACAACGCCGTCATCGTGACGTCCTTCCCGGCGCGATGCTGCGCAAGGTGATCAAGAAGCCGCTGTTCGAAGAATGCGGCGCAAACCAGAAAAAACCGATCCTCGGCCATCCGCACGATGGTGGTCTCCAACTCGATCCGGCCCCGTCGGTTCAACATGTGGGTTAATGTGATCGAACCAGTCTTTTGCGGCATCCGGTTGGCGGTCAGCCAGTCCAACAAGTCATATGCATCAGGCCCCGAAACCTCGACCTTGGTAAATGCGGTAACGTCCATAATGCCGACGCGTTCGCGCACGGCCTTGACCTCGTGGGCCGCCATATCGTCGGTGGCGATACGTCGGAAGGAATAGTGGTCTTCATGAGCGACGCCATCGCGGGCAAACCAGCGTGGCCGCTCAAAGCCATAGACTTCTTCATGGACCGCACCCTTGGTTTTCAGCACGTTATATAGCGGAGAGGGCTTGATCGGCCGACCCGCCAGCCGGTTGAAGTGCGGAAAGGGTATCTCGTGGCGCAACTTGTAATCCTCGTGCGCCTTCGCCACCTGCCAGTCCTTCGTCGCATAGCTGCCAAAGCGCCGCGGATCGTATTCACGCATCGAGATATCGGCGGCCCCATGCACCATCCAGCGCGCCAACTCGCGGGTCAGGCCAGGCCCCCAGCCGATGCCGATCTGCGTGCCACAGCAACACCAATAGTTGCGCACGCCGGGTGCGGGGCCGATCAAGGGGTTGCCGTCGGGCGGGTGACTGATGGCGCCATGAACCTCGCGCTGGATACCCAATTCGGCAAAGATCGGCATCCGGTTCAGGCTTTCTTCCAGCCACGGCATGACCCGGTCGTAGTCGGCGTCAAACAACCAGTTCTCATAATCCCAGGGGCAATGGTCGTGCCAGACCGAGTTCGAGTTCTCCTTCTCGTAGATCCCGATCAGCCCGCGTTTCTGCTCCATCCGGATATAGCCCGAGACCTTTCGGTCGTCGCGGATCACCGGAAGTTCTGTTTCCAAGTCTTCAAATTCCGGCACGGGTTCGGTGACAAAGTAATGGTGCGTCATCGAAGTCATAGGCAGTTGCAGCCCCGACCATTCGCCCATTTGCCGGGCATAGGTACCGCCTGCGTTGACCACATGTTCGCAAGTAATCGCGCCTTGCTCGGTCTCGACCCGCCATGCGCCCTGCCCGGTCTGTGTGATGTTGGTCGCGCGGCATTTGCGGATGATCCTCACACCCTTGTGTCGCGCCCCTGCAGCCATTGCCATGGTCACGTTGGTAGGATCCACGTGGCCGTCATCCGGTGTGTGAAGCGCACCCAAAACGCCGTCCAGGTTGTAAAACGGGTGCAACTCGGCGATCCGTTCCGGCTGAACCAGTTCGATGTTGAAACCAAGCGCGCGACCCACCGACAAGGTGTGGCGCAGCCAGTCCATCTCGTCGGTCGTGTAGGCCAATCGGAACGATCCGCAGCCGTGCCAAGTGACCGGCTGGCCCGTCTCGGCCTCAAGTTCACCGGAATAAAGCCCGATGTTGTAATCCACGCATTTTCCCAGACCGAAACTTGACGTCGAATGAGTGATCTGGCCCGCTGCGTGCCAGGTGCTGCCGCTGGTCAGTTCGGCTTTTTCCAGCAGCACCGTGTCCGCACCCCAGCCTTCGTGGCCCAGGTGATAGGCCAGCCCGCCGCCCATGATGCCGCCGCCCACGATGACGACACGCGCCTGGGTCGGAAAGTCAGTTGCCACGGCACGTCCTTTCGAGTCGGATTTCTCTCGACAGCGTAAGCAAACAAAAATACCATCGTCAATCAT
>JABDJO010000051.1 GCA_013002465.1 Silicimonas sp. | reverse complement strand
TGCCTGTACAGGCCAGACCAGCACCGATGTAAGCTCCCATTTGTACGACGTCACCTTCCATTTGAATTCTCCTTACGTTGGAAGTGTCAGGTAGGGTGCGTGATCTCACGCACCAATTCGATTAGTGATGCGGATGAAGCGCGTCCTTCAGATAAACGCACGTCAGAATTGCGAAGACATAGGCCTGGATAAAGGCAACCAGTACCTCAAGCGCATAGATCGCGGTGATTGCCAGGATCGACACAGGCGCAATCCAGAGGATGCCTGCGAATGTCGCGAAAACCTTGATCACGGCGTGACCGGCCATCATGTTGCCCGCCAGACGAATGGAGTGGCTGACCGGGCGCACGAAATAGGAAATCACCTCGATGATCGCCAGCACGGGGCGCAAGACAAGAGGTGCCGAACTGATCCAGAAAACGCCGAGGAACCCGGCGCCGTTCTTTACGAAACCAAGGATTGTGACCGCCAGAAAGACCGCCATGGCCATGACGGCGGTGACGGCGATGTGGCTTGTGGTCGTGAAGGCCAGCGGCAACAGCCCCAGGAAGTTCGAGAACACGATGAACATGAAAAGCGTCATGATATAGGGAAAGTACTTCAGCCCGTCCTTGCCCGTGACGTCTTCGACCATCTTGTAGATGAACCCATAGGCCAGTTCGGCAATCGACTGGATGCGGGTCGGCACGAGGGCGCGGCCCCGGGTCCCCAAAACCAGCAACGCTGCGATACAGAGGATGGTCAGTGCCATCCAGAAGGTCACATTGGTGATCGTGAACGCGCCAACCTGTCCGTCGCCGAACAAGGGTTTGACGATGAACTGGTCCATCGGGTGAAAGGCCAGCCCGCCTTCTTCTGCGTGTGCGTCGTCTGCCACGTCAATTCCTTTCCGTCTCGTCGCCGGACGTCTCCGGCACCTGCATTTCCCGGGCGGTCCGCATCATGGTTTTGACACCGGCGGCAAACCCCAGAAGCACGAAGATGATCATCAGCCACGGTGACGTGCCCAAGACCAAATCCAGCCCATATCCCATGCCCAGGCCGATCCCCAGCCCCGCCACAAGTTCGATCACCATGCGCCAGGCCATCTGGACCTGCGAATGGTGCTCGTCCTGATGGCGCTTTGGCGCGTCTGACACGCGTTTTTCGGCTAGTTTTGCCTCTAACGCGTCCAGCCGGGCCTTCCGATCCTGATCGGTTTCGGCCATGCACCAGCCCTCATGAGAACTCTCGGGCTATCTATGAAGGGCGGGGCCTTGAGTCAAGCGACGGTGAGTCGCAGGGGATTTGCATTTATGTTATTGAGAAATATAGATATTTGTCAGCAGTAACGACACTTTCTCATGCACCCGCTCTGGGCCCCATATTCAACCGTTCAGTTGAGCTTTTCGAAACGCTTTCACATCAATCCGCTGAAGGCACGGAACAATCAACGCCGGGCACCGGCATTACGGCCACCCTATTTGTCCGTCGCATCGGCGAAACCAATGCCTTTCCTTGGTCGCCCGCTGCCCTTATTCTTGGACGCCATGGCCAATGACCTGGACACCATATTCTCGGCCCTGACCGACCCGACCCGGCGACGGATCCTGACGATGCTGCTGGAGGACGACATGGCCGTGACAGACGTGGCCGAGCCCTTCGAGATGTCGCTGGCCGCGATTTCCAAACATCTGGGGGTTCTGACCCGGGCCAAGCTTATCAGCCAGGAAAAGCGCGGTCGGGTCACCTGGTGCAAGCTGGAGCCCGGTGCGATGAAGGATGCCAGCGTCTGGATGCAGGGATTTGGCCAGTTCGAGCCGGTGGACCTTGATGCGTTCGAGCAATTCCTACTGCGTGAACTTCCGGACACACATTGAAGGCACTTGCTGCGCACGCCCTTCACCGGGGCTGAATGCTTCGCTTACGCTGTCCCTGACAACGACAGGAGCCGTCATGCACTATATCCAAGCACTGATTTCCGTTTGCCTGTTCGGCTGGCTTGGGTACTCGGTTGCCCTTGGCCAGCTTCCGGAAAACGACGGAGGATCATCCAAAACACGAACTTTGATGAGCATTGTCGAACCGTTGACCGACGCTATCGGGCAGGGTCTGACCGGCGCGTTGCTGTTCAGTGTCGGCGTTATCCTTGCGTATTTCTTCCTGAAGCGAGGCAGCGCCTGATTACCAGGTTTTCGCGTCTTCTTTCAGGAATCTCAGAAACGCCTGCACTTTCGTGGTTCTGTGCAAGTCAACATGCGTCACAAGCCAGGTTGGTATCGACCATTCGGGCCGGTGGTCGAATATCCGGATCAATTCAGGATAACGCTCGGCTTCCCATACCGTACTGAACCCAATGCCGACGCCGGCCAGTATGGCATCGCGGATAACCCTTCCATCCGAAGCCCTGAACACGATCTGGTCGTGCGACACGCTGGAGGCAAGCCAGCGAAAAAAGGGTGCGCGTGAATTGAAATTGTCCAGGCCGACAAAGCGATGGCCGTTCAGATCGTTCAAATTGGCGGGCAGGCCGTAGCGATCTGCATAGGATTGTGAGGCATAAAGCGCGACGTCCTGTGGCACGAATTGTTGCACAACATTGTCGGGATTTTCGGGTTTGCTGCCCGCCCGGATCGCCACATGCGCTTCGCCATATTCAAGCCGAAGCAGTTCTTCGCCCGTCAGATAGCGAATGATCAGATCGGGGAACTGCTCCTGAAACCGGGTCAGCGTCGATGTCATTCGCGACGAGGCCGTGGCGAGAGAGGTCACGACAAGTTCGCCGGAAACCTCATCACCCCTGCCCTTGATGCGGTTGACCAGTTGCGCGAACTGATCGTCCGTCGCTTGGGCCACCTGCAAAAGGTCTTGCCCGGCCTCGGTCGAACTGTAGCCGCGGGCATGGCGCTGGAATAGTTTGACGCCCAATCGGTCTTCCAGTGAATCGATGTGCCGAATGACAGTGGCGTGGTGAACGCCCAAAGCATCGGCGGCTCCGCTGACAGTGCCCATCCGAGCCACGTGAAAGGCGGTTCGAATTTCGTCCCATGTGCTGATCGACATGTACATCCCCTGCTGTGATGCCTGCATCTTTGGTGCGAAAAAACGTATAGTCCAATATGAAACACCGCTCATCACGCAAAATTGCACAGATGCCGTGTGAAAACGGCCAGTTTTACCCGCTCGGGGAATACCTAGGTTCGGCTTAATCGAATTTGAAGGAACCACACCATGACAACCACCATTCTTCGTATTGACGCCTCGGCTCGTGGGGATGCGTCTGTGACGCGTGCTCTGAACAATAACGTCCTGGACCGACTTGCGGCCGGATCCGAGATTGAAGTCAATCACCGCGACCTTTCGACTGCTCTTCCACAGATCACGCCCACCTGGGTCGAGGCCAACTTTGCCGACCCGGATGCTCGAACAAAGGCCCAGACTGACGCGCTTGAGCTGTCAGATCAGTTGATCGCCGAAGTTCAAGGCGCCGATGTGTTGGTGATCGGGATGCCGATCTATAACTTCGGAGTGCCTGCAACGTTGAAGACCTGGATCGACCAGATCTCGCGCGCGGGTGTCACGTTCCGATATACAGACACCGGCCCTGTGGGCCTTTTGGAAGGCAAGCGGGCAATCGTCAGCGTTGCTTCGGGCGGAACCAAAGTCGGCTCCGAAATGGACTTCGCCACCGGGTATCTTCGCCACATACTTGGGTTTCTGGGCATAACCGATGTGCAATTCATTGCCGCAGATAACCTGGCGCGGGATTCCGAGGGCTCTCTGGCCGCTGCCCGAACAGATGTTTCAGCGTTGCCCCTGGCCGCGTGAATTGATCCAACGCAAGGAAAAAACGCCGCAGCCGTGTATGCTTACCGCCGTAATCAGAGGAGGACGGCATGGGCTACAAGACGCTTGTGACAATGTTTCGCAACCCCGAGCTGGACGGCGCGCATCTGGCTGCGGCGCTTGAACTTGCTGAACGCGAAGGGGCCCATCTGAACGTTTTGGCCCTGGGCATCGAACGCTTGCCGCCGGAAACCTACTTTGGCGGCGGCACGTCCATCCTGGTTCAGGGCGCCATGTCGGACGCTCTTGACGATCTGGCCGAAGCGGAAGCCGGTGCCAAGGCAGTGCTGGACAACACCACGGTCCCCTGGGGGATGCAGACGATCGCCGCACCCGTCGGGTCTGTTGCGCAGGTGCTTGCACGTTTCGCCGCCCTGTCTGATCTGGTCGTCATGCCGCAACCCTATGGCCCGGGGCGGAACGCCGAAGATGTGGCGGTGGTCGAGGCCGCTTTGTTTTCCAGCCGCACGCCGATGCTGGTCATGCCGAAAGGTGCGTCGTCCTGCCCGGACGGCAAGAAGATCGTTATCGCCTGGAACCAGTCGACCGAGGCACTGGCGGCAATCCGCGCGGCCTTGCCAATGTTGAAGCGGGCGGCAGAAGTCGACATCGCCGTTGTCGACCCCAGCCAGGCAGATGGCATGGCCGATCCGGGCACACAACTGGCGGAACTTCTTAGCCGACATGGTGTGACAGTCGAGATTTCAGTTGTTGCCAAGACCATGCCGAAGGTGTCCGAAGTGATACTGCGCCACATCGACGATCTG
This sequence comes from Silicimonas sp., assembly GCA_013002465.1. Taxonomy (GTDB): domain Bacteria; phylum Pseudomonadota; class Alphaproteobacteria; order Rhodobacterales; family Rhodobacteraceae; genus JABDJO01. Next base: position 31,733 of record JABDJO010000051.1, on the reverse strand, counting down.
GGCGCAGACATGTTGGTGATGGGCGCCTACGGCCATTCAAGGTTTCGGGAATCCATTCTTGGCGGTACGACGCGCAACATGCTGGAAGAGTCGGAGGTGCCGGTACTGATGGCGCACTAGTCGTCGTCCTCGATCGAAAAGACCACTGTCACCGATACACGGATGTCGATTTCGCCCGTCGCAACCGGCACGGCCGAAGATTCCATCATCATCCGGCCTTGGGCGATCGGCATCCCGGGAACCTGCACCGCGCCTTCGGTAATGGTGCGCACCGGACCAAGTCGCGCACCGCCAGCTTCGGCCAGAAGACCGGCTTTGGCCCTTGCGTCATTCACCGCCGCAACGCGTGCCTCGTCTTCCAAAGGACGTGGATCGGCGACCCTGAAGCCAAGGCCATTCATGGTGTTGGCCCCGGACCCGACGACCGTGTCCAAAAGGCCGCCCAACAGATCCAGGTCACGCACCCGGACCGACAGCGTGTTCGACGCCACATATCCCGTCACCTGCGGCGGTGCGTTGTTCTTGCTGTGATCCCAGCGAGGCGAAAGGCTGATCGACGCCGTTTGAACGTCGCGCGGCAAGACACCCGCCTTTTCGACATCTTCCAAAACCTTGGCGACCGCAACATTTGCGTCCTTCATCGCCTCGGACGCCGTGCGCGCCTCGCGCGTGACGCCAAGGCTGATCACGGCCATGTCGGGTTCTGTGCTGACGCGCCCCTCGCCGGTCACGATGATTTCGCGGATTTCCTCGGCCTTGGCGGCGAGCGGGGATGTGACCAGAAAAAGGGTCAGTATGGTCGCGGCAAATCGCATGGCAGGGCTCCTTCGGGGTGCGGAATAGCAATCAGTGTAGTGCGGCAAAATTCCGCGTCGAGATGCAAATTTTGTGGGTCAACGTACGTGACGAACAATATGAGCCATGGTATCTGTCATGCATGAGCACCAAGTGGGGTTTCGATCTTGACATGGCCGCCGTCCGGTTGATGCGCCGGGAAGGGGCAGACTGGCGGGAAATCGCCGTAGAAAAGATCGACGGAGCAGACATCGAGGATCGCCTGTTGGCGATGGTTGAACAGATCGACGGCGATGCGCCGGTCGAGCTGTTCTTGCCGCGCGACCAGATCTTGTACACCGATGTCGAGGTTTCATCCAATACCCACGCCGCCGCCGAAATTGACCTGGCCATGGCGGGCCGGACACCCTATCCGCGCGAAGAACTGGATCTGGATTGGGAAATGACCGCGCCGAATACGGCGCGCGTCGCGGCCATCGCGCTGGAAACTCTGGACGAGGCCGCAGCTTTCGCTGAGGTGCGCAACCTGCCCGTCGGCGGATTTTCCTCGCTGGCTGAACCCGAGGATTTTCCGCGCAATCCCGATTTTACCAGTCACAGCATCTTCGACGAAGACCCCGGCGGCAGTGACGAAACCGAAGAGATTCCGGTCCAGTTCGTTACAGCCCGCCAACCTTCAAGACCTCCGCCGCCCGCCGCCCCGGATGTCCCCGCCGAAGCGATACCGGCGGCCAGCGATCCTGTAATCCGCGTCGAAGACACGACACCGGTCATGCAGGTCAACGCCCCACCCGAAGCGCCGCTGAACCCCGGTCGCCCAATTTCGGCACCGTCGGCGCCGCCGCGTGTTCGCACGGACATCGCCGCTGCTTCAGTATCGGATCATGTGGCCAGTCTTGCGCCAACCGCATCCGTCAAGGTGCACCGTCAGGGGCCATCGATCTTGCGGACCGCCGCGATTTTCGCGGTTGCCTTCTTGTTGACGGTTGGCATTGCCATGCTGGTCTGGAAGCTTCTGCCGCTTGGCCCGGGAAGCGCACCGATCCAGCCCGTGACCGAGGCGACCACGCCAAGCGACGGCCAGTCGGCGCTGGAGCCTGCCCCGGAAACACCCGAAAAAACCGACATCGCCGCACTTCCAGAAACCGATGACCTGCCGGATTTGCCGCAGCCCTCGGCCGCGCGCAGCGTGTCGGACCTGGCGGCGCTTGAAACGGACGACATCCCCCAGATCGCAACACTGGATGAACAGCCACTGATCGTGGAAGCACCCCGGTTGGTGTCGGCCCTGCGATCCGGTGAAGGCTTGCCGGCCTATGATCCAAGTGTGCCCGGAACGCCTTCGCCCGAGGCTTTTGCCCTTATCCAGACCACCGCCCCCTTTCCCGGCCCCGATCCATCGGATGAGGTGGCCGAGACGACCGACGGTATCTATATCGCCTCGATAGAACGCAGCGACTTGTCTTTTGACGCCATCGCTCTGCCCAGTGTTCAGGGGTTGTCAGCCGATGCCTTGCCACAACCTGCACCACCGCCGGAAATTGACCCGGCGACAACCGAGATTGCCGGCATCGACGCCTCGACCGCTGTGGAAGAAGCATTAGCCGATTTGATCGAGGTGCCGGGCGAAGGTGACCCGGCCAGTGAGGTCGAAACGTCCAACCCCGGGCTTCCAAGACCGACGACTTTCGCTGCGGCACTACCCGACACGTCCCCAAGTCAGCGACCCGTGAAGTTTGTCGAGGCCATCGAGCGCCAACGCTTTGGAGGCAGATCGCGAAGCGAACTTGCCGAACTGAAGCCCCCGCCGCGCCCGGAGTCCGCTCAGACCGTTGCCATCCGCGAAACCGAGCCGGCTCCGGCGACGGAACTGGCGGTTGCGACGTCCCTTGCGCCGCGCGGTAGGCCGCAGGATTTTGACGCCATCGTTGCAACAACCATCGTGCAACGTGACGCCGAACGCCTGACGGCTTCGCTTGATTATGAAACCCCCGACACCTCTTCAGCCATTGAAGCAGCGCTAGAGTCCGATGCCGAACCCGAGATCCGCCCACAGGACACCCCCCGGCTGGCCATCCCTTCGAGCGCCTCGGTCGCCCGGCAAGCGACGGTTGAGAACGCGATCCGACTGAACAAGGTCAACCTTGTCGGGGTTTATGGGGCCCCGGCAGATCGGCGCGCCCTGGTACGGTTGTCGTCTGGCCGGTTCGTCAAGGTGAAGGTCGGCGACCGCGTCGATGGCGGTACCGTGGCGAAGATCACGGATTCCGAACTGCTGTATCGCAAGGGCAACCGCACCCTGTCCCTGAGCATGCCCAAGGGCTGATCGGCGCACGATCCATCCGCACGCCTGGTACTGACGTCAGTCTATTCCGCGGCGACCTCACCATAGGCGCCTTCGGCAATCTCTTCGGCCTCAATCGATTCAAACAGGGCCTTGAAATTCCCCTCGCCAAAACCGTCGTCGCCCTTTCGCTGAATGAACTCGAAAAAGATCGGGCCAATGACGGTTTTCGAGAATATCTGTAGCAGGATCCGCGTTTCACCGCCATCCACGACCCCTTCGCCGTCGATCAGGATCCCGTGCTTTTTCAGCTTGTCCAAAGGCTCCTGATGCCCTTCGACCCGGTCCTTCGACAACGTGTAGTAGGTCGCGGGTGGTGGTGGCATGAAACGGATGCCTTTTTCGTGGATCGCGTCGGTGGCGGCATAGATATCGCGGGCGCCAACGGCGATGTGTTGAATGCCTTCGCCCTTGTACTTTTTCAGGTAATTGACGATCTGCCCGGTTTCGCCCCGGTCTTCGTTGATCGGAATGCGGATCTTGCCGCAGGGCGAGGTCAGGGCACGGCTGAGCAGCCCGGTGAACTTCCCTTCAATGTCGAAAAACCGGATCTCTTTGAAATTGAACAGATCCCCATAGAAGTGGAACCAGACATCCATGTTCCCCTTGAAGACATTGTGCGTCAGGTGGTCGAGATACCAGAATCCGACGCCTTCGGGCTTTGATGCGGCGATCCAATTGAATTCGTCGTTGTAGGGCGAGGTTTCGTAATACTGGTCGATCAGATAGATCAGGCTGCCGCCAATACCGATGATCGCGGGCACATCCATGGTCTTGCCGGGGCCGGTGTATTCTTCGGCACCACGTTCGACGGCATGTTGCAGCGCAAGTTGGGAATCTACCACACGCCAGGCCATCGAAGGCGCGCAAGGCCCGTGTTGTTCGATGAACGCTGCCGCATGGGTCCCCGGTTCGGCATTGATCACATAGGTGATGTCGCCCTGCTGCCAAAGTTCGACCGCCATGGTCTTGTGGGTGGCCACATGGGAATATCCCATGCTGGCAAACAGATCGCGGAGGGCCGACGGGTCAGGATGGGCGAATTCGACGAACTCAAACCCATCGGTTCCGGCGGGATTGTCCGGGGAAATCGTTGCCTTCGGGGTATCGTGGGGGAACGGACCCATTTTTTGTGCCTCATGATTTTGCGCCTAGAACAGTTCTAAGCCATCGAACATGCGCGTTCTGCGTTTCTTGCGCCATTCAATTGGCACCTAACGCATGAATATTGTGAATTAGTGAATAATTATGCAAGATACCCGCATGAATGACCTGGATCATACAGATGTACGTCTATTGGCCGCCTTGCAAAAAGACGCGCAACTCACATCAGAACAGCTTGGCCACATGCTTCACCTGTCGCCCAGTCAAATCGGGCGGCGGCGGCAGCGGCTGGAAGCGGCAGGATTTATCGAAGGCTATCGGGCAAAGCTTTCCCCTCAGCAACTTGGCCTTGCCATTCAGGCGTTTGTATCGGTGGAAATGGCCACGCACGCCCCCGACCAGGTCAAGACCTTCACCCGCATTCTGGAAACCCGGCCCGAGATTACAAGCGTCTGGACCCTGACCGGCGAGGCGGATTTCTTGTTGCGCATCTACTGCGCCGACCTTGGAGAGTTGAACACCCTCGTTCACGAGGTCCTGCTGCCCCATTCCGCCGTCGCGCGGGTGCATAGCCAGATTGTCATGGATCAGTTGAAAACCGACGGCCCGTTGCCGGTTTAGCGTCTTTCTGGCCCGAAAAGAGCCGTGGCGGCCAGGATAAGTCCGGACACGGTGGCGATCATGCCAGCGGCACTGACCGCGTTGTCATAGCCCAGCCACAGGGGGCCATAGCCTGCCAGCACAAACCCCAGAACCGCCGACACCAGCGCAAAGATCACCGACCAGGCGACCTGCACACCCAGCCGATTTGTCATCAACCTTGCGGCGGCGGGCGGGCAAATGAACATCGCGATCACGATGATCGACCCCACGGCATCGAAGGCAGCAACCGCGGCAATGGCCGAAGCGATGACCAGACCCAGCCCGATGGCCCTGATCGGCAGATCAAGCGTACCCGCAAAGCCTTCGTCGAAGGTCGAAATGGCCAGCGGCCTCCAGAAAAGAAACAGACCAACGCCAATCAAGCCCGTGACAAGCGCAATGCGGAACAACTCGGTTGGCAGGCCAGCCAGCGCCACGGGATCCACGAGAGACGCCCAGCCCTCTGCATCAAGCCAGATAAGGCTTTCCAGATTGCCGAATAGCGCGTGTTCGACATCCAGATGAACCCCGGACGTATCCGATTGCTCAAGAAGCAGGACACCGGCGGCAAACATTGCCGTAAATGTCACTCCCATGGCCGCGCCAGGTTCAATTCGTCCGAAGCGACGAATACCCTCGATCATGGCCACGGCCACCAAAGCGGCGGCAGCGGACCCAAGCAGCATCGGCCAGGTAGAAATAGCCCCGGTCAACAGAAAGGCGACCACGATGCCCGGAAGCACGACATGGCTGATCGCGTCACCGATCAAGGCCTGACGGCGCAGCACCAGGAAATTGCCGGGAAGCGCGCAGGATACGGCGGCAAGGCACCCGATCAGCATGGGCACCAAAGAAAAGGGAACAAACTCGGCACCGGTCACGGGGTTACCTCGCTTGGCGGTCCGATCCGGTGATCAATCTCGGTAATCTGGTCGGCGGTCAGCACATCTTCGATCCGGGTCAGCCCGTCATAGCGCGCCGCCGCCAGTTCAAGTTCCGGCGTTGCGCGGGCAATCTCCCACCGTTTTTCGTCCCGAAACGCCCGGGCCGCGCGGGCCGCACCTTTTTCGGTCGCCACACCGTCCGCCCGAGCCAGGCCTTCGCGTCTCAAAAGCCTGAGCGTCAGCGGTTCATAGATCGGCAGGCCCTGGGCCAGGGCAAGCAATCCCTGGCGCACATGAACGCCGATCTGGAATTTCCGATGTCGAAGGTAGGTCGACAACAACCCCCGCCCGGGCGCAAGCAGCATCGACACGAGGAAAATCGCAAAGGCGATCAGAACAATCAATGGGCCAGTCGGAAGGTCCGGCGCACTGGCCGAAAGTGCGGCCCCGATCCACGCCGAAAGGCCACCAAACAGCCCGGCAAAGGCCACGACATACCCCGCGCGGTCTGTCCAGAACCGTGCCGTCACCGGCGGGATGATCAAAAGGGCCACAATCATGATCAGGCCGACGATCTTCAGCCCTACGACGGTGACGCCCAGCACCAGCCCCATCATCACCATGTCGATGCGGTCCAGGTTCATGCCGCTGGTCGCGGCAAAGCCCGGATCGAACGACACCATCGTCATCGGGCGGCGAAACACAAACACAAGTGCCATCACCGCCAGCCCCCCGACAGCAATCAAAAGCGCGTCGGAATAAAGCATGCCGGCGGTGGACCCCAAAAGAAAGCTTTCAAGCCCGGCCTGTCGCCCCGTGGACATGGTCTGGATGACGGTCAAAAGAACGATGCCAAAGCTGAAAAAGACCGAAAGCACCGCACCGATTGCGGCATCTTCCGACAACCGCGTGCGCGACGACAGCCACTGCACCGCCATCAATCCAAGCATGGCCGAAATCGCGGAACCCAAAAGCAATCCCGGCAGGTTCCGCCCGTCAAAGCCCATGAGTGTCATGGCGATAAAGGCCAGACCGACGCCCGGCAATGTGGCGTGGGCAATCGCATCGCTGACCAGGGCGCGTTTTCGCAGGAACAGAAATGTCCCCGTTACTCCCGCCGCAATGCCCAAAAGCACGGCACCAATGGTGACGAGCGAGGCATTATAGCCAAGCTGAAACGTCAGCGCGTCCTGGAACATGGGCCTAGCCCGTCACCGGCAGTCGGTCGATCTCGGCAGTCGCAAGTCGCCCGCCATAAGCCCTGTCCAATGCCTCGGCCGTAAAGGCCTGATCCACGGTGCCTTCGCTGACCTTGCGCACGTTGAGTATCAGGACGTCGTCGAAATAATCCCTGACAGTGGACAGATCATGGTGAACGGCGACCACGGTCTTGCCTGCGTTTCGGAGATCTTTCAGAACTTCGATGATCGCCCGCTCGGTGGCCGCATCGACGCCGGCAAATGGTTCGTCCAGCAAGTAAAGTTCGGCATCCTGTGCAAGTGCGCGCGCCAGAAACACGCGCTGTTGCTGTCCGCCCGACAATTGGCCGATCTGGCGCATGGCGAAATCCTCCATGCCCACACGCTTCAGGCAGTCGATCACCTTGCTGCGATGTGTCCCGGTAAACCGGCCAAGAAGACCCAGGCCGCGGTAAAGCCCCATGCCAACCACATCAAATACCCGCGCCGGAAACTCCCAATCGACGCTTGCGCGCTGCGGCACATAGGCCACGCGATCGCGCGTTTCGATCATGGGAGCGCCAAAGACCGTCGCCGACCCTGCAAGCGGTTTCACCACCCCAAGCGCGGCTTTCAGCAATGTCGACTTGCCAGCACCGTTCGGGCCGATAATCGCGGTCAGCTTTCCGGGGCGGAAGGTGGCGTCGACAGAGAAGACGGCGGGCTTCTGATCGTAAAACACCGTCAGGCCACGAATGGCGAAGGGGCTTTGGGCGATTTCCTGTTCGCGTGCAGCCAGGGCGTCAATGTCAGTCAGGTGTTGTTCGGCCATCGTCAACTTCCCACGCTCAGTTTTCCGTTCATACCGCGATCTGGCACGGTTCCGCCCAGACCCGCAGCGATCACGGTTACGTTGTGATCAATCATGCCGATATAGGTGCCTTCGTAGGTACCCGGCGCGCCCATGGCATCCGAGAACAATTCGCCACCGACCCGCACGTTCCAATCTTGTGCCGCCGCACCCTCGATCAGCGCGCGAACCGACCGATCCGAGACCGAGCTTTCTACGAAGACAGCGCTGATCTTGCGGTCGACAAGAACGTCGACAAGTTCGGTCATGCGGTTCAATCCCGCCTCGCTTTCGGTCGAGATACCTTGAATGCCGATCACCTCAAATCCAAAGGCACGCCCGAAATAGTTGAATGCGTCATGGGCCGTGACAAGAACCCGTGCGCCCTCTGGCACAGTGGCCAGCACGTTCGAACTATAGGCAATCAGATTATCCAGGTCGGCCAGCATTCTGTCGGCGTTTTCGCTGAACAGTGACTTGTGTTGAGGCGCGACCGCCACCAAGGCGTCACTGACGGCAAGGACAACGATTTTCCAAAGGGCCGGATCCATCCAGACGTGGGGATCAAAACGATCAGTATAGCTGTCGTGGGCAATACGGTTGTCGGCAGGAACGTGTTCCGCAACGGCTTCGACTTGTGTGCGGCGCGCCAGATCGCCCAGCACATCTTCCATCTGGGCTTCCAGAAACAAACCGTTCCAAAGCACCAGGTCAGCCTTGGCCATCGCCACGATGTCCGTGCGCGTCTGGCGATAGGCATGGGGGTCCACCCCTGGGCCCATCAGGGCCTTGACGGCAACCAGATCACCACCGACCTGCCGCACGGTGTCGGCAATCATGCCGGTCGTCGCCACCACAGAGACGCGCCCATCCGCCGCAAGCACTGGGGTCACCGGTACACTTACGGCAAGTACGCCGCCGCCGATGCCTTTCAAAACTGTACGTCTGTTCAACATGCCCTGATGCAGTCCTGGTTTGAGAATAATTCGCAATCGCAGCATACTTGCGAACCATTCTCAAAAAGTCAAGGGCTTTCAGCCTTGGCTATCGCGAGACCTGACCGCAAATCCAAAAGAGGGGCCAAAGTGCAGACATGTCCGCGTGGCTATTGGATTGCGCACTGCATTGATCGGTTTTTATCGAGTGATGGGTCGGTGTGTCCCTTTTACGTTTGGCAAATTGTTTGCATCGCAGTTGAAAGTGCTTTGCTTTCCACACGCACCAAACGTTGTCGAACCGCGCGGCAATATCCTGACTGGCACCAAACTACACTTCCTTGCCCCTGTTGCTTGGACGCGGCGGGCTATATCTAGCCTAATAGGCGGTGTAGGGGAGCATGTCGTACCCATGGTTCGGGTCATCCTGCTGACAGTTCTGACGACCCTGACCCTGTCGTTTGCGGCAGCGGCACAAACTCGTGTGGTTTTTGAAACCCCTGGGGCCAGCGCCGATTTGCGCGACGAACTGGCGGCGGCGTCGCTTGTCTTGCAGGCCCGCAATGAAGGCACAACCGCGTCGCAACCCCTACTAGCCGCTGCCCAGGCTGACTATGAACGATTGCTTGGCGTGCTTTATGCGAATGCGCGCTATGGTGGGATTATCACCATCCGGATCGACGGTCGCGAAGCCGCCGCGATCCCCGGTTTTTCCGCCCCGAAGACCATCCGCGAGATTCGCATTCGCATACAGCCCGGACCGCTTTATCGTTTTGGAACCGCCTTTGCCGGTCCACTGGCCGCCGGCACCGTTTTGCCCGAAGGCTTTCGCCGAACCGCTCCGGCCCGGACTGGCACGATTGCCGTTGCGGCGGAACAATCGATCAGTGCCTGGCGAGATCAAGGACACGCCAAGGCGCGCATTGCCGATCAGCAAATAACCGCACGCCACGGGGCCAACCAGTTGGACGCACGCCTGCGCCTTGATCCGGGCCCCAGGCTGACTTTCGGCGATATATCCGTTGCGGGAAATGAAGATGTCCGAACCGCACGTGTCCTGAAGATCGCCGGCCTGGAGGAAGGCCGCACATTTGATCCAAAGGAAATCGAACAGGCCGAGCGTCGATTGCGGCGCACTGGAAGTTTCAGTTCGGTGTCAGTTGCCGAAGCCGAGACAATCGGACCCGACAACACCTTGCCACTGTCTATCGGGGTTGTTGAGCAAACCCCGCGCCGGTTCGGCTTCGGGGCTGAGTACAGTACCGTCGAGGGCGCCACCTTGTCTGCTTTCTGGTTGCACCGGAACTTTCTGGGCGGGGCCGAAAGGTTTCGTGTGGATGGCGACATCTCCGGACTTGGTGGCGAAACGGGTGGCACGGATTACCAGTTTGGTGCCCGATACGAACGCCCCGCGACCCCCAAGGCCGACACGGACTTTTTTGCCGAGTTCCAGGTGGAAATGCTGGACGAACCGGATTTCACATCTGACACCGGCGAGTTCACGCTTGGTTTCACGCGCTATGCCGCCGAGGATCTGACCGTCGAAGGCGGCATCGGGTATCTCTATTCAGAGACCACCGATGCGTTCGGCCCGGAAACCTTCGAGCTTTTGACCTTGCCATTGGGTGCGGTTCTGGATCGGCGGGACAATGCGTTGAACCCGACCGAAGGCTATTTCCTTGATCTGACGACAACCCCTTTCGCCGGTCTTTCGGGAACCTCGGACGGCGCACAGTTGGAATTTGACGCGCGGGCCTATCGAACGGCCGGAAACCTGACCTTTGCCGGCCGCATGCAGCTTGGCGCGCTGTTCGGCCCTTCCCTGGTGGAAAGCCCCGCATTCTATCGGTTCTATTCTGGGGGCGGTGGATCCGTGCGCGGGCAGGATTACCAGTCGCTTGGCGTTGAGCAGGGTGGCCTTACAACTGGCGGACGCAGCCTTTTGGCGCTGTCCGGAGAACTTCGTGCGGGTATTTCGGACAACATCCAATTGGTGGCATTTGCCGACTGGGGGTATGTCGGCAGCGAGAGTTTCCCCGACTTCACGGGCGACAGCCATGCCGGAGCGGGCCTCGGGGTCCGCTACAACACAGGGATTGGCCCGATACGGCTTGATCTTGCGACCCCTGTCTCGGGCGACACTTCCGCGTCCGATTTCTATGTCTACATCGGCATCGGGCAGGCGTTCTGATGCGATTGATCTGGTCACTGATCCTTGTCGGATTTGCCACCACAGCAGTCGCCCAGGTTCAGGACGACAACCCGGGCTTTTTTGATCGCCTGTTCAGAACCGACAATGCCGACAACAACGAAGATCAAGGCGGCTTTCTTGAGCAGTTGATCGAAGATCAGTTGTCGGACGCCGGTCGCACCGTGGTCATCGACGGGTTCGAGGGCGCGCTGAGCGGGCGTGCCACGATGGATAGCCTGACAATTTCCGACGGCGATGGCGTTTGGCTGACCGTCACGGACGCCGTGCTTGACTGGAATCGAGGCGCATTGCTTCGGGGCCAGGTCGAGGTTGCCGAGATCACCGCCGCCGAGGTTCTCTTGCCCCGTGGCCCGCTTGCCTCGGACGACACCGCACCAACTCCTGAAGCCTCCGGGTTCAACCTTCCCGAACTGCCGGTCAGCATCAACATCGCCAAACTGGCGGCTGACCGCGTGTTTGTGGGCGAACCGATCATCGGGGCCGAGATCGAAGCCTCTGTAACCGGCGCAATAAATCTTGCAGACGGCGAAGGCACCGCGCAACTGGATATCGTGCGGCTGGACGGACGCGGCAATTTCGCCCTGGATGGCACCTATTCGAACACTTCGACCAACCTGGCGCTTGATCTCTCTGTCACCGAAGAGCCCGACGGTGTGCTGGCAAATCTTCTGGATTTACCGGATCGCCCTTCCGTAGACTTTCAGATCACCGGAGATGCACCTCTCGATGAATTCGCCGCATCGGTCAGATTGGCCACGGATGGTTCGGAACGTCTGGCTGGCGAAATCACAACGACCAAGTCGACCGATGGCCGCCGCTACACGACCGACATCAGCGGCGATATTGCCCCGGTCTTTGCCCCCGATTATCGCCCGTTTTTCGGCGAGCAGATCGACCTTGATGCGGACATCCTGTTGCAAAGCGACGGGGAGCTGACCATCGACCGTCTCTCGCTCCAGTCCAGGGTCCTGGCGCTTGACGGTTCGGGCAGGATCGGGACCGATGGTCTGCCGCGCAACTTTCGGCTTTTGGGAAAAATTGCCGCGGTCGATGGTCAACCCGTGACCCTGCCTCTTCCCGGAGAAGTGACGCAGGTGGACCGTATTGATCTGTCACTTGGTTTTGACGCCGAAACCGGCGACGACTGGACCGGCCGGTTTGAAATAGCGCACCTTGTGCGCCCGGACTTTTCTGCCCGGTCGCTGACTTTGGAGGGTGCGGGGCAGATCGTGACCCAAGGCACCAAGCAGATAACGGCCAACCTTGATTTCGAAGCGGCATCGCCAGAGTTCGGCGCCCCGAAGGTTGCAGAAGCCCTGGGGGATGACATCAAGGGAACGGCACGGATCGACTGGATCGACGGCCAGCCGCTGCGACTGCAAAGCCTCATGCTTGAGGGTGGGCCAACGACGCTGACCGGCACGGCCGAGGTTGCTTTTTCCGACGAGGGACCCAGCTTGACCGGTGGCGTCAACGCCAGCATCGGCGACCTGACACCTTACTCCGCCCTTGCGGACCGAAGGCTTGGCGGGGCCGTCGATGTTGACGTCACGTTCGATGCTGCACCACTGGCCGGAACATTCGACATTGCCGCCAAGGGCGAAGGTCGGGACATCTCACTTGATGATCCGCGCGCAGACGCGGTGCTGAAAGGCGTGTCTTCCCTGGATTTCCATGTCAGACGAGATGCCACGGGCATCAATGCGGTTCTGTCCAGACTGGAAAGTCAAGAGGCCAGCCTGACCGGCAATGCCACGCTAACGTCCGGCGGATCCGAGTTTGGCCTGCGCGGCCTAATCTCGGACGCATCGCTTTTGCTGGATGGGCTAACGGGCCCGATCCGACTTGATCTGAATGGGCAAGAGGACGATGGACGGAACTGGTCAATTGACGCCAACCTCGCGGGGACCGAGGCGACAATCACGGCCAATGGACGGTTGTCCGGGGTTTACGCAATCCCCCGTTTTGCAGGTCGGGCAACCGCTGAAGTGCCCGATCTGGCCAAGCTTTCAGAGATCGCCGATCAACCCCTTGGCGGCGCGATCAAAGTCACTCTTGAAGGGCAAACCGACGCCGAATTCGACGATTTCGATCTGGCTGTCGATGTGGAAGGCACCGGTCTTTCGACTGGATCCAGTGATCTGAACACGCTTCTAGCCGGTGACCTGACCGCGCGGCTGAGGGCACTTGGGTCGGCCAAATCGGCGCAGATTTCAGACCTAAGCGTTAATACCGGAGCGATGACTGCAACGGCCCAGGGACGGATTGCCCAAGGTGCCAGCCGGATCGAACTTGCCGCGCGTCTGAGGAATCTTGCAGATTTCGCTGCCGGATTTCCCGGACCACTGGCGGTCATGGGCACGATCGAGGAAACAGGCCAATCCACCATGAATATTGCGCTCCAGGCCGAGGGTCCTGGTGGATCGAGGACAAGCGTTCAGGGAACAGCGCAGTCGGATTTTAGCACCGCAGAGCTTGATCTGAATGGTCAAGCCCCGCTTGCCCTGGCCAATCGCTTCATCGTTCCAAACACAATCGCAGGACGTTCGGATTTCGATTTGCGCCTGTCCGGACCGATTGCCCTGTCCAGCCTGAGCGGGCGCATCTCGGCCCCGGGGGCGCGGATCACCGCGCCCGAGCCCGGAATTGCCTTGAACGATGTCGATATCGCAGTCGATTTGTCCGGCGGGCGGGCCGAGCTTGCCATTGACGGCGCTGTTCAGGATGGCGGGCGATTTTCGTTAGCCGGGCCACTATCCCTGACCGCGCCCTATCCCGCCCAGTTGGCCCTGACACTTCGCCAGGCCGCCTTGTCGGATCCTCGGCTATTTCAAACCGATGTCAGCGGGACGATCACCGTTGACGGCCCCTTGGACCAGGGTGCGCGCATTGCAGGCAATCTGACCCTTGGCGAAACCGAAGTGCGCATCCCGTCTTCCGGGCTGGGCGGGGCAAACGCGATCCCCGAAATCGTACATCTGAACGAACCACCGCCGGTGCGTGGTACACGCCGTCGTGCCGGGTTAATCGGGCAGTCGAACGGCGCGGGTGGCGGTCCCGCCTTCCCGCTTGACCTGACGATCAGCGCGCCGAACCGGATTTTTGTCCGTGGACGGGGGTTGGACAGCGAGTTTGGCGGCGCTTTGCGGCTGGCCGGAACGACGGCGGATGTCGTTCCCGAAGGCGGGTTCGAATTGATCCGCGGGCGTCTTGATATCCTTGGCCGCAGGTTGGAACTGGATCGCGCACGGATAACAATGCAAGGCAGTTTCGATCCCTGGATTGATCTGCGCGCTTCGACCCAGGCCGACGAATACCTCGTAATCGTGTCCGTCATCGGCCCTGCCGGAAACCCGGACATTACCTTTTCTTCCGACCCTGATCTGCCGCAGGAAGAAGTCCTTGCCCGCCTGATCTTCGGGCGCGGGCTGGAAACCCTCAGCCCCCTTCAGGCCGCGCGCCTCGCGCTTGCAGTTCGCACACTTGCCGGACGCGGGGGCGAAGGTGTCGTTGGCAAGATTCGGTCTGGCACCGGGCTTGCGGATCTGGACGTCACAACCAGTGAAGACGGCAATACCGCCGTGCGTGCAGGGGCCTATCTGAGCGAGAATGTATACACTGATGTGACAATAGACAGCGCTGGGGAAACCCGCCTGAACCTGAACCTGGACCTGTCGCCCTCGGTGACCGTAAAGGGCGGCGTGGGCAACGACGGTGACACCAGCATCGGCATTTTCTTCGAGCGAGATTACTAGTTCTCGCAATCATGAGATTGATTTCTTTTAGATTTCAATATCCTACGCCATTTTTTGCCTACACCGCACATTCGCAAAAAAGCTGACATCGCAACCCCCTCGAAATCTTGGAATCGCTCTCCAGAGTTGCTACATTTTGATTAGGCAAGCGCCGAAGCCAGTGTTCGGTGCGCAACCAAGGAGGACAATGTCCTGTCTCACGTCCAAGACGCGGCCCGTGGCAAGGCCGCCGAGAACGCCGGAGCGCCAATGACCGGCAATGCCACGCCCCTCGCGGTCGATGAACTGCTAGGCGTAATCCTGACATCACTTGAAGACAGCAAAGCCGAAGAGATCGTGAAAATAGATCTGCGCGGCAAGAGCGAAATGGCGGACTGGATGGTAATCGCCTCTGGTCGATCGTCCCGTCAGGTCGGCGCGATTTCCGAACATCTGGTCGACAAGCTAAAGCAGGATCACGGACGATTGTCCAAGGTCGAGGGCAAAAGCGCCGGTGACTGGGTGCTGATCGACGTCGGCGATATCATTGTCCACGTCTTCCGCCCCGAAGTGCGCGATTTCTATCAGCTTGAAAAGATGTGGCTGACCCCGGGCGAGGCTACGGCCTCGCAAAGCTGAACCGCCGCCCGTGCGCCTGAAAATCGCCGCTGTCGGTCGGCTTCGCAGAGGGCCGGAAGCCGCGCTGGTCGACGACTATCTTTCACGTTTTGACAAAACCGGCCGGGCACATGGCTTGGGCCCGGTGACGCTGCAGGAAGTTGAAGCAAGGAAATCGGGAAAGCCTGCCGAGGCGACTTTGCTGATCAAGGCGACCGTTGGCATCAAACCCGTGATCGTTCTGGACGAGCGCGGACGCATGTTGTCGTCGCCGCAATTTGCCAAGCAGCTTGCAACCTGGCGTGATCAAGGCTGCCCCGAGGCTGCATTTGTCATCGGGGGCGCAGACGGGCTGGACCGATCAATTCGCGATCAGGCTGATTTCGCGATCAGTTTCGGAGCTATGGTCTGGCCGCACATGCTGGCACGCGTGATGCTGGCCGAACAACTGTATCGTGCAGCCTCAATTCTGGCAGGCAGTCCCTATCATAGGGTTTAGGCGGCGCGCTGAACCACGTGTTCAACCACGCGAAGCAATCGGGTGACCTCGGCAGAATCAAACGGTTTCGCGAGACAAGGCTCTTCGAACCCTTCGCTGCGCAGGTCGGCCTCGGCAATGTTCGAAGTCACCACTGCCGCCCTATTGGACCGAGCAAGCGAACCGGCGAATTCCAGGCTGGATAGCCCGATCAGACGCGCGCCAAACACCACAAGATCAATGCGATGCCCCAGGTCCCGCATGACCCGCCGCGCCTGAACCGGCGTTACCGCCACGGCGACAACCCTGTGACCCAGATCCTCGGCAATACATTCAAAATCAATGGCGGCAACAGTTTCATCCTCGACCAGCAGAATTCCAAGGGATCGGGGCGACTGAAACGATTGCGTCATCTGGGACTCCTAAGGTTCAAACAAAAAAGGGTGGCCAAAAAAGCCACCCACCATCCTTCTAGCACATCCGTGTCAAAAAAGCAGCGGAAGTTGTCTAAGATCAGGCCGATTTCCGCCGATCAGACCGCCATGGTTGCGGCAACGGCCTTTTTCCAAAGGGCATACTTGGCATCCCGGGTTGCGGCTTCCATCGCAGGTTCAAACCGACGCTGCAGCGCCCAACTGTCGGTAAATCCCGCCGCATCGGGGTAAACCCCCGCTTTCATCCCGGCGAGCCAGGCGGCGCCAAGCGCTGTGGTTTCCTGCACCACGGGCCGGTCCACCGGCGCTCCGATGACGTCGGCAAGGAACTGCATTGTCCAATCGCTGGCCGTCATGCCTCCATCAACGCGCAAAACACCGTCGTTCAGATCAGGCGAATCCGCCTGCATGGCTTCAAGCAAGTCGCGCGTCTGATACCCGACACTTTCCAGGGCGGCCCGGGCAAACTCGTTCGGACCCGAATTGCGGGTCAGCCCAAAAATCGCACCACGACAATCCGGATTCCAATAGGGCGCCCCCAGCCCGGTAAACGCAGGCACCATCACTATGGATTGCGTGTCGTCAGCCTTTGTCGCCATGGCCTGGGTTGCACCGGCCTCGGTTATGATCTTCAGCCCGTCGCGCAGCCATTGGACCACCGCACCCGCAATAAAGATCGACCCTTCAAGCGCATAGGTCGGCTTGCCGTCGAACTGATACGCGATGGTTGTCAAAAGCCGGTTCTCGGACCGCACGGCCACATCGCCGGTGTTCAAAAGCGCAAAGCAACCGGTGCCATAGGTCGATTTCATCATGCCGGGCTGGAAACAGGCCTGCCCCACCGTCGCCGCCTGCTGGTCGCCGGCAACGCCGAGGATCGGGATCGCGCCGCCGAAAACATCCGTCACACCGAATTCAGAGGCACAATCGCGAACCTCGGGCAACATCTGCATCGGCACATCCAGCATGTCACAGATGGTTGTTGACCAGGCACCCTTGTGAATGTCGTAAAGCATGGTCCGTGCAGCATTGGTGGCATCCGTCACATGCGCAGCACCTTGGGTCATCCGCCAGATCAGATAGCTGTCGACCGTGCCAAACAAAAGCTGTCCGGCGCGCGCCCGGTCGCGAAGATCACCAGATTGGTCAAGAATCCACTTCAACTTCGTTGACGAGAAATAGGGGTCGAACAGCAACCCGGTCTTTGCGGTGATCGTCTCTTCATGACCCGCAGCCACCATTTCGGCACAGTAATCCGCGGTTCTGCGATCTTGCCAAACGATGGCGTTATGAACCGCCTTGCCGGTCGCCTTGTCCCATACAACCGTCGTTTCCCGCTGGTTCGTGATACCGATGGCCGCAATATCCGCAGGCGCCGCGCCCGCTTTTTCCATCGCCTCGCGGGCGGTTTCGAGAACTGTCTGCCAAAGGTCCTCGGGGTCGTGTTCGACCCAACCACTGGCCGGATAATGCTGCGGGAACTCTTTCTGAGCCACGGCGGCGATCTTCATCGCGCTGTCAAACAGGATGGCACGGCTGGACGTGGTGCCCTGATCAATGGCCATGACAAAGGTCATACGGCGTCTCCCCATTCACGTGTCAGCCGACTGTGTCCGCTTCGGCAAGAAACCGCAACGGGGAGGATTTGGGAAATCGGGCACATCGCGCTAGGCTTGATTCTCTAGGGAGGTTTCCAGATGCAGCGTCTATTTGTCTTCATCATTTTGATTGCTTTCGCCGCACCCGCCATGGCGCAAGACCGCCGACCCAGCCATTGCTTTGCAATCGCCGACATGTCGCCCGAATTGAACTTTGTCCACAAGGTTGCCTGGAATACACCGACAGCCGATGAATTCACGGCACGGCTGACCTATATCAACCACTCGATGTACCTGATCCAAAGCCACGGCGGGTTGAATGCCGTGACCGATTATACCGGGTTCATCGGCGGCGTCAGTCTGGTTCCCGACGTCGTAACAATGAACAACGCCCATGACAGCCACTGGACAGCATTCCCGCACCCCGACATTCCGAACGTTCTTCCCGGCTGGCGGCAGAACGGAGAGCCTGCAGACCATTACGTGGACCTGGGCGAGATGCTGATCCGCAACGCCACGACCGATATCAGGAGCAGGTTCACCGACGACCGGATCGAGGACAACAATTCGATCTTCATTTTCGAAGTCGCTGGGCTTTGTATTGGCCATCTGGGGCATCTGCACCACGAACCTTCGGACGAAACCTATGCCGCCATCGGTCGGCTTGACATCGTGATGGCGGCTGTGGACGGCGGGTTGACGGTCGACATTCCAACCATGGTGCGGATCGTGAAGCGACTGCGAAGTTCGATCGTGCTGCCCATGCACTGGTTCTCGGGTCATTCGCTGGAACGGTTTCTTGCCGCCGTGTCGGACGAATTCGACATCGACCGGCGGCAGGGCAGCGAGATTGAGGTTTCGCTGCGTGACCTTCCCTCGCGCCCTACTGTGGTTGTGCTGCAACCCGTCTATCTGGAAAGCTTCGATGACTAGCCCGCATTGACAGATCCAGCCCCCACTCGTACCCAATCCGCATGCTAAATCATGCAGATGGCGCCTTTGCAGACCGACTGAGCCAGGCAGGAATAGCCGTGCGAACGGCGGATCCAAACTACCTTGAAGAACCGCGCGGGCTCTTTCACGGCACGGCAGGTTTCGTTGCTCTGCCCCGGTCAACCGAAGACGTCGCCACAATCGTCGGCATTTGTGGAAAGGCCCGCGTCGGCCTTGTGCCATACGGTGGCGGTTCCGGGCTGGTGGCTGGGCAGATCGCGCTGACGCCGCCTGCAACTTTGATCCTGTCGCTGGAGAAGATGGACGCGATCCGCGCGGTCTATCCATCAGAAGATGTCATTGTCGTCGAGGCGGGCGTCACCGTCGCCACCGTTCAGGACGCCGCGCAAGAAATCGGGCGTCTGTTCCCCCTTAGCTATGCCAGTCAGGACAGCGCCCGGATTGGGGGCGGCTTGTCGGTGAATTCGGGCGGATTGAACGTTGTGCGATATGGCATGGCGCGCGATGCCTGCCTTGGGATCGAGGCCGTTCTGCCAAACGGAGAAATCCTGCACGGATTGAAACGGCTCAGAAAAGACAACACCGGCTATGATCTGCGGCACCTTCTCATTGGCGCCGAGGGGACGCTTGGCATAATCACTGCGGCTGCGCTCAAGCTTTTCCCTTTGCCGCATGCGGTCGCCACCGCGTTTCTGTCTGTGCCGTCGCCCGATGCAGCGCTCAGTCTTCTGGGCATATTTCGCGACCAAGTCGGGGAAACCGTTTCGGCGTTCGAACTCATTCCGGACCAGGCCTTTGATTTCCTGGCTGAAACGCATCCTGATCTGAAACAGCCTTTTTCAACACCTCCGAGATGGTCCGTACTCGCCGAGATCGGCTTGGGGGCGGGAAACGATGCCGAAGCACTCATGGGCCGCGTTTTCGAAGCGGCGGTGGCCGCCGATCTGGTCGATGACGGGGTGATCGCACAAAGCGGTCAGCAGCGCGGCGAATTCTGGAGCCTGCGCGAAACCATTCCCGAGGCGAACCGGCGCATCGGGTCGATCGCCTCGCATGATATATCTGTTCCATTGTCTGAGATCGGGGACTTCATCAAAGATGCGTCAGCGAGGATTTCCGCCATAATCCCCTGCCGTATCAATGCCTTCGGGCATCTTGGCGACGGCAATCTGCACTTCAACGTATTTCCAGAAAAGGGAAAGACCCGCGCGGATTATGCCGGCAAGTCGGGCGAAGTGACACGGTGTCTGCATGATATGGTCATGGCCCGGGGCGGAAGTTTCAGTGCCGAACACGGCATCGGGCGAGCGAAGGCGGAAGAACTGCAACGCTATGGCGACCCGGCGAAACTTGCCGCGATGCGCGCGATCAAAACCGCCTTGGATCCGGACGGGATCATGAACCCCGGCGCCGTTCTGCCCGAAGCCTGACCGAAAGGCGTGGCTTCTCTGCCGCGACACCGCGAGAGTGGCACCAAGACTCTTGAGAAACGCATCCTCCCCTGTCATCCTCCGGCGAAACAAGACCCGCCGACAGAGTGGGACAAGAGAGGCAGATATACATGAACGAGCAGGCAGTCATCGCCGAAGAAGTGCGCACGCGTATTCTTCAGGAACCCGATGTAATCCTTGAAGATCCTGATGTTATGCGCGCGTTGATCGCCGCCAACGACCGAGCCATGGGCGGCAATATTGTCGATCTGCGCGGCGTTGCGATGGAGCGGTTGGAAGCCCGGCTTCAGCGCCTTGAGGACACGCACCGATCGGTCATAGCGGCAGCTTATGAGAACCTGGCGGGGATGAACCAGGTCCATCGGGCGGTCAATGCATTCCTGGAACCCCTGACCTTCGACGACTTTCTGAGCCGCCTTGGCACCGACGTGGCCGACATTCTGCGCGTTGGTCGGGTTCGATTGGTTCTGGAAAGCCAGGAGGTGCCCGAAGGCGATTTGGGCAGCAATGTCCTGGCGGTGGTTCAGCCGGGATTTATCAACGATTACATGGGACAAGGCCGCCCCCTGCGCCGTGTCACGCTACGGCGGGCAGACGGCAATGCGGGTCTTGTTTATGGCGAAGCCGCCGATTGGGTACGGTCCGAGGCCTGCATCGCGTTGGACTTCGGAGAGGGCCGACTTCCGGGCATGCTTGGCTTTGCGTCAGACAGCCCGATGCATTTCTCGCCGAACCAGGGAACCGATTTGCTGGATTTCATGGGGGGCGTCTTCGAGCGCGCGATGCGCCGTTGGCTGGAGTGATCCAACCCGGTCTGAGGGACGCCCTGGAGCGCTGGCTGGCCGAACTGGACTCTGTCGCTGGCCGGTCTGACAAGACGGTCGAGGCTTACCGTGCCGATGTTCTGGCGTTTCTGGAGTTTTTGCAGGGATTTGAAGGCGATGGTCTGGGCACCGCCCATCTTGGCCGCATCAAGACACGGACCATGCGCGCCTGGATGGCTCACGAACGGGGCCGTGGGCTTGGCGCGCGGTCATTGGCGCGCGCGCTGTCGGCTGTGAAGAACTTCGTGCGTTGGATCGCCGAGCGGGAAAGCTTTGACCCGACCGCGGTTCTGATGACGCGAAGCCCCCGATTTAAAAGCAAACTTCCGCGTCCGCTGGCCAAGGATGCCGCCCGCGCCATGCTGGATACGGTCGAGTTGCAATCGACGACAGACTGGGTGGCCAAGCGGGATCAGGCGGTTGTCACATTGCTTTATGGTTGCGGGCTTCGGATATCCGAGGCTTTGGGACTGAAGGGCAAGGACGTGCCCTTGGGCGAAATGCTGCGGATCGTGGGCAAGGGCGACAAGGAACGGCTGGTGCCTGTCATCCCGGCGGCAAGGGCGATGATGGCGCGCTATGTGGACGTCTGTCCTTTCGACATAGCATCAGAAAGCCATGTATTCCGGGGCGTTAGAGGCGGTGTACTGAATGCGCGCCATATCCAGAAAGTGATGGAACAGGCGCGTGCTCAACTGGGACTACCAGCGACGGCGACGCCACACGCGATGCGCCACAGCTTTGCGACCCATCTGTTGAACGCCGGTGGAGATCTGAGATCGATTCAGGAGTTGCTTGGCCATGCCTCGCTTTCCACAACGCAGGCCTATACTGCTGTGGACACCGCGCGCCTGATGGAAGTCTATGAGGCTGCACACCCGAGGGCGCGATGAAATAATGGCAACAAAAACACAAGCTTACCTTGTTCACCTGCTGACCGCCTCTGGGGCGGTTTTTGCTATGCTGGCGCTTTTGGAGGCGGCCAACGGCGACTGGGCAATGATGTTTTTCTGGCTGATCGTGGCCTTTGCGGTGGACGGGATCGACGGGCCTTTGGCGCGGAAAACCAACATAAAAACAAATGCTCCGCGCCTGGATGGCGAGCTTTTGGACCTGATCATCGACTATCTGACTTATGTGTTCATCCCCGCCTTTGCCTTGTTCCAATCGGGCCTGTTGCCGGGTTGGACTGGCTGGTTCGCGATCATCGTCATAACCTTCATGTCCGCGATCTATTTTGCCGATACACGGATGAAGACGTCCGACTATTCCTTCAGCGGTTTCCCCGGCTGCTGGAACATGGCGGTACTGGTGTTTTTTGCAATAAAACCAAGCTTTTGGGTCATCCTGTTTTTTGTCGTGATCCTGGCCGTTGCGATGCTTTTGCCGATCAAGTTCGTCCATCCCTTTCGCACCGAACGCTGGCGGTCGATCACATTGCCGATGGCGGGGGGGTGGACATTCTTTGCGCTTTGGACGGCTTGGGTGGATTTTCACCCCGGAAGTTGGGCGCATTGGGGGCTGATCGTCACGACCTTGTGGCTTTTGCTGGCGGGGGTGGCGCAGCAGGTCATTTATAAAGAGAAACTTTAGAACGTACCAATCATCTGCGGTTCATTCCGACCGCACGGTGTCGAGTTTTGCAAAACGTACACATTCATGACCCCAGAAATCCACTTTTGTACGCGTTTTCGGAGCGCATGATTCACCGGACATAAGGGCAACGCGCGCCGGGGCTACCAGATTATGAACGGCAACCTAGCTGAGAGCCGCGGCCTGTGCCCCGGTGATCGCGATCATCTGATAGACGTCGTCTGACGAACATCCGCGTGAGAGATCGTTTGCGGGTTTCGCCAGACCCTGGAGGATCGGACCCAGAGCGACCGCGCCGCCGATCCGTTCGGCGATCTTGTAACCGATGTTGCCGGCCGAGAGCGACGGGAAGACAAAGACATTGGCGGAACCGGCGACCGGCGATCCGGGTGCTTTCCTTTCCGCGATCTGCGGCAGGAGGGCGGCGTCGAACTGCAACTCGCCGTCGATGGTCAGATCGGGGGCGCGGTCGTGGACCAGTTCGATTGCCCGGGCAATCCGGCCCAGACTTTCGTGGGCCCCCTGGGGCACCGAACCCTTGGTCGAAAACGACAGCATCGCGACCTTCGGCACAAGGCCGGTCATCGCCGTCAACGAGTGTGACGAGGCAATGGCAATGCTGGCGAGTTCTTCCTCCGACGGTTGCAGCACGAGCCCGCAGTCGGCAAAGACCACGGGACGGGTGCCGTCCTCGATCAGCATCAGGAAATAGCTCGACACGACATTGACGCCCTTGGCGCGCCCGATGATCTGCAAGGCGGTGCGCACCACGTCCGAAGTCGTGTGTGTCGCCCCGCCGATGGTGCCGTCAGCATCGCCCAGGCGCACCATCATCGCGGCATAGCCCAAGGGGTCGGTCACAGCAGCAAGGGCTGCCTCGTGAGAGACGCCCTTGTGTTGGCGCAATTCATAGAACGCGTCGGCGTAATCCGTCAGATTGCCTGAGGTGGCCGGGTCAATGACGGCCACGTCGTCGCCTACTTCCGAAGTGCCCAAAAGCGTCAACCGCGCCAACCGGTCCCGGGCGGCGCGGCCTGCGGCCTGGATAATCCTTGGATCGTCGCCTTCTGACAGAACGATATGCGGCGACGCCCGTTTCGACGCCGCCGCGATATCGTCGATGACCGACACCTACTCGGCGGCCATGTCGGACGCGCTGATGCCGGCAACCTCGACCGGTTTCTTCATGGCGTCGCGGCGGAAGGGTTCGCCCAGTTCCTGGTTGATCATGGCTTCGATCAGGGTGGTCTTGCCGTTTTCCATCTGGTCCTTGATCGCCTGATTGAGGGCAGCGGTCAATTCGTCCTGGGTGCGCGCGACGACACCTTGCAGGCCACAGGCCTGGGCGATGCCGGCGTAACTTACGCCCTCGTCCAACTCGGTGCCGACGAAGTTGTCATCGAACCACAGGGTCGAGTTCCGCTTTTCCGCGCCCCATTGATAGTTGCGGAAGACAATCTGAGTAACCGGTGGCCATTCCTTGCGCCCGATAGCCGTCAGTTCATTGACTGCGATCCCGAAGGCGCCATCACCCGAGAACCCGACGACCGGCACGTCCGGGCGGCCGATCTTGGCGCCGATAACGGCAGGCAAGCCATAGCCGCATGGGCCAAAGAGGCCGGGGGCAAGGTATTTGCGACCTTCGTCAAAGTCGGGATAGGCGTTGCCGATGGCGCAGTTGTTGCCGATGTCGGAACTGATGATCGCATTACGCGGAAGCGCCGCCTGGATGGCGCGCCAGGCTTTCCGGGGCGACAGCCAGTCTGGCTTGGCGGCACGCGCGCGTTCGTTCCAGGTGGTTCCGGGGTCGTCTTCTTCGTGGTCCATGGACGACAATTCCTGCGCCCACTTCGACTTGGTTTCGGCGATGGCATTCTTGCGCTCGGTCCGGCCTGCATCGCCTGCAGTGTCGGAAAGGTTGGCAAGGATGCCCCTGGCGACCTTGGCCGCGTCGCCGACGATGCCGACCGTTACCTTCTTGGTCAGGCCGATGCGATCCGGGTTGATATCGACCTGGATGATCTTCGCATCAGCGGGCCAATAGTCGAGACCATAGCCGGGCAGCGTCGAAAACGGGTTAAGGCGGGTCCCGAGGGCAAGCACGACGTCGGCCTTGGAAATAAGTTCCATCCCCGCCTTCGAGCCGTTGTAACCCAGGGGGCCAGCGAACAGCGGGTGCGAGCCGGGGAAGGCATCATTGTGCTGATAGCCGACGCAGACCGGCGCATCGAGCCGTTCGGCGAGTGCCTTGGAAGCTGCGATGCCGCCTGCCGCAAGGACAACGCCCGCGCCGTTCAGGATGACCGGGTTTCTGGCGTTCGAGATCAACTCGGCAGCATCCGCGATGGACTTTTCACCACCTGGCGAGGCTTCGAATTCCATAGGGTCGGGAATGTCGATGTCGACAACCTGGGTCCAGAAATCGCGGGGGATGTTCAACTGGGCGGGACCCGACAGGCGCTTGGCCTGGGCGATCACGCGGGTCAGCACTTCGACCACGCGGGTGGGATCGCGGACCTCTTCCTGATAGGCGACCATGTCTTCGAACAATTTCATTTGCTCGACTTCCTGGAAACCGCCCTGACCGATGGTCTTGTTTGCGGCCTGGGGTGTGACCAGCAGAAGCGGCGTGTGGTTCCAATACGCGGTCTTCACGGCGGTGACGAAGTTGGTGATGCCGGGGCCGTTCTGGGCGATCATCATCGACATTTCGCCGGTGGCGCGCGTGTACCCGTCGGCCATCATGCCGGCCGAGCCTTCGTGGGCGCAATCCCAGAACATGATACCCGCCTTGGGAAACAGGTCCGAGATCGGCATCATGGCAGAGCCGATGATCCCGAACGCGTGGCGAATTCCGTGGCGTTGCAGGCTTTTTACAAAAGCTTCTTCGGTGGTCATTTTCATGGGTCGCATCCTCCTTCAGGCGCGTGATACCTAAGGTCTGTGCGCGGACGGCGTTAGGGCCAGTTCCCTTAGCGGAATAAGGCCAGCAATTACCACAAATTTTAAGACAATGTCACCGATTTATCCCGGTATCGTTCTGGATTTGTAAACAATGCCGAAGCGATGTTTGACAGATGGGCGAATCGGGGCAGTGTGTCTGCCGGGGGGCCGCTTGGATGTCTGAATTTTTGCCAAAAGAAGTGCGCGAGGGCCTGGAACAGGCGCGCAAACACAAGCTTCGCAAGAAGAGCCGCATGAAGGTGCGGGTCGGCGATCAAAGCTTTACCATCCTTCGCTATTGGGATGACGGGTTTGCGCTGGACGCCGACGATGCGCCGCAGCTTCGCGGGCTGGTCGATCTTTATGATGGCGGGCGGCATCTGTCACAATGTCTGATCATTGCCTCGGAAGAGGACGGCGGCGAGATGGTGTTCGAATTCAAGCGCGCGACCGTGGCGGCCGATCAGGCTCCGCTGGATTACGAGCGGACGACGAAGACCATCGGGCTTTTGACCCACCGCCCCGGCATCTGACACCGCTGTCGCAAGACCCTTTCAACTGTGCCAAGGTGACTTTGGACGTGGTTGCATCGTGCAGCCCTGTGCCGACGTGTGAAGGGGTGGAATGATTACATGAAAGTTGCCTTGATCGGCCTGGGCATGGTGTCGCGCACCTATGCCGATGCCATTGCCAATTCCGACCGTGTGACCCTTGGCCCGGTCTATGCCCGGAACCCGGAAAGCCGCGCCGCTTTTCTTGCCGCCTATCCGGCACTTCAGGCCGTCGAGGCGGAAAGCGTGCATGCCATTGCCGACGATCCCGAGGTGGGTTTCGTGATCGTCACCACCCCGCCCGATGCCCGGCTTGAGATTGCCGCGATCCTTGGTCAGGCGGGCAAACCGATCCTGATGGAAAAACCGATCGAGCGCACGCTGGAGGCGGCGACCGAGGTGGTCGAGCTTTGCGAGGATCTGGGGGTGCCGCTTGGCATCGTCTTGCAACATCGCGCGCGGCCGGATTTTCAGAACCTGGCGACCCAGATGGATGCTCTTGGCCCGTTGATTGCCGCCGAGGTTTCGGTGCCCTGGTGGCGACCTCAGTCATATTACGATGAACCGGGGCGTGGGTCGTACGAACGCGACGGAGGTGGCGTGCTGATCACCCAGGCGATCCACATACTGGATCTGATGCTGGCCCTGACCGGTTCGGTGGCCGAAGTGTCGGCCATGTGTGCGACCTCGGCCTTTCACAGCATGGAGACCGAGGATTTCGTGGTTGCCGGGCTGGCGTTTTCAAACGGGGCGGTCGGGCAGCTTTTTGCCTCGACCGCGAGTTTTCCGGGCACGCGCGAAACCATTGCCGTCCACTGCCGCGACGGGTCCGCACGGCTGGAAGGCGGGGTCTTGCGCCTTGACTGGCAGGACGGGCGCAGCGAAACCATTGGCGAAGCGGCGGCAAGCGGATCGGGGGCCGATCCCATGGCATTTTCAAGCGACCGGCACCGCAATGTGATCGAGGATTTTGCCCAGGCCATCGAAACCGGGCGGGCACCGATGATCACCGGTCGCTCGGCACTGGAAGTCCACCGGTTGATCGCCGTGATCGAGGCCGCCAGCCAGGCCGGGGCACGATTGTCGGTCAGAGAGGTCTGAACCCTGGCGACCGTTGGAAGGCGCCGGGTGCCCTAGCGACCCCAGGCGATGCGCGCCCATATCCGTTCGTGCAAGACGTAGCTTACGGTCCCGATGGCCGTGCTGGTCAGGGCCAGTCCCGAAGCCACGACAAGAGAACCGGTGGCAAAATATGCGACGGCACACATGACCAAAAGCCCGGTTGTCTGCCAGGTTACGGTTTTGACGATTGTTCTTAGCCTGCTTTCCAAACCACGCTCCTGACATGTTGCCCCATCGGGATACGGGCGACGGGCAGAGCGGGCAATTCAGGGAATAGGCAACATTTTCTCACGTTTGGTGAAATAAATCACCAAACGTGAATTTTTCAGATCAGCAGGTATAATTCATACCCAGACGCCCGCCATCCACATAGATCGTTTCACCCGTCACATAGCTGGCCTTGGGGCTGACCAGAAATGCCACCACATCACCGATTTCACGGGCGGTGCCGATGCGCTTCAAGGGTGTGCGCGACATGACCATGGCCATCGCATCGGGGTTGGCGTTCACACCGGCCAACATGGCGGTGTCGATGGAACCGGGGCCAACAGCATTCACGCGGATGTTGTGCGGGGCCAGGGCGAGGGCTGCGGATTTCGTCAGCTGCATGACCCCGCCCTTCGATGCGCAATAGGCCGGGATCGCGGGGATCGCGACCTGCGCATTGACCGAGGACATGTTGACGATGGCGCCTTCGATCTTTTCCTTAACCATGGTCTTGGCCGCGCGTTGCAGGGCTGCGAAAACCCCCACGACGTTGATCGCGAGGACTTTCTGGAAGTCCTCGATGCTGTAGTCCAGGAAATCGCCGGGCATGGCGACACCGGCGTTGTTCACCAGAGCCGAGACCGGGCCCAGGTCAGTTTCGATCTGGTCGAACATGGCATTGACGGCCCCAAGGTCAGACATGTCGACGACAATGCCGGTGGTCCCCTGCCCCAGTTTATCGGCGGCCTCGGCCACACCTTCTGCGTTGACGTCGGCAAGCACCACCTGAAAGCCGTCTTCCTGCAACGCTTCGGCCGAGGCATAACCGATGCCCTGGGCGCTGCCTGTGACAAGTGCAATGGGTTTCGTGGCCATGGGTGTATTCTCCGAATGATGTGTCGCTTTGTGTCGGCTCTAACTCTCACGATGGGGCGAGTCCATCCGGTGGCGTACTTTCAGCCGTGGCGGGGTTCTGGTATCTGCAAGGAAATGGCCAAGGGCGGGATCAGGACATGGCAGATGCGGACATCGGAGTTGTCGGGCTGGGCACGATGGGGGCGATGCTGGCGCTGAACATCGCCGACAACGGGTTTCGGGTCGGGGTCTATAACCGCACCTCGTCCCGGATAAAAAGTTTCATGGACGAAGCGGGCGAACTTTCTGACCGCGTTCATCCCGGCGTAACGCTGGAGGATTTCGTACAGACGCTGAAGTCTCCGCGCAA
This sequence comes from Silicimonas sp., assembly GCA_013002465.1. GTDB lineage: Bacteria > Pseudomonadota > Alphaproteobacteria > Rhodobacterales > Rhodobacteraceae > JABDJO01. The sequence continues at coordinate 3,057 of JABDJO010000051.1, read as the reverse complement.
CATCATCCTGATGGTGCCCGCGGGGCCAATCGTGGATGCGCAGATCGCGGCATTGCGCCCGCTTCTGGACGATGACGACATGATCATTGATGCGGGCAATGCAAACTTTCACGACACCAATCGGCGCGCCAAGGCTGCCGTGGATGCCGGGCACCCGTACCTGGGTATCGGGGTGTCGGGTGGCGCCGAGGGCGCGCGGTTCGGTCCTTCGATCATGGGGGGTGGTCCGAAGGACTGCTGGGACCGTGTGGCGCATATTCTTGAAGCGATTTCAGCAAAGTACGAGGGCCAGCCTTGCGCGACCTGGATGGGCGAAGGCGGGGCCGGGCATTTCGTGAAAACGGTCCACAACGGGATCGAATACGCCGACATGCAGTTGATCGCAGAAAGCTATGGCATCATGCGCGATGGCCTGGGGATGTCGGCAGGCGACTGCGGCACCGTGTTCGAGCGCTGGAATGCGGGTGCCTTGCAAAGCTATCTGATCGAAATATCGGGCGAGGTCGCCAGGGCGTTCGATCCTGACACGGGCAATCCGGTTCTGGACATCATTCTGGATCGCGCGGGGCAAAAGGGCACCGGGCGCTGGACGGTGATCGAAAGCCAGATGCTGGGCGCGCCGGTCCCGGTCATCGAGGCGGCCGTGGGTGCGCGCAACATATCGGCGATGCGCGACCTTCGTCTGGCGGGGGCCAAGCTTTATGGGGCCGGTGAGCGACGGCTGGAAGCGGATGCCCTTGGCGTGGACGATCTTGAGCAGGCGCTGATTGCGGGCAAGATCCTGTGCTATGCGCAAGGCTTCGATCTTTTGGGTAAGGCCAGCGGTGAATATGGCTGGGCGCTGCCGATGCCCGAGATAGCCGAGGTCTGGCGCGCCGGATGCATTATCCGATCGTCGATGCTGAACGATATGGCGGCGGCCCTGCGCGATGCGTCCGGGAGAAACCTTGCCATGGCGCCCCACTTCAAGGCGCTGATCGCGGCGAATATCTACGGGCTGCGCAAGGTCTCGGTGACAGCCCAGATGGCGGGATTGCCGGTTCCGGCATTGTCGTCGGCGCTGGCGTATTTCGATACACTGACCAAGACGCGGACCTCGGCCAACATGCTTCAGGCGCAGCGGGATTATTTCGGGGCCCATGGTTTCGAGCGCGTGGACAAGGAGGGTGAGCACCATGGGCCGTGGCTGGGCCAGCATCTGAGGTGATTCACGCTCGAAGCGGCAGAAAAGTGGCCGAGCTTCCTAGATAATTTCGTTCAAGAACAACAAATTAGGTGTGTTTCTGCCGCCGATAATGCAACCGGTTGCAAATTTGCCTGATAGCGGTAAACTCGACGCCTAGTTGGGGAGAGGGAAGACACCTTTGATCGGCGTCCCGGAGAACTCAGGTTTCGCACTGAACCACATGACCGTCCCTTCGGCGGGCTGGCGTGCGTTTATCGACCTGGCCCGGGCTTTGGGATGTTCAGGCGTCGAGATGCGCAACGATCTGGCAGCGCCCATGTTCGGTGGTGACGCGCCCGAGGACGTGGCGACTTATGCGCGGGATCGGGGCATTGTCATACATGCATTGGCCGAGGTTTATGCGTTCAATGATGGTACGAAGAATGTCATGGGCAAGGTGCGCGATCTGGCCGATCTGGCCCGGCGTTCGGGTGCGACGGCCATCGTGCTGATCCCCCGAAAGGACGGGCCAGAGGTTTCATTCGACCAGCTTTGTGCGGCATTGGACAAGATCGGCGGGATACTGGCCGAGGCAGGCGTGCGGGGATTGGTCGAACCACTGGGGTTCCCGACCAGCACGCTTCGGGATTTCGATGCCGCGCGCGCGGCCATTCGCGAAACCCACGGCGCAAGTCGGTTCGGCATCGTGCATGACACGTTTCACCATCATCTGAGCGGCGCTGCGCGCATTTCGTCCGATCTTGTCGAGATGGTTCACATCTCGGGCGTGACTTCGCAGGCCCCGGCAGAGATGCTTGACGACCGGGATCGCGGGTTACTGGACGGCGACGATCGTTTGGGCAGCATCGCACAAATCGAGGCCCTTCGCGCCCAAGGGTACAGCGGCCCCGTATCGATGGAGGCCTTTGCCCCAAGCGTGCATGATCTGCGAAAACCCGAGGTTGCACTTCGCGCCACTTTTGATTTCATTCATACCAGCCTCAAGGCTCATGCTGCCTAAGCGGTGGAATGATAACCGCCCCGGAATAGGGGCATTTCCGGTTTCAGTACGGGTGCGCCGGACACCCACTATGGGAGGAAGTCCATGAAGAAGACATTTATGGTGGCGGGACTCGCCACACTGATGGCCACCAGCGCCATGGCTCAGGAAATCGGCGCAACCATTTCGCGGTTCGACGACAACTGGCTGACCGTCATGCGCAACGGCATGACCGAGCACGCCGAAAGCCTGGACGGCGTCAACCTGCAGATGGAAGACGCAACCGACGACCTTGCCAAGCAGATCGACCAGGTGAAAAACTTTGTTGCCTCGGGTGTGGACGCGATCATCGTGAACATCGTCGACACTTCGGCGGGTGCCGCCATCACCGAAGCTGCGGGTGACGTGCCGCTGGTCTTCGTCAACCGCGAGCCAGACAACGTGAACGAACTGCCGGCAACGCAGGCGTTCGTGGCCTCGAACGAAATCGAATCCGGTACGCTTTCAGCATTCCAGATCTGCAACAACCTGCGGGCTGACGGCAAGGCCGGCGGCGCGCGCGGCTATCTGATGAACGGTCAGTTGTCGAACCAGGCCGCAGTTCAGCGTTCCAAAGACGTGCATGACGTGATCGGCATGGACATGTGCAATTTCATGACCATCATCGACGAACAGACCGCCAACTGGTCGCGCGACGAAGCGCAGGACTTGATGACCAACTGGATGTCCTCGGGCGAGCCGTTTGATTTCGTTCTGGCCAACAACGACGAGATGGCCATTGGCGCGATCCAGGCCATGAAAGCTGCTGGCATGGACATGGCAGACGTTCAGGTCGGCGGTGTTGACGCCAGCCAGGACGCTTTGCTTACCATGCAGGCCGGCGACTATGACG
>JABDJO010000042.1 GCA_013002465.1 Silicimonas sp. | reverse complement strand
CCACCAAATTGGCCCGCCCGGTAAAGGCTTTGGTCAAAGACAATCCCGGCGCGGCAAGGCGTTCGCCAATGCGACGCGCCGCAATGTCCTCTGGCACATCGGACGCATCCAATCGGGCGGCCATCACTTCGGCGATGCCTGCGTCCTTTAGCTGATCAAGATGTTCCGGCGTCAGGACAGTTCCTTTACGAATGCGTCCCTTGGATACGGCCAGTGAATGCGCCAGAACCGCGCCTTCAGCGTCTTTCAGCGCGAAGATCGCGAACTTCACCGGCCCTCTCCAGGTCGGGTTTCTGGTCGGCGCAACCGTTCCGTCATTTCGGCCATGATGGAAATTGCTATTTCGGCGGGCGACACAGACCCGATATCCAGGCCAACCGGGCCGTCGATCCGCGCGATTTCATTCGCGTCAAGCCCGGCATCGCTGAGCGCCTCGATCCGTTTGCCATGGGTCCGTTTCGATCCAAGGGCACCGATGTAGAACGCCTCACTGGCAAGTGCAGTTTGCAGCGCGGGCGTGTCGATCTTGGGATCATGGCTAAGGGTTACCACAGCGGTGCGGGCATCAAGGCCGAATTCCGTCAAAGCTGTATCGGGCCAGCCCTCCAGAAACGCTTCGTGCGGAAACCGTTCGGAACTGGCGAAACTGTCGCGCGGATCGCAAAGCGCCACATCATAGCCAGCAAGCCGGGCGATCTGGACCAGCGGTTGCGCGATGTGAACGGCGCCCACGATGACCAACCGCAGCGGTGGATTGTGAACACCGCGAAATATCGCACCCTCTCGCAGGGACTTGTCGGTCCGAAACCGGTCTTCCAGGTCACTATCGGCGGGATCGCGGGCCAACAAGCGCCGATTCCAGGTTTCGGTGTCGACTTCCCAGACCACTGGCTGGCGATTGGCCCGCGCCGAAACCAAAGCGCGCAATTCGTCAATCGAAGGACCTTGCCCTACTCCCACAGGTTCCACCATGATCTCGATTTCGCCGCCACAGGCCAGCCCGACCTCGAACGCGCTTTCGTCCGAGACACCAAACGACAGAATCCGACAGACCCCATCCTTCATGGCATCTGCGGCTTCGAACAGCACCGCGCTTTCCACGCAACCGCCCGAAACCGACCCGTGAAACGCCATTTGGTCGTCGATCACCAACTGGGCCCCGACGGGCCGGGGCGCCGACCCCCAGGTTTTCACAACCGTGGCCACGGCAACGGATTTGCCCGCTTCAACCCAGGTCAGGGCCTGTTCGGGTATGGTGTCAAACGTGTTCATGCGACCTTCGCGATCCAAATTTTCAGTCCTCTGCCACCTGTTCATCCATCCAGATAAGACCTCTGATCCGCCACAAATTCACCCCAATCGGGGGTGATTGTTTCCAATGTGGATGCCTTTTGGCATCTCCATCTTCCTCCCTGACTGGATTGGCCGTCTTCGGACGGCCATTTTTTTTGCTAGCTGGCGGGACCAAGCGATGCTGGCGAAAAAAGTACACCAAACTGCTCGCACCAGATGACGACCGATTTGATCGTGGACAAGTCGGTGCCCATCGGCACCGGATAGGCCTGATCACCCACATTGCCCTTCAGACGCCCAAGCGAAACCCAGGTGCTGCTGGACACATCAGCCGATTTCTGGGGGTCGGGGTGGGCCGACAGCCAGACCTCCAGATCCGGGCCGTTGGTGACCTGGAAATCCGAAAGCTGCACCTCATGGCCACCGCCAGGCAAAGCGACCAGCCGCGCGCTGCCCTGGCCTTTGTGCGCCCGGTCGGCATCGCGAAAGGCCCCTGTTGCGACGATTTCGGCCTCGGCAAGGGCTTCAGTCACGACCTCATCAAAAAGAAGCGGCGAAAAGGCGTACCAGAGGAATGCCCCGGCAGGGAGCCCGAGGATAAAGCCGATACCGAATGTCGTAAGCCAACGCCGCATGGTAATTCCTTTCCAGTTCAGGATCACTGTAGAATGACCCCGGCCCTAGCGAAATCCCGCATTTTCAGATCGCGGTTGCCGATCCAAGCTAAGAGGTTGCTGACATCGCCTGACAGCATTTCGAGGGACCTCGTCTCGGCCAATTCCATTTAGCACCGCCATAGGGCCAAACAAAGCGTCGTTTTCGAGCCGCATCTTGTCGGATGGACCCTGAGTGTTGGCCTCCGTTAGGTTAAAACCACCGCAAACGAGGGAGGATGCCCGATGAAAACCCATGTGAAAGCTCTGGTCGTCGGCGGCGGAGCCGTTGGAACCTCGATTGCCTATCACTTGGCCAAAGCTGGCTGGGATGACGTGATGCTGCTTGAGCGGGACGAGTTGACGTCAGGTTCGACCTGGCATGCGGCCGGTCTTTTGCCCTTGTTCAACATGTCCTATGCAACGACCCACATCCACAAATACTCGGTCGATTTCTACAAGTCGCTGGAAGCGGAAACAGGATTGAACGCGGGATTCGCCGTGGTCGGGAACCTGCGGATGGCTCAGACGAAAGACCGCATGGACGAATATATGCTCTATGCCTCCACCGCCGAAACCTGCGACGTGCCCTATGAGTGGTTGTCGCCCGCCCAGATAAAGGACCGCTGGCCGCTGATCCGCACCGAGGATCTGGAAGGCGCGATCTATCACCCGACCGATGGCTACATAAATCCTGCCGACGTCACCATGGCCATGGCCAAGGGCGCACGGCAACGCGGCGTAATGATTGAACGCAAGTGGCAAGTCGATGGCTATGCCTGGGCCGGGGATCATTGGAACGTCACCTGCACGAAGATGGCCGAAAAGGGCGGCAATCTTGTGCCGACGGATGAACAGGTTGTGGTCAACGCCGAACACGTTGTGACCGCAACAGGCAACCACGCTCAGCGGACTGGAAAGCTTCTGGGCATCAAGATGCCCGCAATCCCTGTCGAGCACACGTTTATCGTCATGGACCAGGACCCGGCCCTTGTTGAATGGCGCAAATCGAACCCCGAACACCCGGTGATCCGCGATGCCGACGCCCAGTCTTATGTGCGCGAAGAACGCGGCGGCTGGATCCTTGGGGTCTATGAAAACGGCGCCCCCGCCCGCTTTGAACATGGCGTCCCCGACAGTTTCCGCGCTGACCTGTTCCAACTGGATCTGGAACGTATCGAAAGCCAGTACGAGGCCATGATCCACCGCGTTCCTTCATGCGAAGACTGCGGGTTGAAGGACGATTTCAACGGCCCGATCTGCTATACACCTGATGGCAATCCCCTTGTCGGCCCAGCACCAGGCTTGCGCAACATGTGGCTGGCCGAAGGTTTTTCCTTCGGGATCACCGCCGCGGGCGGAACCGGCCATTACATGGCCCAGATGATGGTCGAGGGTGAAGCCGAGATCGACATGGCATCGCTTGATCCCAAACGATACGGATCGTGGATGACGACCGAATATGCGGCGCGCAAGAACGAGGAATGCTATTCCCACGTTTATGTTCTGCACCACCCCGACGAAGAACGCGAAGCCGCGCGTCCGCTGCGCACAGCCCCGGCCTATGATCGACAAAAGGCGCTCGGTGCCCAGTTCGGACAAGTCAACGGCTGGGAGCGTCCAAACTACTATGGTCCTAAGGACGCGACAGAATCTTTTGACCACGATGCAAGAAGCTTCCGCCATGGTGGCTGGTGGCAATATGCCCATGACGAAGCGAAAGCCATACGCGAAGGCGTGGGCCTTATCGACGCCACCGCGTTCACCAAGCATTGGGTCACTGGCCCGGGCGCGACAGCCTTCCTCGACCATTTCACCTGTAACAAGCTGCCGAGAGTGGGGCGGATCAATCTGACCTACGCTCTGACCAGCGCGGGCACCACACGCACCGAATACACCATCGTCCGACGGCAAGAGAACGGCTATTACCTTGTTTCGGCAGGCGCATGGACGGCTTACGACCAGGACTATCTGATGAAATCGGCCGAGGATTTCATGACGGCGGGCGGTGATTTCGTCGCGATCCAGGACACGACGTCACACAGCGGCGTCTTCGCCATTGCCGGGCCAAAATCGCGCGATGTGCTTGTAACGCTGATCCGCGATGCCGATCCAAAAACCGCATTGTCAAACAAGCGCTTTCCCTGGCTTTCGGCCAAGGACATCGAGCTTGGCATGTGCCCTGTCCAGGCCATCCGCGTGGCTTATACCGGCGAGTTGGGCTGGGAACTGCATCACCCGATCGAAATGCAGAACTACCTTTGGGACCGGTTGATGGAGGCAGGCGAACCGCACGGCATGAAATTGGTCGGCGCGCGCGCCCAGAACTGGCTGCGACAGGAGAAATCTTACCGCGCCTTCGGCACCGAGCTTGGCCGCGATGCCACTCCGCTTGAGGCCGGGCTGGACCGTTTCGTCGATCTGGACAAGAACTTTCACGGCAAGGCCGCCATGATGGAGACAGGCATCCGCGCCATGTGCGTGACACTTCTGATCGACGGGCCGGATGACGCCGATCCGTGGGGTCGCGAGGCGCTTTATGCCGGAGACACGCGCACGGGCCGGCTTACTTCGGGCGGCTATTCGGTGGCTTTCAGCAAGTCGATCGGCATGGGCTATGTGAAACCTGACCACGCGGCACCCGGCACGAAGCTGAAGGTGAAAATCCAAGACAAGCTTTGGGATGCCGAGGTCACCGAGGATTCGCCTTACGACCCCAGCAATGCGGTGATCCGAAAGGACGGCTAGACCTTTCCAGGAAATTTCCTCGGATCTCCTTACCAGAAGCAGAACTTCAGGTGTTTGAGGATGTATTCGCCTTAGGAAAGGCCCCGCAACCGGTGGTGAAAACAATTCGTGCAGGCAGCGCCGGTGCTGTTTTTCCCACGCAATCGTCAACGCAACAGAAAAAGCCCTACCGACCGGCAGGGCTTCATCTCAGGTCAGAAAGATTGCGTCAGGCTGCCTGAGCCTTGACGACCTCTTTCTTGATCTTCAGGGCATTAGTGCTCAGGTCAGCGTCTTTCGCCTTGAGAAGAAACGCGTCCAGACCACCACGATGGTCCACGGTACGCAGAGCCGACGTTGATACCTTCAGCCGGAACGTCCTGCCAAGTGACTCTGACATCAGCGCGGTCTCGGTCAGGTTCGGCAGAAACCGACGCCTGGTCTTGTTGTTTGCATGGCTGACATTGTTGCCAACCATCGGGCCTTTCCCGGTCAATTCGCAGCGGCGCGACATGGGTTTACCTCTCGTTTCATCCAAGGCCGATCTGGCCCACTTGTCTTTGTCTGAATACAAAGGGGCAGCGCCAGCGGCCCTGCCCAAGAATCCGTTTGCGGGGGATAGGAGGAATTCAAACCTCAGTCAAGGCCTTGCCCCGGCGAATATCGACGTCCGGCAAGAGGAACCTTCACTCCCGATGAGCCTTTTTGAGGCATTCCAGAACTTCTGCCGCGGCGGCGCCGGGCGAACGCCTGCCTTCAGCCACATCATCCGCCAGCCTGTCCATCGCCGCTTCTGCCGTAGGGTTGGATTGAAGTTGTTGCAGCAGACCCTGACGCACTTCATCTTGAAACCAATGACGGGCTTGCTCTGCCCGGCGTTCTTGCCAAAACCCGGTCTCTTTTCGGAACTCGATGAGCGCATTCATTTCCGCCCAGACTTCGGCAAGCCCTTCTTCTTCCAGTGCGGACACCGTTCGGACGGCGGGGAACCCATCGGGATCGCCCTTTCGCGTGCGAAAAAGCCGAAGTGCCCCGGCATAATCCGCCGCGGTCCTCGTGGCCGTCGATTTCAAGTCGCCGTCCGCCTTGTTGACCAGGATCATATCGGCGATTTCCATGATGCCCCGCTTGACCCCCTGCAATTCGTCCCCGCCCCCCGGTGCGATCAACAAGACAAACATGTCAGACATTTCAGCTACGATAGTCTCGGACTGCCCGACGCCAACAGTTTCGATCAGGACAACGTCATATCCGGCAGCCTCGCATAACATGACCGCATCCCGGGTGCGCCGGGCCACACCGCCCAGATGGCTTTGGCTTGGCGAAGGTCGGATAAAGGCACCTGGCTCGCGCGAAAGTCGTTCCATTCGGGTCTTGTCGCCCAGGATAGAACCGCCAGAGACCGAAGACGATGGGTCGACTGCAAGCACGGCGACCCGCAAGCCCTGGTTAACCAACAAACAACCGAACGCTTCGATGAATGTGGATTTTCCGACACCGGGTGTGCCAGACATTCCTATCCGCATTGCTTGACGCTCTGGGTCGGCGGCAGCTTCAAGCAGGGCCTGCGCCTGCTTTCGGTGATCGCTTCGACCGCTTTCAACCAGCGTTATGCCACGCGCCAGCGCACGCCGGTCGCCTTTCAGAATGGCCTTTGCCAATGTGTCGGTCCCAGTATTCATATGGCAATGTTTGGCGTGGCCGTCACGGACTGTCCAGCCGGTCCAGCACCAAAATCGGCGCAAGGCTTCTGCATTTTCCTGCTCTTTGAACATAGTCCGTACATTCACTACTCGCTCAGGATCGGACGCCAGCCCACGGGCTTCATCCGGCGTTTTCATCCCGGATACCCTGAGGTACTCAGAATTGATGCCTGACCCTTTGCCCATAGACGCCGTGTTGCCCGAATTGATCGCGGCACTGGACCGCAATGGTCAGGCGGTTCTTCAGGCTCCGCCCGGTGCCGGCAAGACGACGCATGTGCCTTTGGCCATGTTGAGGGCCGGATTGACAAAAGGCCGCATCGTGATGCTGGAACCGCGCCGTCTGGCAACACGGTCGGCGGCGGCGCGCATGGCCGATCTTCTGGGCGAAGATCTGGGTCAGACGGTCGGATACCGGATCCGCGGCGACAGGCGCGTGTCCAAGGCAACCCGGGTCGAGGTTGTCACCGAGGGTATTCTGACGCGAATGATCCAATCTGACCCTGGGTTGGAAGGTGTCGGCGCAATCATTTTCGATGAATTCCACGAACGCTCGCTGAATGGCGATCTGGGTCTTGCACTGGCGCTTGAGGCGCGCGGTGCGCTTCGTCGCGATCTGAAAATTCTGGTCATGTCCGCAACCCTTGACGCTGCACCGGTGGCCGAGCTTATGGGCGGTGCGCCTGTGATCACATCCGAAGGGCAATCGTTCCCCGTCGATACTCATTGGCTAGAGCGACCCGCGAAAGGGTATTTCGATGTCGAAATGGCTGCTTTGATCAAACAGGTGGCCAGCGGAACCGCAGGCGGGATTCTGGCGTTCTTGCCGGGAGAAGGCGAAATCCGCCGCGTCATGTCTCGACTGAATTTGCCGAATACTGAAGTGTTGCCACTTTTCGGCAGCTTGCCCTTTCGCCAGCAACAAGCCGCTTTGGCCCCGGTTTCAGGCCGCAAGATCGTGTTGGCGACATCCATTGCCGAAACCTCGCTAACCATTCCGGATATCGCCGTAGTAGTCGATGGCGGTCATGCCCGCCGGGCCCGTTTCGACCCCGGGTCCGGGATGTCGCGTCTGGTAACTGAACGTGTCACGCGGGCCGAGGCAGATCAGCGTCGCGGTCGCGCCGGTCGTGTGGCCAAGGGGCAGTGCTTTCGCATGTGGACCAAGGGCGAAGAGGGTGCTTTGTCGGCATTCCCGCCCGCGGAAATCGAAACGGCAGATCTGGCGGGACTGGCCCTGGAGCTGGCCGAATGGGGGTCGGACGATCTGGCATTTTTGACGCTTCCTCCAGAAGGGCCATTGAGCGAAGCACGAGTTCTGCTGCAGTCCCTCGGCGCACTTGACGGAGGATCCATCACCGAACACGGTCGTCAACTTGCGAAGCTCCCGCTGCACCCAAGACTAGCCCATATGCTGGCAACCGCCGGAAAGGCCGCATCGCCACTGGCCGCGCTTTTGGCTGATCGCGATCCCCTTCGCGGTGCTGGAGCTGACTTGACAACGCGGCTTGACGCCCTTCGGTCATCGCGTCGTGATCCGGGCCTTGACCGAATCCGCGCCGAAGCAAAGCGGCTGGAAAATGCCGCCCCGGCTACCACGATGAGCGAAACCGGCGAACAGACGGCCCTGGCCTATCCCGACCGCATCGGGCGCCGCCGCCCGGGGGACGATCCCCGCTGGTTATTGTCTGGTGGTAAGGGTGCCAAAATGGACCCCGCCGATCCCTTGGCAAATGCGCGATTGATTGTGGTGACCGATACGGACGGCCATCCAACCGAGGCCCGCATCCGCACTGCCGTCGAAATCTCGGAAGCCAGCCTGCGACGCGTTCTGGGGCACCAGATCAAGCAAAAGAAGACCGCCAAATGGAATCGCCGCACCGAGCGCGTGGAAACACTCGACGAGGAGCAACTGGGAGCGATGACCTTGTCGTCAAGGGTCTGGAAGGATGCGCCCAAGGAAGCAATCGCACGCGCCATGCTGGACGGCGTGCGGCAACTGGGGCTGACGCTGTCACCGGCGGCAGAGCGGCTTTGCAGACGCGTTGAACTGGCGCGTGCCGCCGGTCACGACCTGCCTTCGATGAATGAGAACGACCTTTTGGCCACCCTGGAGTACTGGTTGTTGCCCCATTTGGGTGGCGTTCGGTCGGCGGCTGCCTGGAGGTCTTTTGACACGTTCCCGGCCCTTGCCGCCATGCTCGACTGGTCGCAAACAAGGATATTGGATCAGGTCGCGCCGTCCAGGTTTGCAACACCACTGGGGCGCCGGATTGAAATCTCCTATGCTGGAGAGACACCGGAGATCGCGGTCCGCCTACAGGAAATGTTCGGCGTAACACGTCACCCAACCGCCGCGGGCCAAGCGCTTCGGGTCACGCTCTTGTCGCCGGCGGGCCGGCCACTTCAGACCACCATGGACTTGCCAGGCTTCTGGGCGACGTCATACCTGGATGTTCGAAAGGATATGCGTGGGCGCTATCCCAAGCACCCCTGGCCCGAAGACCCGACAACCGCGAAACCGACACTGCACGCAAAACGAAAACGCGGCTAGGACTCCGGCCCGCGTCCCTCTCGCTGATCACTCCACCGGTCCAGAGCGGCTTCGTCTTCGTCTTTTGCGTCGACCCAAGTCGTGCCCTTGGCGCCTGTTTCCTTTTTCCAGAATGGCGCTCGGGATTTCAGATAATCCATCAGAAATGCTGCTGCGGCGAAGGCATCGGCGCGATGACGCGCGGCGGTGGCAACCATCATGATCTGTTCGCCCGGGCTTAATGTGCCGTAGCGGTGGATGATCAGTGTTCCAGTCAGGCCCCATCGCGCATTGGCTTCGGACTCGATTGCCGTCAGCGCCTTTTCGGTCATGCCGGGATAATGCTCGATCTCCATCGTCTGCATCATTCCACCTTCATCGCGCACAAGACCCGAGAAGGTGACGACGGCCCCAGCCCCTGCGGTAGTATCGCTGAAAGCCGCAACCTCTGCCCCCATGTCGAAGGGTTCGGACTGGACGCGAACGCTCATCCGCCCGTCATTGGCGGAAAAAACGCCACTTCGCGCACGCCAGACAGCGGCGCATCCATGCCTGTCAATTCCTGATCCAGCGCCACTCGGACCGAGGCCATGTCGGAAAATGCCAGCGCATGTGCCTCGCTCCGACCCCGCAATTCCTCGACCAGATCGGCCACGGTGGTCGCTTGCGTTTCGATCTGTTCCGACCGCTCGCCAATCCGCTCGCGCAGCCAGGCGAAATACAGTACTTCGATCATGGGTCATCCCTCAGGAAAGGCATGGCCTTTCGCAAGTAATCCACCCCGGTGATCAGCGTCAAAGCCCCCGCCACCCACAACAGCCCCACGCCGCCCCACCAGGTCACCCAATAGGAACCGTAGATTCCACGCAGGCCTAAAGGATCGTCGCCGCCTGCAAAGATCTCTGCCACGGTCGCCTGATCCATGCCCACGGTGCGCTCTAAAAGCATGTGCTCGAAAATTCCCATGGCAAACAGAACACCGATGGCAATCATTTGCGCCGTGGTCTTCCACTTGGCCAGTTTCGTGACCTTCAAAGTGCCCGCGGTATCGCCCAGGAATTCACGCAGGCCCGACACGAAAACCTCTCGGAAGATGATGACCGTGGCGGGCAACAGGATAAAGGGATTGATGCCCGCATCGCCGACGCCGGGGGTCGGTGCCCGGCCTGTGTATCCGGCAATCACGATCAAAGCGATCACCACCATTGCCTTGTCCGCAATCGGATCAAGCATGGCGCCGAACTTGGATTCCTGTTTCCACGCCCGCGCCAGATACCCGTCGAGAAAGTCGGTCATCGCTGCGCCAACGAACAGAACCAAAGCGAACCAATCGGCCCAGGGACGTGTGAAATAAAGGAACATCAGCACCACGCCGGGCGCCGCCATCAACCTGATCACGGTCAGGATATTGGGAATGTTCCACGTCATGTTCATGACTTAGTGCCACCAACGCCAAAGGGGAAGAGGCAGGTTGGTCAGAGTTCGATCCCTGCACCTTATTGCCTGTTGCGCGTCGCAGTTGCGACAGCCGAGGCATTGCGCCAGAACCTGCGCCACCTACGGCGATGCCTGGTCAAAGCCCCCGGCATAGCCTTTCCCGATATCGGGATTGCTCCATCCGCTCGAAATCCGTGGTGTCGGTCAAGCTGCCTCCCTTTTGTGGACCAGCACCATGCACTCACCCTTTTTCGTGAAAATGGTCGTAAATCGTTTCGGCAATTTTTGCCG
>JABDJO010000129.1 GCA_013002465.1 Silicimonas sp. | reverse complement strand
GACGGTGGACAGTTCAGCACGTCCCAGGGACGCGGCGTCTTCATGGACCAGGCGCTTGACATCCTGCCTGCCGATTACTGGCGCTGGTGGCTGTTGTCGCACGCGCCCGAAAACTCGGACAGCGAATTCACCTGGGACAACTTCCAGGCCAGTGTGAACAAGGATCTGGCCGATGTTCTGGGCAACTTCGTCAGCCGGGTCACCAAGTTCTGCCGCTCGAAGTTCGGCGAAACGGTGCCGGTGGGTGGTGATTACGGCCCCGAGGAAGATGCCCTGATCGCGCGGCTTGCCAAGGGGCTTGCCGCCTATGAGGCGCAGATGGAGGCGATCGAAATCCGAAAGGCCTCGAACGAGCTTCGGGCGTTGTGGGTCGCCGGCAATGAATACCTGCAATCCACCGCTCCCTGGACCGTCTTCAAGGAAGATCCGGACCGGGCGGCAGTCATCGTGCGCCTGGCACTGAACCTGATCCGGGTTTACGCGGTGATCTCGGCACCCTTCATCCCCGATGCCGCCGCCCGCATGCTGTCGGCGATGAACACGCTGGACACCGACTGGCCGTCCGACATGAAAGAGGCCCTTGCGGCACTGCCCGAGGGGCACGAATTTTCGGTGCCCGATGTGTTGTTTCAGAAAATTACCGACGATCAGCGCGAGGACTGGCAAGCAAGGTTTGCCGGAACCCGCTGATTGCACTGCGCATCGTTGAAGCAAGCCTGTGCCCGCCGTCGCCGGTCGGACGGCTGCTTGGTCACTTGACCTAACTCAAGGCAGGCGCGCACCTGGCCAAGTAAATTCCAACGCAAGCACTACCGCAATTCACCGCCTTCACCGCCATTTTGGCGGCGGTGGTGTTGCGCAGCGCGGAAGATGAAGGAGACCCCAATGTTCCAGGTCAGGTTACACGGGCGTGGCGGGCAAGGCGTGGTGACCGCCGCCGAGATGCTTTCGATCGCCGGGTTCAGCGAGGGCAAACATGCCCAAGCCTTCCCGTCGTTCGGATCGGAACGCACGGGCGCCCCGGTAGTGTCGTTCTGTCGGCTGGACGACAAGGAGATCCGGCGGCGCGAACCCATTCTTGAACCCGATTGCCTGATCATCCAGGACCCCACGCTGTTTCATGCCCTGGACGTCTTTCAGGGGCTGAAACCCGATGGTTATGTCCTGATCAACTCAACCAAGGACTGGCACGAGTTGGGGATCACCGACCGGATCGCGCATTTGCCCCAAGCGCATGTGGTGGGGATCAATGCCTCGGCCCTTGCGCGCAAGCACGTGGGCCGCCCCGTGCCGAACGCTGCACTGCTGGGCGGGTTCGCGGCGATCACCGGGGAAATTCACCTGGATGCGGTCGAAAAGGCCATAGCGACGAAGTTTGACGGCAGTATCGCCGAAGGCAACATCGCCGCCGCCCGCGCAGCCCATGCCGCCGCTTTGGGAATGGAGTTGAGCGATGCTTAAACAACTGGAAGGCAGCCACGCCGTTGCCGAAGCCGTCGCGCTCTGTCGCCCCGAAGTGATCTGCGCCTATCCGATCAGCCCGCAGACCCACATCGTGGAACACTGCGGCGAGTTGGTGCGCGAAGGCAAGATGGGCAATTGCGAATACATGAACGTCGAGTCCGAGTTTGCCGCTCTTTCGGCATGTATCGGATCATCGGCCTGTGGGGCGCGAACCTATACCGCGACCGCCTCTCAGGGGCTCTTGTTCATGGCCGAGGCGGTTTACAACGCCTCAGGCCTTGGATTACCGATCGTGATGACCGTGGCCAACCGGGCCATTGGCGCGCCAATCAACATCTGGAACGACCACACCGATTCGATGGCGATGCGCGACGCCGGCTGGCTTCAGCTTTTTGCCGAAACCAACCAGGAGGCGCTGGACCTTCACATCCAGGCGTTCCGGATCGCCGAGCAGATGAGCCAGCCTGTCATGGTCTGCATGGATGGCTTTATCCTGACCCATGCCTATGAACGGGTGTCGATGCCGACGCAGGAACAGGTCGATCAGTTTCTGCCGCCTTATACGCCGCAGCAGGTGTTGGATCCGGCAAACCCCTATTCCATCGGCGCCATGGTCGGCCCGGAGGCATTCACCGAAGTGCGTTATCTCGCTCATGAAAAGCAGCTTCAGGCGCTTGATGTGATCCCGGGGATTGCCGCCGAATTCAAAGCCATCTTCGGGCGCGATTCTGGCGGGTTGATTCGCGAGTATGAAACCGAAGGCGCCGACACCATCGTTGTCACGCTCGGGTCGGTCGCGGGCACCGTGAAGGACACGGTCGACGAAATGCGCGCCGACGGCAAAAAGATCGGCGTCGTCACCGTCGGGTCGTTCCGCCCCTTTCCGTCGGCAGCCCTGCGCGAGGCGGTGAAGCACGCCAACGAGGTCGTGGTTCTGGAAAAAAGTTTTGCCATCGGATTCGGCGGCGTCGTGGCCAACAACATCATGATGTCACTGCAGGGCACCGGCATCCACGTTCACACGGTGGTCGCCGGCCTGGGCGGTCGCCCAATTACCATGCCGTCGCTGCACAGGCTGTTCGACACGGCGCTCAAGGGCGAACTGGAGGACATGCACTTCCTCAATCTGCAATGGGACATCGTGAATGCCGAACTGCAACGACAGCGCGAACAGATCGCATCGGGTCCCACGGCCGAAAGCATCCTGCGCAATATTCAAACCGACACCGCGCGTGGCACGCCCACGCCTGCGGCCGAATAAGGGGATGTGGGTATGACCAAGGAACTTACGGCAGAACAGAAGGTCAAGTTCTATCAAAAGGGCACATTCACCGTCGGCAACCGGCTGGTCGATGCCGACAACCGCTCGGTCCAGGCCTCGATGGAACGCTCGAACGCCATCACGTCAGGGCACCGCGCCTGTCAGGGTTGTGGCGAGGCGCTGGGCGCGCGGTATGCGCTTGATACCGCCATGCGTGTGACCGGGGGTCAGATGATTGCCGCCAATGCGACGGGGTGTCTTGAGGTCTTTACGACGCCTTATCCCGAAACCTCCTGGCAGATGCCCTGGCTGCACTCGCTGTTCGGGAACGCGCCCGCGGTTGCCTCGGGTATGCAGGCCGCGATGAAGGCGAAGGGCAAGAAAACCCGCATCGTGGCCCAAGGCGGTGACGGGGGCACAGTTGACATCGGGTTTGGCTGCTTGTCGGGCATGTTCGAACGAAACGATGACGTTCTTTACATCTGTTATGACAACGAAGCCTACATGAACACCGGCGTGCAACGCTCGGGCGCCACACCGGGTGGCGCACGCACGGCCACGACAATGCCTGTGGGCGAAGCTTATCCAGGCAACGTCTTCGGCACCGGGAAAAACCTGCCCAGGATCGCCATGGCGCACAACATTCCGTACGTGGCCACCGCCTCGGTCGCGTATCTGCAAGACCTGGAGGCCAAGGTTGAAAAGGCCATGAGCCTTGAAGGCGCGCGCTATATCCACGTCTATGTGCCCTGCCCCCTTGGCTGGGGCTGTGCCTCGAACGCGACGATCAATCTGGCGCGACTTGTGGTCGAAACCGGGTTCTTCCCGCTGTTCGAAGCCGAACACGGCAAGGTCACTGCGACCCGCCCCATCCGCCAACGGGTTCCGATCGAGGAATACCTGAAACCGCAGCGCCGCTTTGCCCATCTTTTCAAGACCGACGCGGGCGCCGAAGCAATCAGGAAGCTGCAAGCCATGTGTGACCACAACATCGCGGAGTATGACCTTTTGCGCGAAGGCGAGGAGACTTTGGCATGACGCTTCCCACCACCGCGCCTTTCGCGATCACCGTTGACGTCGGCACCTCGCTTGACAACCACACCGGCACCTGGCGGACCGAGCGCCCGGTCTATCTTGACCGCTTGCCGCCTTGCAACAACGCTTGCCCGGCGGGCGAGAACATTCAGGCCTGGCTCGCTTTGGCCGAAGAAGGCAACTATGAAGCCGCCTGGCAAGAGATCATGGTCAACAACCCGTTGCCAGGGATCATGGGGCGCGCCTGCTATCATCCTTGCGAAGATGCGTGCAACCGAAAGGACATCGACTCGGCTGTGTCGATCCATGCGGTCGAGCGGTTTCTGGATGACGAATCCCGCAAACAGGGCTGGTTACCCCGCGTACCCTCGGACCTGTCCGGCAAGAAGATCCTTGTCGTCGGCTCCGGCCCCTCCGGATTGTCGGCCGCCTATCACCTGCGCCGCCTCGGCCATGCGGTGACGATCTATGAAGCCGGTCCCGTGGCGGGCGGCATGATGCGTTTTGGCATTCCCGCCTATCGCCTGCCCCGCGATGTGGTCGAAGAAAACATCAAGCGGATTGCTGACATGGGGGTCGAGATCGTTCTGAACAGAAAGGTCGAGGACATCGCCGCCGAAAAAGCGGAAGGCGGGTTCGATGCGGTGTTCCTTGCCATTGGCGCGCATCTGGCGAACCGGGCCTACATACCTTCTGCCGATGCGGGCCGTATCCTTGATGCCGTCGGTGTCTTGCACGACATGGAGACCGAGGAAAGCAAGCCCATGCTGGGTCGCCGCGTCGTCGTTTACGGGGGCGGAAACACCGCCGTTGACGTCGCCCGAACCGCGAAAAGGATGGGCGCGCAAGAGGCGATCATCGTTTATCGCCGTACCCGCGACCAGATGCCCGCCCACGACTTTGAAATGGACGAAGCCATCGAGGAAGGCGTCATCGTCAACTGGCTGACCACGATCAAGGAAGTCGGTGACGGCGGCAAGGTCATGGTCGAGCGGATGGAGTTGGACGCCGACGGCAAGCCGCAGCCCACCGGCGAAATGGACGAGTTGGAGGCCGACACGGTCGTCATGGCGCTTGGCCAGAACGTCGATACCAGTTTTGTCGAAAAGCTGGACGGCGTCGAAATTAAGGACAAGACGATCCAGGTCGATACCCAGTTCATGACCGGTCATCCGGGCGTTTTCGCGGGTGGTGACATGGTGCCATCCGAACGCACGGTGACCGTCGCGGTCGGCCACGGCAAACACGCCGCGCGCGCCATCCATGCCTGGTTGCAGAGCGAAACATATCAGCGGGCAGAAAAGCACGAGATCGCCGATTTCGAAAAGCTGAACCCCTGGTATTACGCCAATGCGCCCGAAACCGTGCAGGAGCAACTGGACATCGCGCGGCGGCAAGCCACCTTTGGCGAGGTTTTGGGCGGGCTTGACGAAACAAATGCGCTGTACGAAGCGCGCCGGTGCCTTTCCTGCGGCAACTGCTTTGAGTGCGACAACTGCTATGGCGTTTGCCCCGACAATGCGGTGATCAAGCTTGGCCCCGGCAACCGCTTCAAGTTCGACTATGATTTCTGCAAGGGGTGCGGCATCTGCGCTGCCGAGTGCCCATGCGGCGCTATCGAGATGGTGCCCGAGGAAATCTGAGCCCCGCTTAGATCGGCAACTGCGTGGTGTCCTTGATTTCTTCCATCACGAAACTGGCCGAGATGTCGGCGGCTTTCAGTTTCTCAATCAGGCGTTGATAAAAGTCGTCGTAGTCGGCGACGCTGCCGACCCGCACCCTAAGGAGATAATCCAGATCGCCACTCATCCGAAACGCGCCGACGATTTCGGGCATGCCCGACACCGCTCGGCGTAAACTGGTCAGCCAGTCGGCGCTGTGTTCCTTGGCCTTCAGCATTACAAAGACCGAAAGCCCCACGCCCAGTTCGCTGGCATCCAACAGGGCGACGCGGGATTTGATCGTGCCCGAGGCCTCCATTCGCTTCACCCGCCGCCAGCAGGCATTGCGCGACAGATGCACCCGTTCGGCCAGATTTTCGACGGCAAGCGTGGCATCGCGCTGCAACTCGCGCAGTATGCGAAGGTCGATTTCGTCTAACTCTGTGCTCATAGTTGGGAATATATCCCAATCTATCGCAGAAATTAAGCGCAAATTGGGAAGCATTGCGCCCCCTCCCCTGAGATCCTGCCCGCCAATCAAGGGAGCACCGCCATGAACCGCACGATCCAATCCATTTTCATCGCCCATCCAGCCTCGGTCGACGAAACCTATTTTCAGCATCTGCGCTTCGCCCTTGGGTTCAGCTTGCGTCTGTTCGGGGCCGGGATGGCGGCCCTCATTCACGCGCTGATCCCCTGTCTTTTCGAAAAGACTGCCAGCAATCTCATTCGCGACATGCACCGTCGGATCGTCACCCGCTGACCAACCCCCGCCGATTCACCGCGACATCCCGACGCAAGGGCATTCCGTCCGCTGGTAATGGCGGCTAAGTGGACTAGCATTCCACACATGGACAAGAGTGACCCGATGTTTGATGAGTTTCCCGAAGGCGCCGAAGCGGACGTTTCGCCCGTGCGCGAACTCAAGCCTGCGCTGTTTCGCGGCTGGAAACGTCGGTGCCCGCAATGCGGCAAGGGGCCATTGATGAAGTCCTATCTGAAGGTCCGCGACACCTGCCCGGTCTGCGGCGAAGACCTTCATCATCACCGCGCGGACGATGGTCCAGCCTATCTGACGATTTTGATCGTGGGACACATCATGGCGCCGTCGATCATCTGGGCCTTCACCGTCTTTCGGCCCGAGCCGATGGTACTGGCCACGACCTTCACGGTTGGCTGTGTGGCTTTGTCGCTGTTCCTTCTGCCGCGGCTGAAGGGCGCGATTGTCGGGTTTCAATGGGCCAAACAGATGCACGGTTTCGGTGGCTGACACCGCCGTGCCAATCCGCGACGCGGCCACGGTCATTCTGGTGCGCGACCCCGATACGTCCCCCAGGGTGCTTATGGGCCAGCGTGGCAAGACCGCGGCATTCATGCCGGACAAGTTCGTCTTTCCCGGCGGTGCCGTCGATGACACGGACGCCGCCGTGCCGCTGTCAACCGGCCTGGGAAAGACCTGCCATCACCGCCTGCAAAGCGAAAGCGGCCCTTCTGACCCAAATTCCTATGCAGCGGCCGCCATCCGCGAGCTTTGGGAAGAAACCGGGCAATGCCTTGGCCAGCCCGGTCAATGGGCCACGCCGCCAGCCCCCTGGAACGGCTTTGCCGATCGCGGTCTGGTGCCCGACGCCGGTGCTTTGCGGTTTTTCTTTCGCGCGCTGACGCCGCCCGGGCGTCCCCGGCGGTTCGATGCGCGGTTTTTTCTGGCCGATGCCAGTGCGCTGAACACGGACCCCGACGATTTCACCCAGGCCGAAGACGAACTGTCGCACCTTGGCTGGGTCTCGATGGCCGATGTGCGATCCCTTGATCTGCCCTTCATCACCCGGCTTGTGCTGGCTGAACTGGATCAGCATCTGCCCCGCACCGACGCGCCGGACCGGGTGCCGTACGTGCGAAACGACAGCATGGATAGCGCGGTTATCTGGCTTTGACCTGAAGGGTCAGGCGCCTAGTTTCGCCGCCAAAGCGGATGCGCCACCGGGTCCTTGCAGCGCAGCAGATACTTCGCGAACACCTCGCCATACGAGCGATAGCGATAGCCGCCGTTGGCCTCAAGATACCGCGCCCGGTTTCTGCGATAAAGTGCGGGCAGGCTGTACCAGGATGCGGTCGGGTGCATGTGGTGAACCTTGTGCAGGTTGTTGTTCAGAAACAAAAGCGCCAACGGCCCCCGATCCTCGACGATCACGGTTCTTTCGCGCGCCAGAACACGGGCGCGGTGTTCAAGAAAGGTGCGGATTTTCAGTATCGACAGGGCTGCGTAACAGGACAGTACATAGGCCCAGATCGGCATGGCCGACCAGACGACCACCGCCAGCACAATCGCAACCAAGGGAACATGCACCAGCCACCCCATCCGAACCGACGCCTCGCTCCGGCTTCGCCAATCGGACCGCAGGAAAAACCCAAAGCCGACCAGGGGCCCCACGATAAGGCGCCCGGCCAGGGTATTGTTGAATGTCAAAAGCCACTTCACGGGTGCCGACGCACGCTCCCAGTCGCCGCCGTCCAGATAGTTGCTTTCGGGATCGTCATAGGGATCGGTCAGTCTTGAATCCCGATGATGCGCTAGGTGGGTGTCGCGAAACCGGTGAAACGGCACGAAAATCCCAAGTGGCGGAAGGACCAGGCAAGCGTTCAGCCAACGGCTTTGAAAGGGATGGCCATGGATGACTTCGTGCTGCAACGAAGAATGCAGTGTCAGGGCCAGGGCTGTTACCGTAATCGCCAACAGAACAGAGATCGTCGCCAGCCAGAAAATGGCAAGCGCCCAAACAACATAGGTCGCTGTCAGCAGGCCCAGTGTGGGCCATTCTATTCGCATTCGCATATTCGTCCCGTGGCCACATTCGTTGGGCCGGATTCAAGATCGCATTTGGTGAAACCTTAGAACATCTGGTATGTACGCAACATTAATGCGACATTGTTTATTAAATTCATCATTTGTGAGGTGTTATGGACAAACGGGACCGCGCCCTTCTTTTTCGCAGCCGATTGGCCGAGGCGCTGCAGAATCGCGGCGAAACGCGCTCGGGTCTGGCCCGCCGGGTCGGGGTCGATCGCTCGACGATTTCGCAACTTCTGTCCGGCGATGCCCCGCGCCTGCCCAATGCCCAGGTCGTGGCCGAATGCGCCAGCGCCCTTGGGGTGTCGGGCGATTGGCTTTTGGGGCTGTCGGATTTGCCCGAACAGGCGTCGGAATTGATTGCGGCCTCGATGCAGGTGTCCGAAGCTCCGCGCTCGCCGATTGACGAGCAGATATTCGAGTGGCTGCGCGAGGCGGAAGGTTACAAGATCAGGCACGTGCCAGCGACGCTGCCCGACATCCTGAAGACCGAGGCGCTGCTTCGGTGGGAATACGAACCCCACCTTGGCCGGTCGGCGGATCAGGCCATTGCCTCAAGTCATGACCGGCTGGAACAGGTCCGCCAGTCGATGTCCGATTTTGAAATTGCGATGCCGGTGTTCACGCTGGAATCCTTTGCCAACTCGGCTGGATATTATAGCGGTCTGCCAAAAGATATCCGCCGCGAACAGGCCGCCTATATGCTTGACCTTCATGACCAGGTTTATCCCTCTATTCGGGTTTTTCTGTATGACGCGCGTCGGCTATGGTCTTCGGCTCTGACCATATTCGGCCCTCTTGTCGGGGTTCTTTACCTCGGCCAACAACACCTTGCATTTCGCGACCGCGAACGGGTGCGCAATCTCACGCAGCATTTCGACGGTTTGGTGCGCGAAGCTTATGCCTCGGATCGCGAATGGCCCGCGCAGTTGAAAGCCAGGGCGATGAAGTAGCCCTCAGGCCTCCTTGCTTTGTCCGAGCGGCGCAACCTCTGAACCGCTGGCGGGCGACAGAGACAGGACAGCGGCCAGCCCCGAGAAGGTCTCTTTGACAAGATTTCGCATGTCCTCGGGGTTTTGCGCGTTCAGATCCAGCGTCAGCGCCCCGTCGTCGTCTTCGGTCACCCGGAACACCCGCGAAGGCCGGATCGAACAGCCCTGTATGGCGTCGATATCGAAGGTTCGCGATGCAACGGCGATCATCGCCCCTTCGGGGGCGGCGGCCTGGGCGCGCCGCACGACCGTGCGCATCAACTCCAGCCGTTCCGGCAGGCAGCAGATGACCCAATCGACCCCTTTTACCGTGCCGGAAATCGTCTGTTCGCGATGCCAGGTCTTGTCGCCCGCCAGGGTCCGTCCAGCCCTGTCATCGGGATCGAACCCCACGACCTCCCAGCCGGCTTTCTGACAGGCTTCGGCCCACCGGGTTCCACGGCGTCCAAGACCAAGGATTGCGGCGCGGCCCGTCATTGCACCCCCTGTGGCGTCATCTGCAATGCCGACACGTCATACCCATTGAACCGAAGCACCTCGCGGGCCGCCTTCAGACGATCTGGCGGGATCGTTTCCGTTCGGTTCAAAATCCACCCCGCCCGGCCCGAAGGCACGCCGACGGCCGCTGTCCGATAACCTTCGTCGACCCAAAGCACCCAGTAATCCGCCTGAACCGGTACCCCGTCCAGACGCACCTTCAACCGGCCCGGCCCCACGATCTGGGCTTCGCCCCCGATCACCGAAACCGCTCCGTCCTTCAGGCAGGTGTTCCGCACCGACAGCGCGCCGTCGGCGCGGACCGCATATTCGGCCCGGGTGTCGGTGCAACCCCTTTGGAACGGCGTTGGAAAGCTTGCCACTTCGTACCAGGTCCCGGCATAGCGGGCAGGATCGAACACCGCCATCGAGGTCATGCCGACACTGGTGTCCCGATACCCGCCGGCGCATCCGGCCAGCAAAAGGCATAAGAAGGCCAGGGCACGCCGCATCAATCGACACACACGGTCTGCTGAAGTCCACTGGCCGAAAGGACCTCGTGGCATCCATAGAACGGCTCGACCGGCGAACAGGTGCGCGATCGTGCAAGGCACAGGCCCGCGCAGTCGGTTTCGGATTTGCACGATTTGTTGGCGTCGGGCAGCGTTTGGTAACAGACCTGGCTTGCCTTGTTCGGCGCAGCCCCCCACCGGCCCCCCTTCCTTTCACAGGCCTCGCGTTCGGCCCGCAACAGATCGGGGAAAATGCTTTCGGATGTCGTGTTGCTTCCATCCTCCTGGCAAGAGGTCAGAACAGACACGAATAGAACAGCCGTCAAAACGCGACGGATCGCAGACATCATAGCCTCCCCGGCCTTCCCCTTGCCGCCGACCCTAAGAGGCGGCCCTGCATCGGGCAAGCCTCAGCTTACCATTAGTAAGGCATTGGATGCGCGCGGTGTGCTTTTGAGATCGCATCAAGGGTCTGTTCGTCCAGCGTCACGTCAAGGCCAGCGATCACATGGTCGAGTTGCGCCATGGTCGTGGCCCCGAAAATCGGGATCGTCGGAAAGGGCCGCGCAACCGTCCAGGCCAGCGCCATATGGATCGGATCGACACCATGGGTTTCGGCAACCTTCAGATAGGCATCGACCGCCCCAAAGGCGCGCGGGTTCACCCGCCCGCCCAGTTCGGGGCCATGGGTCATGCGCGACCCTTCGGGTATGGCACCGCCCTGGTATTTGCCGCTCAACAGACCCGCCGCAAGCGGCGAGAAGGCCAAAAGCGTGATACCTTCCTGGTGCCCGGCCTCGGCCAGATCGGTATCGAACAGGCGGCACATCAGGGAATACTCATTCTGGATCGCCGCCACTCGCGGACCGCCGGTGCTGTCGGCCGCCTTCAGCCATCCCAATGTGCCCCAGGCGGATTCGTTGGACAGACCGAAGGCGCGCATCTTGCCCTCTTTCACCAGGTCCGCCAGAACCTCCATCGTGGCTTCCATGTTGTCCCGCACCTCGGCCTTCGAGGGTTGCTTTCGCGGATCGAACGCCCAGTTCTGGCGAAACGCAAAATGCGCCCGGTTGGGCCAGTGGAACTGATAAAGATCGACGTATTCCGTCTGCAACCGCCTCAGTGATGCTTCCAGTTCGGCACGCACCGTGTCGGGGCCGATCCCCTTGTCACCCGGCACGGCGGATCGGCGGCCAGTGTGCTTGGTGGCGATTACCACATCCTTGCGCCGACCGCTTTGGTTTACCCAATTTCCGATAATCGTTTCCGTCAACCCGGCGGTTTCGGGCTTCATCGGATTCACCGGGTACATCTTGGCCGTGTCCAGAAAGTCGATGCCCGCATCCAGTGCTCGCTCGATCTGAGCGTGTGCGTCCGGTTCCGGCGTCTGCGTGCCCCAGGTCATCGTGCCCAGGCAATAGCCGCTGACGCCGATACCGCTTCGGCCAAGTTCTGTGCGTTTCATGCGATCTCCTTGTTTGAGGTGTTGTCGGGTGCCGGGCAACAAATGGCAAGCGTCTATTGAGAACATAACAGGAACATTGTATGATCCCCCGATGCCCGACGTTGCCCACCTTCTGGATCGGAAAAGTCACCGCCGCCGCCCCGCGCCGGGGGTGGCGTTTCTTGGGGATCTGACATTGGACCGGGGACGGGTCCACGAGGCCTGCGGGTCGGCGCGGCGCCGTCTGGCGCTGATGGTGGCGGGCGCGCTTCAGGGGCCCATCTTCTGGATCCGGCCATCCTGGATGCCGGTACACCTGAACCCCGAGGGCATGGTGCGTCTGGCCGATCCCGCGCGACTGATCTTCGTGACCCCGAAACGGCCCGAAGATCTCTTGTGGACAATGGAGGAAGTGCTGCGCGCCGGGTTGGCGCCGCTGACCGTGGCCGATCTTCCCGAACCGCCGGGGCTGACCGCCGTGCGCCGGTTGCACCTGGCCGCCGAAACCGGCGCCGCCGAGGGTCGTTGCGTTCCCCTCGGGCTGCTTCTGACACCCGGGACGGGCGGTGCGCCCGGTGTGGAAACCCGCTGGTCCCTGACCCCTAACCATGGCGAGAACGGGCATGAAGCCTGGGTGCTGGACAGGCTTCGCGCGCGGATGCAGCCCGAAAAGACCTGGCAGGTCACCGGCGGCAAAGGCGGCCCCAGACTGGATTCGCCAGGGCCAAGATCCTGAAGACTTACTCGGAGGCTGCCGCCGCCGCGGTATTCGCCTCGACCAAAGCGTTCCAACCCGCCGTGAACCCCGACAGCGACGCCGACAAAACCACCTGCTTGTCAGGTGCCGCAGCCGGCACGATCAAAATCCTAGCCTCGGCACCTTTGCGGAACTGGGCAATCTCGTCCTCGGTCAATCCGATCCGGGCAAAACACCCAACCTGACGGCAAAACGAAAACGGATAGACCTTGGCCTGACCGCCATCCACCGCCAAGCGCAGGTTCGCCGTCAAAAG
This sequence comes from Silicimonas sp., assembly GCA_013002465.1. Classification (GTDB taxonomy): domain Bacteria; phylum Pseudomonadota; class Alphaproteobacteria; order Rhodobacterales; family Rhodobacteraceae; genus JABDJO01. The sequence goes on along the minus strand of JABDJO010000129.1, from coordinate 50,580 downwards.
CGTTTCAAGCGGCGTGATGATATTGGCCCCCGCCACCGCTTCGCCACCGGGCGCAATGGTGAAAATGTTGATCTCGGACACAGGGTTTCCACCGGGCTCTCTCAGAAGCTGGTAAAGCTGGCAGGGATCCTTGCCGTCTACCGTGCGGATACAGCGGAGTTCCCAATCCGAAAACTCGGCTTTCACATACGTTTGGCCAAGCCCTTCCTGATCAAGTGGCGTTCCAAGCGAAAGACCAGAGTCCGGGCTTTCCGATGTCGCATCCTCGGATTGCTCGGCACTTGCATCGCTTGAATCGGAACCGTTTGTGGCTGCGCCTTGGCTGTCCGACTCGGCATTTTCGGTGTCGCTTTCCGTGGAGGTGTCTTGTGCCAGCGCAACAAGGGGGCAAAACACCAACGACAGCGCCACGACAAGAGATCTGATGGTCAAGCTCATATTATCCTCAGTAAAACAACGGTTTCGGGGCATCTAGCACGCCATGCGCCTCTTGTCAGGCGCTTGGGTCAATTGCAGGCAATGCCCCGCTCAATAAGAAAAGGGTCCCCGGAAGGACCCTTGTCTTTTTCACTCCCTGCCGGACTGGCCGACTTGATTTTGACCGGAGGCTATGCGCAGAAATTTCACACGTCAACAGGGTTTCGATCACATTTTTTGCCCAACTCTTAGAAACTTACCGGCGGGAAGTGAAAAAAGCCGCGCCTTTCGGCGCGGCCAGTCAACAGGGAGGAATTCGTTCCAGACACACCGGATTGGCGCCCTGGAACACCTTCAGGCTGGCACAGAATGGTTAACAAGCTATTCTCGCCTCAAATAATGTGAACGAGACGGGGGCGCGGACAGTGTCAGATACCATTTTCATTGGCGGCGGCGGGCCGGAGTACGCTGAAAAACAGGGGCTTTTGCTGAAATACGCAAACCGACATGGCCTGATCGCCGGGGCCACGGGCACGGGAAAAACTGTAACGCTTCAGATCTTGGCCGAAGGATTTTCCGCCGTCGGCGTGCCGGTCTTTCTGGCCGACGTGAAGGGCGATCTGTCGGGACTTGCGAAATCGGGCAGCGAGACCTTCAAACTGCACGACGCCTTCATGAAACGCGCGGGCACCATCGGGTTCGACGATTACACCTACAACGATTTCCCGGTCACGTTCTGGGACCTATTCGGGCAACAAGGGCACCCGGTCCGCACAACGGTTTCGGAAATGGGGCCCCTGCTGCTGGCCCGGCTGCTGGAATTGTCCGATGCCCAGGAAGGCGTCCTGAACATCGCCTTTCGGGTGGCCGACGAAGAGGGTCTGCCGCTTCTCGATCTGAAAGACCTTCAATCCATGCTGGTCTGGCTGGGCGAAAACCGCAAAACCATCTCGCTGCGCTACGGCAATATCTCCACCGCCTCCGTGGGCGCGATCCAGCGCCAGCTTCTGGTGCTGGAAAATCAGGGGGCGACGCAGTTCTTCGGCGAACCCGCCCTTGAATTGTCCGACATCATGCGCACCGACACCGACGGGCGCGGGCGGATCAACATCCTGGCGTCCGACAAACTTATGGCAGCCCCTCGGCTTTATGCGACCTCGCTCTTGTGGCTGTTGTCGGAACTGTTCGAGGAACTGCCCGAGGTGGGCGATCCCGACAAGCCCAGGCTGGTCTTTTTCTTCGACGAAGCTCACCTGTTGTTCGACGACGCACCAAAGGCACTCGTCGAAAAAGTCGAACAGGTCGCACGCCTGATCCGCTCGAAGGGGGTCGGTGTTTATTTCGTCACCCAGAATCCCGCGGATGTGCCCGAAGACATCCTGGGCCAGCTTGGCAACCGCGTACAGCACGCACTTCGCGCCTTCACGCCAAGAGACCAGAAGGGCCTGAAGGCGGCCGCCGAGACCTATCGGACAAACCCGCGCTTTTCGACCGAACAGGCAATCCGGGAAGTCGGGGTCGGCGAAGCGGTGACTTCGATGCTGGAATCCAAGGGCGCTCCGGGCGTTGTCGAACGCACCCTCATTCGCCCGCCCTCGTCCCAGCTTGGACCTATTGGCGGCGACGAACGTCAGACCGCCATATCTGGTTCGCCCGTAGCCGGAAAATACGACACGCTTCGCGACCGCGAAAGCGCCCATGAGGTCCTGAAGGCAAGAGCCGAAAAAGCCGCGCGCGAGGCCGAAAAGGCAGAGCGGCTGGAAGAGGAAGCCGAAGAAAAAGAACGCGAATTCCGCAAGGCCCGCCGCTATGATGGCAAAAAGGTGGGGCGGTCGACGTCGCGCAGGTCGTCGCGCTCGGATGGTGTCGGCGACAAGCTGACCAAGATGGTCGTTCGCGAACTTACCGGCACCACCGGACGCCGCATCGTGCGCGGGATCCTTGGCGGATTGTTCAAAGGGCGGTGACAGGAAAGCGGGTGGCGCCAGGTTCGCTTTACCAACAATCGCTCCTCGGCGACTTTCAATCAACCTTGCGCTTCTTCCTGTTGCAAATACTCCGGGGGGCAAGGGGGCAGAGCCCCCTCTGGCGCTACTGCGTCAATCGTGCGATCACCTGAACGGTATTCAGATCCGGGGGGAAAAGCTATGGCATTCGGCAAAGGACACCATCTCAGCCTGATCGACGGCTCGGCCTTCATCTTTCGCGCCTACCACGCCCTGCCGCCCCTTACGCGCAAGTCCGATGGCCTGCCGATCGGTGCGGTGTCGGGGTTCGTGAACATGCTCTGGAAGCATGTCGAAGACAACAAGGGCTCGGACGCGCCAACCCATGTGGCCGTGGTTTTTGACAAGGGCAGCCATACCTTCCGAAACGATCTTTACGACCTCTACAAGGCCAACCGCGAAGAAATGCCCGAGGATCTGCGCCCGCAGATGCCGCTGACGCGCGAAGCAACCCGCGCCTTCAACATCGCCTGCCTGGAAGAGGAAGGGTTCGAGGCCGACGACATCATCGCCACCCTTGCCCGCCAGGGGCGCGAGGCCGGCGGGCGGGTCACCATCGTGTCCTCGGACAAGGATCTGATGCAACTCGTCGGTGACGGCGTGGAAATGTTCGACGCCATGAAGAACACACGCATCGGCGTCGAAGGCGTCGAAGCCAAGTTCGGCGTCGGCCCCGACAAGGTCATCGACATCCAGGCGCTTGCGGGCGACAGCGTCGACAATATCCCGGGCGCGCCGGGGATCGGGGTTAAAACCGCCGCCCTTCTTATCAACGAATACGGCGATCTCGACACGCTTCTTGAACGTGCCGAGGAAATCAAGCAACCCAAGCGCCGCCAGACCCTGATCGACAACGCCGAGCAGATCCGCCTGTCGCGCCAGCTTGTGACGCTCGATCAGAACATGGACCTACCCTATTCGCTCGACTCGCTCGAAGTCAGAGAACCCGTCGCCGACGACCTATTGGCTTTTTTGACGTCGATGGAGTTTCGCACCGTCACCCGCCGTGTCGCCGAGGCCCTTGGTGCCGAAGTGCCGGTGGTGCCGGAAACCGCCCCGGCAAACGAAGACGACCCAGAAGATCAGACCTTCGACCCTGACGCCTACACCCGCATCTCAGACGCCGAAACCCTGCAGACCTGGATCGACAAGGCCTATGGTCGTGGCTGGGTTGCCATCGACACCGAAACCACCGGACTGGACGAAATGGTTGCCGATCTGGTCGGTATTTCACTGGCCATCGAACCCGGCGAAGCGGCCTATATTCCGCTGATCCACAAAAGCTCCAGCGCCGACGATCTTTTTGGCTCGGACGACCTGGAACCCGGCCAGATGGATCTGGACGAAACGCTCGCGCTTCTGAAACCCCTTCTTCGGGACGAAAGCGTCATCAAGATCGGGCAGAACATGAAATACGACGCCAAGATCTTCGCGCGTCACGGCGTCGACGTGGCACCCATAGATGACACGCTTTTGATGTCCTATGCTATGAATGCGGGGCTTCACAACCACGGCATGGACATTCTTTCAGAACGCTATCTCAGCCACCATCCCATTGAAATAAAGTCGCTTCTTGGAACCGGGAAGAGCCAGATCACCTTTGATCGGGTGCCCATCGACGACGCGGTCAAATATGCCGCCGAAGATGCCGACATCACCCTGCGCCTTTGGCGGCAGTTCAAGCCTAACCTGCACAAGGCCCGTGTCACCACCGTCTATGAAACCCTTGAACGCCCCCTCGTGCCGGTCCTTGCCGAAATGGAAATGAACGGGATCAAGGTCGACCGTGAAACGCTCTCGCGGATGTCCAACGCTTTCGCCCAAAAGATGGCCGGGCTCGAAGACGAGATCCACGAACTTGCGGGTCGCAAGTTCAACGTCGGTTCCCCAAAGCAACTGGGCGAGATCATGTTCGACGAATTGTCCCTTACCCTGCCCGATGGCAAGGAACCCAAGAAGGGCGGGACCGGGGCCTATTCCACCGGCGCGGACGTACTGGAAGACATGGCGACGATCCACGATCTGCCGCGCCGCATTCTCGACTGGCGCCAGCTTTCAAAACTGAAGTCCACCTATACCGACGCGCTGCAAGACCACATCAATGCCGAAACCGGCCGGGTCCACACGTCGTACTCGATCGCGGGCGCCAACACCGGTCGCCTTGCTTCGACCGACCCCAACCTGCAGAACATCCCAGTGCGCACGGAAGAAGGCCGCCGCATCCGCGAGGCCTTTATCGCGACGTCTGGACACAAACTGGTCAGCCTCGACTATTCCCAGATCGAGCTTCGCATCCTCGCCCATATCGCCGACATCCAGGCCCTGAAAGACGCGTTTCGCGATGGTCAGGATATTCACGCCGCCACCGCGTCCGAGATGTTCAACGTCCCGCTCGAAGACATGACGCCCGACGTGCGCCGGCAAGCCAAGGCGATCAACTTCGGCGTGATCTACGGCATTTCGGGATTCGGACTGGCGCGTAACCTGCGTATTCCCCGCAAAGAAGCCCAAGAGTTCATCGACCGCTATTTCGAGCGCTTCCCCGGCATTCGCACCTTTATGGACGACACCGTCGCCTTCGCGAAAGAGCACAACTTTGTGCAGACCCTGTTCGGTCGCAAGATCCACACGCCCGAGATCAACAACCGTGGCCCCCACGCCGGGTTCGCCAAGCGCGCGGCGATCAACGCGCCCATTCAGGGCACCGCCGCCGACATCATCCGCCGCGCCATGATCCGTATGCCGCAGGCCATCGCGGGGCTGCCTGCCAGGATGCTCTTGCAGGTCCACGACGAATTGTTGTTCGAGGTCGAAGACAAGGCCGTCGACGACCTGATCGGCAGGGCGCGCGAGGTTATGGAAAAGGCCGCACTACCCGCCATTCAGCTTGATGTTCCCCTGATCGTCGATGCAGGTCAGGGGTTGAATTGGGCCGAGGCGCACTGAATTTCGACATATTCTGGACAATTTCTCGATACACTCTTGACATTATCTGCACATTTGCTGCACAAATGGTTTGTGATTGGTGAAGGGTGGGTAACGAGTTTTCGGTAGCTTACAACCAGTCCACATAGCAGCGGCCTGCTTCGGCAGGCCGCATTTATTTTGCGCGCCCGCCCCCCGCGTCTTCAAGCACCCTTGTCAATCGGCCCAGAACCTTTGCTTAATGCGCCAAAGGTTTCTGACAAGGCATTGAATCTGATGGAAAGCGGCACACGCCCCGTGAAGGGCACGCGCAAGATGATCGCAGGCATGACACCGGTTATGCAGCCCGGCACTTTCGTTTTCTGCTCGATGCTGCACAACGAAGATGCCACCGCCGCCACCACCGTCGCCCGGGGCAGTTTTGCTGAAGACGAAGGCATGTCGGTGATTCTGCACAAGGAAGAAGCCGACCGCCGTGGCCTGCCCTATGACGAACCGATGAAGCAGATCACGCTGATGGTGTTTTCCTCGATTACAGGCGTCGGGCTGACGGCAGCCGTTACGACCGAACTTGCCCGCGAAAAGATCCCGGCCAACGTCGTCGCCGCAACTCAGCACGACCACATCTTCGTACCCGCAAAACACGCCGAGCGCGCCATCGGGATCCTGCGCGCCCTGCAAGCCCGCGCCCAATCAGAAACGTGACGGTCAACCATCGCGCCCGCGGCTGATGCCGCGACAGCTTCTTCTGTTTCCCAATACTCCGGGGGGGAACGAGCGAAGCGAGCGGGGGGGCAGCGCCCCCCGGCGGGTCGACGAGACGAAGTCTCGGCGAAACCCCTTCCCCCTCGCGGCCAGCCGTTTTAAGAGTGCGCCCATGCCGGAGGGAACCACCATGCAAGACCCCGAGATCACCGACGAGTTGATCGCCGCCCACGGGTTCACGCCCGATGAATATGCCGAAGTTCTGCGCATCCTGAACCGCGATCCGAACTTCACCGAGCTTGGCATCTTCTCGGCCATGTGGAACGAGCATTGTTCCTACAAGTCGTCCAAGAAATGGCTTCGCACCCTGCCCACGGACGGCCCCCAGGTTATCTGCGGGCCTGGCGAAAACGCCGGCATCGTCGATATCGGCGACGGCCAGGCGGTAGTCTTCAAGATGGAAAGCCACAATCACCCTTCGTACATCGAACCCTATCAGGGGGCTGCGACCGGCGTTGGTGGCATCCTGCGCGATGTCTTCACAATGGGCGCGCGCCCCATTGCCGCCATGAACTCCCTGTCGTTCGGCGAGGTGTCGCACAAAAAGACCAAACGTCTGGTTTCGGGCGTGGTCGAGGGCATCGGCGGTTATGGCAATGCCTTCGGTGTGCCCACCATCGGTGGCGAAGTCCGCTTCCACCCGGCCTTTAACGGCAATTGCCTTGTGAACGCCTTTGCTGCCGGGTTGGCCGATGCCGACAAGATCTTCTATTCCGCTGCCTCGGGCGTTGGAATGCCGGTTGTCTATCTCGGTGCCAAGACGGGCCGTGACGGTGTCGGCGGTGCCACCATGGCCTCGGCCGAGTTCGACGACACGATCGAGGAAAAACGCCCAACGGTTCAGGTCGGCGACCCCTTCACCGAAAAGCGCCTGTTGGAAGCCTGCCTTGAGTTGATGCAAACCGGTGCGGTGATCTCGATCCAGGATATGGGCGCTGCCGGCCTCACCTGTTCCGCGGTCGAAATGGGCGACAAGGGTGGCCTTGGTGTGCAGCTCAATCTCGATCTGGTGCCGCAACGCGAAGACGCCATGACCGCTTACGAAATGATGCTGTCGGAAAGCCAGGAACGCATGTTGATGGTCCTCGATCCGTCCAGGGAAGCCGAAGCCAAGGCGATCTTCGACAAATGGGATCTCGACTTTGCCATCGTCGGTGAAACGCTGGCCGAAGACCGCTTTTTGGTCCTGCATGGCGACGAAGTGAAGGCCGACCTGCCGCTGTCCAAGCTGTCATCGACCGCCCCTGAATACGATCGCCCATGGGAAGCAACCCCTGCCGCAGCAGCTCTCGCCGACGCACCTGACATTGATTCGATTGAAGGTCTGAGGGCGCTGATCGGATCGCCCAACTATGCGCGAAAGCACTGGGTCTGGGAGCAATACGATGCCCAGGTCATGGCCGACACGCTGCGAACGCCCGGCCTTGGCGCGGGCATCGTCCGGGTCCATGGCACCGACAAGATGCTGGCCTTCACTTCGGACGTAACACCCCGGTATGTCAGGGCAAATCCCGTTGAGGGGGGCAAACAGGCGGTCGCCGAAGCCTATCGTAACATTACGGCATGCGGGGCAAAACCGCTGGCCACGACCGACAACCTCAACTTCGGCAATCCCGAGAAACCCCGGATCATGGGCCAGTTGGTCGGCGCGATCAAAGGCATTGGCGAAGCCTGCGCCGCGCTCGACACGCCGATCGTGTCGGGCAACGTCTCGCTTTACAATGAAACCGACGGCCAGCCGATCCTGCCGACGCCGACGATTGGTGCTGTGGGACTGATCGCCGATCCCGAAGACCTGATCGCGGGACTTCCCGAGGATGGCGACTGGGCGCTTTTGATCGGCGAAACCACGGGCCACCTCGGCCAATCCGCCCTTCTTTGCGAAGCGTTCGGGCGCGAAGAGGGCGACGCGCCCGCCGTCGACCTTGCCGTCGAGCGCCGAAACGGCGACTTCATCCGCCAGAACTCCGCCCTGATCCGCGCCGCCACCGATCTTTCCGACGGGGGCCTTGCACTTGCGGCCTTTGAAATGGCGGACGCCGCAGGATTGGGTGTCGCCCTCGACGAAACCGACACCGCCCGGCTTTTTGGCGAAGACCAGGCACGCTATTTGGTTGCCTGCAGCTTTGATCAGGCCGAAGCCCTGATGAGCGCAGCCGCCCAGGCCGGTGTGACCATCGCTCAGGTTGGCCGGTTCGGCGGCGATGCGGTCAGCCTTGGCGCCACCTCAGTCCCCCTCGCGGACCTGTCCGCACTCTATCGGTCGTCCTTCGAAGCGGCGCTGACATGACTGGCCAGATCGTCGATCTTGACACCTGGGACCGGACCGCGCAGTTCCGCTTCTTTCGCACCTTCGACCGCCCCCACTACGCCACCACCGTGCGCATGGACGTCACCGACCTGATGGAACGACGCAAGGACCTTGGTCTTTCACCCTTTCGCCACGCGATCTGGTCCATCGGCAAGGGCCTCCACGCGGTGCCCGAACTTTGCATGCGGTTCAAGGGTGACAGGGTGACACGCTATGACCGGCTTCTCTTGTCGCCGACAATTCCTCTCGATAACGGGGATTTCCGCTATACCTACATGGCCTGGAACCCCAACCGCGATCACTTCGACACCCACGCCAAAGACAAGATCGTCGAAGTCCGCGCCGGCGCGCCGCTGAACGCCAACGACGGCACCATCGAAGACGTCGCTTATCTTTCATGCCTGCCCTGGCTGGATTACACCGCGCTCGACAACGCGCTGCCGGGGCCCGACGACTGTATTCCCCGCGTCTCATGGGGCAAGATCGTGCCCAAGGGGGATGGCTTTGACATGGCCATGACGCTTCAGGTCCACCACGCCCTGGTCGACGGTCTGCAAGTCGCCCGATTCTTCGATGCCACCCAGGAAGCGCTCGCGCCCTAGGGGCCCCCGTGCCATATTGTGCCAATGAAAAAACACCTGTTTCACCTGCCCGACGGCGTCATCTACCTTGACGGCAACTCTCTTGGCCCGTTGCCAATAGCCGCCGCCGCCCGGCTGGATCAGGCTCGCGACGAATGGGCGGACCTTCTGATCACCGGCTGGAACAAGGCGGGCTGGATGGCGCAACCTCAGCGTCTTGGCAACCGCATCGCCCGCCTGATCGGGGCGGCGGACAACAGCGTGATTGTCGGCGATACACTGTCGATCAAGGTCTTTCAGGCACTTGCGGCGGGCCTCAACATGCGCCCCGGTCGCCAGGTTGTCCTGTCTGACAATGGCAACTTCCCAACCGATCTCTATATGGCCGAAGGGCTGCTTCGCACCATGGGGCGCGACCTTTCCCTAAAGGTCGTCGATCCTGAGGACGTGGCCGATCACCTGGACGACAGCATCGCCGTGATGATGCTGACCGAAGTCGATTACCGCACCGGGCGCAAACATGACATGGCCGCGCTCACGCGCCTGGCCCACGAAAACGGCGCCGTGGCGATGTGGGATCTTGCCCATTCCGCCGGCGCCCTGCCTGTTGACCTTGCCGCCTGTAACGCGGAACTCGCGGTCGGCTGCACGTATAAATACCTGAACGGAGGCCCCGGCGCGCCCGCCTTCATCTATGTGCGCCCCGATTTGGCTGACAGCGTCGATCCGGCACTTGCAGGCTGGCTTGGCCATCAGGCCCCCTTTGCCTTCGACCTTGACTATCGCCCGGCCGAAGCGATCGGGCGCATGCGCGTCGGCACACCGCCAGTGCTGCAGATGGCAACGCTTGAGGCCGCATTGGATATCTGGGACGACGTCTCGATCCACGATGTCCGCGCCCGCTCGATCACTCTTTCAGAACGTTTTATCAGCGAGGTCGAAACCCGCTGCCCCAACCTGACACTTGCCAGCCCCCGCAACCCCGATGAGCGCGGTAGCCAGGTCTCGTTCACCCACCCCGAAGGCTATGCCATCATGCAGGCCCTGATCGCCCGGGGCGTGATCGGCGATTTCCGCGCCCCCGACGCCATCCGGTTCGGGTTCACCCCGCTTTACCTCGACGAGGCCGACATCGTGAAGGCCGCCGAAATCCTGGAACAGATCATGACCGAAAGCCTTTGGGACAACCCGACCTATCGCGTGCGGGCAGCGGTCACATGAGCGGGCGCGAAGACCCCGCCAAGGACGGCGCCCAGATGAGCTTTGACGGGCGCATGAGTTATTCCGACTACCTGAACCTGGACGTCCTTCTGCAGGCCCAGAAACCCCTTGGCGATACCCACGACGAAATGTTGTTTATCATCCAGCACCAGACCTCGGAACTCTGGATGCGGCTGGCCCTGCACGAACTTGCCGCGACGCGGGAAGCGATGCGCGAAGACCGGTTTCAACCGGCGTTCAAGATGCTCGCACGTGTGGCGAAAATATTCGAACAACTCAACAGCGCCTGGGACGTCTTGCGCACGATGACTCCCAGTGAATACACCGCCTTTCGCGACGATCTGGGCCAGTCCTCGGGATTCCAGTCCTGGCAATACCGCCTGATCGAGTTCGCCGTCGGCAACCGCAATCCGGCCATGATCAAACCTCACGAACATCGCGCCGATCTTCTTCAGATCATCGAACAGGAACTTGTCCGTCCCAGCCTGTACGACGAAGCGATCCGGGCGTTGTCACGCGCAGGATTCCAGATTTCCGATGCTGTCCTGACCCGCAATCTGCGCGAACCGCATCAGGCAGACGCCTCGGTGCAGGCCGCCTGGAAACAGGTCTACGAGGCCCCCGAAACCCACTGGGCACTTTATGAACTTGCCGAGAAGCTTGTCGATTTCGAAGATTATTTCCGGCGCTGGCGATTCAACCACGTCACCACCGTCGAACGGGTCATCGGGTTCAAACGCGGCACCGGCGGCACCGGCGGCGTGTCTTATCTGAAACGGATGCTAGAGGTCGAACTGTTCCCCGAACTTTGGCGCTTGCGTACCGAACTTTAGGACCGCCCCTTGCCGGCGACAGCCTTGCAGGCCCGCCGCACCCGCCCTAGATTCCCTATGGAACGACCAAGAGGACTGACACCCATGCCGATGCAGGCCCACGAAATCGAAGAACTGCTGCGCGAAACCTTTCCCGACGCCACAATCCAGGTTGGCGGCGATGACGGGGTGCATATGTCGGCCCTGGTGATCGACGAAAGCTTTCGGGGCATGAACCGGGTGCAGCAGCAACGGGCTGTTTATGCCGCGCTAAAAGGCAAGATGGATGGCCCTTCGGGCGAATTGCACGCCCTCGCGCTGACCACGCAGGCGCCGGAGTAGGCGCCATCGCGATCATTTTTGCCGTTTTGATCGCTGTTGCGGTCGGCGCCATGCTTGTGGTGCTGCGCGCCCGCAACGCCTTTGCCACATGGGCTGTGACCGAATTTTCAGCATCGTCGAAACCGCCGAGTTCGAGATTACATTCGGCTGAGCACTGGCGCTTGGCGTAAAGGCACATTATCTGTTCCGCGAAACACACCTTTATGGGAGCGCCCGATGACCGCTCAAGATCAAATCCAAACCACCGTCACCGACAATGACGTCGTCTTGTTCATGAAAGGCACGAAATCCATGCCCCAATGCGGGTTTTCAAGCCGCGTCGCGGGCGTGCTGGATTTCATGGGTGTCGATTTCGCCGACGTGAACGTTTTGGCCGACGATGCCCTGCGCCAGGGGATCAAGGATTATTCGGACTGGCCGACCATCCCGCAGCTTTACGTGAAGGGCGAGTTTGTCGGGGGGTGCGACATCATCACCGAAATGACGCTTTCGGGTGAGTTGGATCAGTTGTTCGACAACAAAGGCGTCACCTACGACAAGGACGCCGCCGACAAGATCCGCGAACACAACACCTGAGCGGCGCACCCATTTTTCTGCGAAAAATCGCCTCCACGCCGGGCGTCAGACCCGCATGGCCGTGACCCGTGGCAAAAGGCGCAGGAAAGCCAGCACCAATAACAGTGGCGGCAGGATCGAAATCAGCGCCAGCACCATGCTGGGTCCCGATCCTGACCCCAGGAAATTCAAGCCCCGCATCAGCGTGAAATGCGTGTTTTCAACCGACACTATCAGCGGCCATAGGTACTGATTCCACCCGATCACGAACGTGATGACCAGAACCGCCGCGATCGGGACCAGCGACAGGGGCAGAACGAAATCCCACAGAAACCGCAAAGGCCCCGCTGCATCCAACCGCGCGGCCTCAAGGTATTCGGGCGGGAAAGCCTTCATGTGCTGGCGCAGCACCAGTGTTGCAAGCGCCAGGGGCAGAATCGGCAACACCAGGCCGGTCAGCGTGTCGGTCAACCCAAGACCGGCGGTGATTTCAAAGGTCGGCAACATCCGCGCTTCGATTGGAAAGTACAGCGTTAACAGCGTCACCCAGAACCAGATCCGCGTGCCCCGCCGTTCCAAGAAAACCATGGCATAAGAGGCCAGAAACGCCACGGCGGTTGTCAAAACCGCAACCCCGCCTGCAACCAGGAGCGAGCTTACCACCATGTCCTGAACCGCGGGCGCCGATGGATTTCCGGTCAACTCGTTCAACCGGTTCCAGTTCGCCAGAAACCCGTCCCAGTCGGGGAGAGACCCCGGTCGGCTGCTCAATCCGCCTGCCAGACCTGAAAAGATAACGATCATCAACAAGGGACCGCCCATCAGGACGGATGCCGAGATCAGCAACAAATGATCCAGACGGCGGCGCATCTTCGTACTTGGGCTGGCCAAAAGGGCCATGGCAATGATGCCCTATCCGACGGCGCGCAGCTTTTCTTCCGCGGCCTCGGCAAGGGCTTCGGCGCGGGCGGCCAGTTCGGCCATGGATTCCGACACCTCATTGGGAATGACGGCGACTTCCCTGCGTTCAGGCTCGGGCTTGGGGCGGCTCTGAAGCTCTTCGATCCAGGCCTCTTGCTGGGCAACCTTGTCTTCCAGCGATTTCAACTGGTCTTCGCCACCGGCATGTTTGTCGGCCAGCATCAGCCCCGCCATCAACAGCATCCGCGATTCGGGTAACCGGCCAATCTGATCCATCAACGACTTGGCCTCGTTGTCCAACAAGGCCGCTGCCGAGTGCAGGAAATGCTCTTCGCCTTCCTGGCACGCCACGTTGAATGTCCGGCCACCGATCTGAATAGGTACTTCGGGCATCTCAGGCCTCCTTCAGGATAGGATCAAGGGTGGCAAGGATGTCTTCGATCTCGGCCCGCTCGGCGGCGCGCTGGGTGCGAAGGCTTTCCAACTCGGTGATCATCGAAGCGTTCACCAGATCGGGTTCGCCGATCCCCTGGGCATTGGCCTCGCGCAAAGCCCCGTTCGAGGCGCGCAATTCGGCATTCACGGCGCGCATCTGCTGAACCTCTTTGTCGCGTGCTTCCAAGGCCTCGCGCAACCGGGCCACATCGGCCTCAAGCCCGGCCACGGTCGTTTCCTGCTTTTCCTTGATCGCGCGAACCCGCTCTTCCAACTGCTGGTTGGCCACGCGCTCGGCCTCCAGTTCAGCCGCCAGGGCCGAGGTGTCGCCGTCGCCCCCCGCGCCCAATTGGTCCATCGCCTGCGCTGCCCGGTCCAGCGCCGCTGTAATCCGTCGTTCGTATTCTGCTATATCGCTCATCTCGGTCCCTGACTTCCTGAGCGGCGCCCCAAAGCGACGAATCGCCTTCTGGCCCCCGTTCTTGGTCCTCAACATACCTGAAGCCGCAGGCGTTTCACCCCCTTTCGAGGTGCGATCTTCGCGACCTGCCTTGCGCTCGGCAATCGGGGTGCTATCAACCGCCCAAAGCATCAGCCAGGCATGGGGGACACGACCTTGGAAATCGCAACGCTGAAAGAGCTTCACCCGGATCACTTCGCCCGTGCCAACGCCCTTCGCACACTTGCGATCGACGCCGTGCAAGCGGCGAACTCCGGCCACCCCGGCATGCCCATGGGCATGGCTGACGTGGCAACGGTCCTGTTCGAAAAGCACCTGAAATTCGATGCCTCCGCCCCCGACTGGGCCGACCGCGACCGCTTCATCCTGTCGGCGGGCCACGGTTCGATGCTGCTTTATGCGCTGTTGCACCTTACCGGGTACGAAGACATGACGCTGGAACAGTTGAAGAACTTTCGCCAGCTTGGCTCGATCACGGCGGGCCACCCCGAATTTGGCCACGCCAAGGGAATCGAAACCACCACCGGTCCCCTCGGGCAGGGCCTGGCCAATGCGGTCGGCTTTGCCATCGCCGAAGAATCCCTGCGCGCACGCTTTGGCAAGAAAGTTGTCGATCACTTCACCTATGTCATCGCCGGCGACGGTTGCTTGATGGAGGGTATCAGCCACGAGGCGATCGGACTTGCCGGCATGCAGAAACTGGGGCGCCTGATTGTGCTCTGGGACGACAACGACATCTCGATCGACGGCAAGGTTTCGCTGTGCGACATCACCGACCAAAAGAAACGCTTCCAGGCTTCTGGCTGGCAGGTGCTGGAATGCGATGGTCACGATCCCGAAGATATCGACCGCGCGCTGATCCAGGCACGATCTTCCAAGAAACCCTCGATGATCGCCTGCACTACCCACATCGGCTATGGCGCGCCGACCAAGCAGGACACTGCCAAGGCACACGGCTCGCCCCTTGGTGCCGATGAAATCGACGCCACGCGCGCCGCCTATGGCTGGACCCACGGTCCTTTTGACATTCCCGCTGGCATCGTTTCGGCCTGGCGGGCGACTGGCGCACGCGGGTCTGAAGAACGCAGCGCCTGGGAAGACCGTTTCGCGACGCTCTCAAGCTCGCGTCAGAACGAATTTACCCGGGTCATGTCCGGCGAGCCGCACAAGCGCCTGGCCTCGACCATTCGTGCCTTCAAGAAGCAGGTCACCGAAGATCAGCCCAAGGTTGCCACCCGCAAGGCCTCGGAAATGGTGCTTGAGGTGGTAAACCCCGTACTGCCCGAAACCCTGGGCGGATCGGCCGACCTTACCGGTTCGAACAACACGCTGACCCCTGATCTTGGCATCTTCGATACCACCAATCGCAAGGGGCGCTATATCCACTATGGCATCCGCGAACACGGCATGGCGGCGGCGATGAACGGGATGGTGCTTCATGGCGGCATCAAGCCTTACGGCGGCACCTTCCTGTGCTTCACTGATTATGCCCGCGGTGCCATGCGGCTTTCGGCCCTGATGGGCGTGCCGACCACGTATGTCATGACCCATGACAGCATCGGGCTGGGCGAAGACGGCCCGACCCACCAGCCCGTCGAACATCTGGCCATGCTGCGCGCGACCCCGAACATCCACGTCTTCCGACCCGCCGATGTGGTCGAAACCGCCGAGGCCTGGGAACTGGCCCTGTCATCGGAAAGCACGCCTTCCGTTCTGGCCCTGTCCCGTCAGGGGCTGCCGACGGTGCGCAAGGAACACAAGACCAAGAACCTCTCGGCCTTTGGCGCTTATATTCTGGCCGAGGCCGAAGTCACGCGCCGTCAGGCCATCCTGATCGCCACAGGCTCCGAGGTCGAAATCGCGCTGGCGGCCCGTGCCATTCTCGAAGGCGAAGGCATCGGCACCCGCGTCGTCTCGATGCCCTGCGCCGAATTGTTTGCCGAGCAGGAAGAGAAATACCGCCGGAAGGTCCTGCCCGCCGGTACTGTCCGGGTCGCCGTCGAAGCCGGTGTGCGCCAGGGCTGGGATCGCTGGCTTCTGGATGAACGCGGCAAACCCGGCAAGGCGACCTTTGTCGGCATGGACAGCTTTGGCGCCTCGGCCCCGGCTGGCGATCTTTATGCCCACTTCGGGATCACCGCCGAGAATGTGGCCGAAGCCGCACGCGGTATGCTCTGACCTGCGCGGAATCAAGGCGAAGCCGCCGCGCGAGCGCATGGCCGTCCCGCGGCCAGGCGCTTTGCCACCCGCGCGAAGACAGTTGAGGGAATATGTAGGCTTCACCATAAAGCACACCGCTCGATTGTCGGTGCGCCTGTCCCCGGCCATGCGCTCGCGCGGCTCACCGACGGAACAAACCTAGCCCCCACTCCCCGCCTCCTGTACCCTCGCCTCACCAAAAGCGGGAGGCACCGCATGTACAGCCACATCATGGTTCCAGTCGATCTGGCCGAAAAAGACACGCTGGAAAAAGCCATCACCACCGCCGCCGACCTCGCCCGACACTACGGCGCGCGCATGACTCTCGTCAGCGTCAGCGGCGGCATTCAGGCCAAGGTTTCGCACTCCAACGCCGAATACGGCCGCCGCCTTGCCCAGTTCGCCGATGACATTTCGGCCACCCACGGCATCACGATCGGCGCAAAAAACTACAGCGTCCCGGACCCCAGCGTCGAGGTGGACAAGAAACTGGTGCAGGCCATCGAAGACCTGAACGCCGACCTTGCGATCATCGCCAGCCACCAGCCGGGGTGGGTGGAATACATCGTCAACTCCCACGGCGGCCGTCTTGCCAGCCACGCTCCGATTTCGGTTTTCGTGGTGCGCGAGGAGCGGTGAAACACGGGCGCTTGGGGGCGGGGCGACCTGCACCCCAACATCTGACCACGCAGTCCAGCCACGGTGATTAATCCTGCTTTAACCGCACCGTCCTCAAAAGCCGTACAAATGGGAAAATCGGGCGCCGCCGACGTGTACAAAACATAAAAGTTTGCATCGAACTGCGTACGTTCGCCCAAATTACCAACTTCCGAACGCACCGAATATTTCTTTTCGCGTTGTCGAAAACCCCGCGCCCCGCGCGTCCTTGGGTCATACAAAACTCTGAGGGAGACCTGAAATGACCCCGACCATCACGGCAAGCTATGCCGCATTGCTCACCTTGTTTCTGATCGCGATGTCATTCTATGTGATCATCACCCGCGCCAAGACCGACACCCTTCTGGGCCATGGTGAAAGCATCCCCATGCTGGTCGCCATGCGGCGCCATGGGAACCTGATCGAATACATGCCTTTTGCCATTCTTATCATGGCCTTGGCCGAACTTCTGGGCCTTGGGTCAACCTGGCTTCATGTCTCGGGAATTGCCCTTGTGGCAGGCCGGTTGATCCACCCCTTCGGCGTTGCCGAAAACAGCCCCCTGGTGCCCCGCGTCATCGGCGTGCTGCTTACGTTTGCCGCTATGGTGATTCCGGCCATCGCCATCCTTTTCACAACCCTTGCCTGAGATCCGTTCAGGCGCGACACTTGACCCAGACCGAAAGGAAAGACCCATGCAATATCTTGCCCTTATCTATGCCGAAGACGGCGCAGGCCCCCAATACGGCACCCCCGAATTCGAAGGTTACATGGCCGGTTTTTTCGCCGCCAACAAAGCCTATGAAGAGGCCGGAGTCATGCGCGGCGGCAATGCCCTTCAGGCGACCTCGACCGCCACAAGTGTGCGCATTCGCGATGGCAAAACCGAAACCATGGACGGCCCCTTTGCCGAAACCAAGGAACGACTCGGCGGCTATTACCTGTTGGATTGCAAGGACTTGGACGAAGCGATCAAGATGGCTGAACTGATCCCGACCGCCCATCACGGCACCATCGAACTTCGCCCGATCATGGAAATCCCCGGCGACGGATGACCATGCCCGCCCCCGATCTTGAACGGCGCATATCCCAGATCATGCGCGAAGACCGGGGGCGGTTGCTGGCGGCCCTGATCCGCTCGCTGGGTGACTTCGATCTGGCCGAGGACGCGCTTCAGGACGCCACCGAACGCGCCCTGATCCACTGGACACGTTCTGGTCTACCCACCCGCCCCGACGCCTGGTTATTGCAAGTCGCCCGCCGCGCTGCCATTGATCGAATTAGAAAAGCCAAGCGATTCAAAGGGCTTGCCAACGACATTACCCGCCTCATGGAAGAAGACGAAGACGCAAGGTCGCAGGCTCCGCCCGAGATTCCCGATGATCGGTTGCGCCTGATTTTCACCTGCTGCCACCCCGCGCTGGAACAGAAAACCCGCATCGCATTGACCCTGCGCACCATTGGCGGGCTGACCACCAAAGAGATCGCGCGGGCTTTTCTGGACAACGACGCGGCCATGGGTCAGCGCCTGTCACGCGCCAAGGCCAAGATATCCGCCGCGCGCATCCCCTATCGGGTGCCGGATCGCGCAGATTGGGACGGTCGACTGAACTCGGTACTGACCGTTATCTACCTGATATTCAACGAAGGTTGGACGGCCGGCCCGGGCGAGGCCCCAATCCGGTCTGGTCTTTGCAACGAAGGCATATGGCTGGCGCGGATGTTGTGCGATCTTGCCCCGAATGACCCCGAGATCGAGGGGCTTCTAGCACTTATGGTCCTGTCCCACGCCCGCGCCAGGGCGCGCTTTGATGAATCCGGCGCTTTGGTACCACTCGATACCCAGGACCGCACGCTCTGGGATACCGCATTGATCGACGAAGGCCTTGCGATCCTTGATCGTGCCGTATCCCGCCGATTACCGGGGCCGTTTCAGGTACAGGCGGCGATCGGGGCGTTGCACATCCAGGCCGAAACGCCCGAGGACACCGACTGGATGCAGATCCTTGCTCTTTACAACCGCCTCCTCGCTCTCGCGCCCTCTCCCGTTGTTCGCCTGAACCGGGCCGTGGCGCTTGCCGAAATCGGCGCCCTGACCGAGGCGCGCAGCGCCCTGAACGCCCTTGGCGCGGACCTTGCCGATTACCAACCCTTTCATGCCGCCCTTGCCGAGCTTGCCCGCCGGGACGGAGACAGGCTCGTGGCTCGAAACGCATATGAGACTGCAATTCGGCTTAGCGTCAACGAAGGCGAGAAAAACTGGCTGAGGGCACAGCGAGATCGTGTTTAAATCACTGTTCCCAAACGCAGTTTCGCGTTGCCGTCAAATCTCGCGCTGCAACCGAACTGCCGGAAACTCGATACCTGGCCGCAATGTCACAGTGACCGGTGCGACTTCTGCAAACCCGCAAGCGGCATAGAAGGGCACCGCCATCAGGGTCGAGAGGCACTCCAACCGCATGATACCCGCTGCCCGTGCATCTTCGAGGATATGCGCCATAAGGGAACGCCCGATGCCCTTGCGCACGGCCCGGTGATCGGTGACCACATGGCGAATGTGGCCTGTGGCGGGCGTACCATTCACCGCGCTAGGATCGCGCCCCGTCCAGCCACCGGCACCGACGATTTCACCATTCGTGTTGCGAACACCAAAATAGGTGCCTGAGGAAACAAGCATCGGATTTGCCTTTGCAATCAAAGGTATGGCCGTCACAAGGATTGACGGGGGATAGGCCCCGGCCAAAAGCGCAGGGTACGAACGCGCAAACAAGGCGTCGATTTCGGCCAGGTCGGCGCGGCTGGTCGCAGTTATGATCAGGTCGTCGGTCATTGCGATATATCTGGGCATACCCAGAAGCGTTTGCCAGTAAACCTTTCGCATGAAACAAAAAAAAGCCGCGTTACGGAAACGCGGCCTTTGTCGTCGGATGTGGCACGATCTTACTTGATCTTGCCTTCCTTGTATTCGACATGCTTGCGCGCAACCGGGTCATACTTTCGTACCACCATCTTCTCGGTCATCGTGCGGGCGTTCTTTTTTGTCACGTAAAAATGGCCCGTGTCCGCGGTCGAATTCAGACGAATTTTGATTGTCGTCGGTTTCGCCATTGCGTCGTCTCCTGCTTGGCCGCACCAGGGGCCAGAAAATCCTTGAAGTCCGCCTTGTAGCCACCGGCCTTTCGGAGTCAACCACTTTTCAAGTCTTGCGGTTGAGAACCCTGTCGCTGCGTGTCATCACCGGGCAACCAATCGGACATTTCGACATGCACTTTGATCCCGTGGCCATCTTTGCCTCAATCGCGCTACTGCAAATCCTGGGCTGGTTGTCACCCGGTCCCAATCTTGTGGCAATCTCGGGTGCCTCCATGTCTTCGGGGCGCACTGTGGGGCTGGCGACCGCTGGCGGCGTCGCCCTTGGAGTCGGGCTGTGGGCGCTGCTGGCGGTGTTTGGGGTTTCCTTGCTGTTCGAGGTCATGCCCTCGCTGTTTCTGGCGCTGAAGCTTGCCGGAGCGGGTTTCCTGTGCTGGATGGGCCTGCAATCCCTGAAAGCGGCCGTTGCCGGGCACAAAGGTCATCTGGACGTCGAAGCACCCCGGCGCGCAACCGGCGCGGCCTTTCGCAACGGGTTTCTGGTGCTTATGACCAATCCCAAGGCACCGATCTTTTTCGGCGCGGTCCTGACGTCGTATCTGCCTCTTGGTGCGCCAGCCTGGATTTCGGCGGGTATTGTGTTGGAGTTTCTTGTGCTTAGCTTCGTCCTGAACGGTATAACCGCGATGGCATTTTCGACCCACAAGGTCATGAATTGGTTTGAACGCCACCAGGCCACGATGCGCGGGGTGTTTGGGTTGATCTACATTGGCTTGGGTCTTTTGGTCCTGAAACAGGCCTTTGTTTGACCCAGATCGAGAACAGGCGCGGACGGCCTGTAAGCCGGATTCTGTCCCCCAAAAAGTGGTGACGACCATTCATCTGGCCCTGCCGTTGCCGACAGGGTCTAGCTGCCTACCCGGGTCTCGGGCCGAAGCTGCCCATGGTGAGACCCCTATTCGGCATTGCTCCCGGTGGGGCTTGCCGTGCCAGCCTTGTTGCCAAGACCGCGGTGCGCTCTTACCGCACCGTTTCACCGTGACCCCGCATGCGAGGCCGTCTGTTCTCTGTGGCGCTTTCCCTCGGGTCTCCCCGGCCGGGCGTTACCCGGCACCGTTGCTTCGTAGGAGTCCGGACTTTCCTCGCGCCTCGAAAGACACGCGGCCGTCCAGCCGTCCGCGAAACGTGCATTTAGTGGGTCAGACCGGAAACGTAAAGGTTTTGCGCCCGTCCCAAGGCTGAACCGCGCATTCCCGAGGCATGTGGTCAGAAGAATCCAGAACCCTCGTTACGACATCGGGCGAAGGGGGCGCGACGGCACACGGCGCGCGATGCGTTCGGTCACATCGGCTGGATGTTGGCGGGCAAGCCCTGACATCATTGCTTCGTCGGCCACATCGAGTGGCCCGGTCGTTCCGGGGCGGAACCTTTGGCGAAAGGCCGAAAGTACCGCCGATTGTCCGCATTCCACCGGATAGCCAAAATAGGCGGCGTTGCGCATGAACTCGCCCTGCAAGGACGGATCCGGCCAGATCGAAAGCTCTTTCTCGGCCAGCCTTTGCCAATCGAATTTTGGGCCTGGATCGAATTTTCGCCCGGGCGCCATATCGGAATGCGCGATGATCGCCTTCGGCTGAAGCTCGTGGCGCTGAAGAAGATCGGCCAAAAGCGCTTCAAGCGTGGTCATCAGGGCATCGTCAAAGTGCGTATTGCCATCGTTGTCCAGTTCGATACCGATTGAACGGGAATTGACGTCCTCGCGTCCGGCCCACCGTCCCTCACCTGCGTGCCAGGCGCGTTTTTCTTCGTCGACAAGCCGGTACAACGTGCCATCGCGCGCGATCAAATAATGGGCCGACACCTCGGCCTCGGGATCGCAAAGCCGCTTCAGGGCGGCCTCCGCGCTGTCCATGGCCGTGAAATGCAGGACGATCAGGCCAACCGAGGCCCCTTCAACGCGATCCCCGAAATTCGGAGACGGGTGGTCGACGATCTCCATGCCGCCCTACCCGCCGCGCGCGTTGCGAAACGGGGTCGGGTCCCATCGGCAGGCAAAACCGTCGCCGTCGGGGTCAAGGCCCCTGCGGTCACGTTTGGGTCCACCAGCTTCAAGAAACGCCACCTGGGCTTGGTCCGTCGAACCATAGATCGCACAGGCGCGCCGGTATTTATCTTCGTTGAACCGCCCTCGGCGATTATGCACCGGCTCGCCCACCCGGTTGGTCGTCGACAGAGCATAAGCCACGATATTGGGCCCCGAGCTTCCCGGCCGATCCGGTACGGCTTCGGGCGCTGCCACCTGAAAGGCATCGCTTTGGCGGGCAAGGCGTTCGCGGTCGCTTTCGATGGTTTCGCGCGAACTGACCGCATCGAAATTCTGTTCGTCCGAAATTTCGGGGTTCGAGGCCACGAGAGCGGTTGCCGCAAGCGGCGCACCAACGTCCGCCCCGGTCGGCTGTGTGCTGGCCACGGTCGTTCCCGTCGATGTGGCGTTCAGGACGCCGAGTGTTTCCTGTGCAATCGCGCGTTCCTCGGGCACCACCGCACGTCGGGCCTCAAGGGCAGCATCCCGCGCTTCGCGTTCGGAAATGTACTGGTTGTGATTGCTGAATCCAACGCCGCCGCCTGCGTTCGGATTGCTGTCAGGGACGCTGGCCGCGCAAGCCGTCAGCGTGCCAAAGGCGAATATCGCCACCGTTCGGGAGATCATTTCTCTGCTCTGCCTTTGTTAGCCTTTTGCGGCAGTTTACCACCATTTGGTGGGCTTTGCCACAAACCCGGCGCGTTCCTCAAGCACGTGGGCAAAATTCAGCAACTCGCCTTCTTCCCAAGGTTTTCCAATAAGTTGCAGACCAAGGGGCAGGCCGGATAGGTCCAACCCGGCGGGAACGGCGACGCCCGGAAGCCCGGCAAGGTTCACGGTCACCGTAAAAATGTCGTTCAGGTACATCTGCACCGGATCGTCGAATTCCTGCTCAAGCGCGAAGGCCGCCGACGGCGTGGCTGGCGTCAGAATAGCATCGACCCCGGCGGAAAAGACATCCTCGAAGTCCTTCTTGATCAGCGCCCGCACCCGGCGCGCCCGGTTGTAATAGGCGTCATAAAATCCTGCCGACAGCACGTAGGTGCCGATCATCACGCGGCGTTTCACTTCATCGCCAAAGCCCTCGGCGCGGGTTTTTTCGTACATCTCGGTGATGCCGTCGCCCTGGGCCAGCTTGGCGCGATGCCCATAACGCACGCCGTCATACCGGGCGAGGTTCGACGACGCCTCGGCGGGGGCCACCACGTAATAGGCCGGCAGCGCATATTTGGTGTGCGGCAGCGAGATATCGACGATTCTGGCGCCTGCGTCTTCCAGCATTGCGCGCCCTTCGGCCCAAAGTGCTTCGATCTCGTCCGGCATCCCGTCCATGCGGTATTCCTTGGGGATCCCGATGGTCTTGCCCTTGATGTCACCAGTCAGCATGGATTCGAAATTTGGCACCGGCAGATCGGCGCTGGTCGAATCCTTCGGATCATGTCCACACATGGCTTCAAGCATGATGGCTGCATCGCGTACCGATTTGGTCATCGGCCCAGCCTGATCCAGGGACGAAGCAAAGGCGATGATGCCCCACCGGCTGACCCGGCCATAGGTCGGCTTTATGCCGGTGATGCCTGCGAAGGCCGCTGGCTGGCGGATCGACCCGCCCGTGTCGGTTCCCGTTGCGCCAAGGCAAAGATCGGCCGCCACCGCCGCCGCCGAGCCACCCGACGACCCGCCCGGGGTCAATGCCGTGTCGTCATTGCTGCGCCGCCAGGGGTTGGTGACATTGCCATAGACGCTGGTCTCGTTCGAACTTCCCATGGCAAATTCGTCCATGTTCAGTTTGCCGGTCATGACCGCCCCGGCGTTGAAAAGCTGTGCGGTTACGGTGGATTCATACTCGGGCCGAAAGCCTTCTAGAATGCCGCTCGCAGCCTGGCTGGGGATACCTTTGGTACAGAAAAGATCCTTGATGCCCAAGGGGATACCGCAAAGGTCTGGCGCATCACCGGTCGCCAGACGCTTATCGGCCTCGGCGGCCTGCGAAAGCGCCAGATCAGGCGTCGGATGTACCACAGCATTCAAGACCGATGCCGCTTCGCTGGCCCTAAGGCAAGCTTCGGTCAATTCCTTGCTGGTCACCTCGCCCGCGCGCAACATGTCGCGCGCGTCGGCAATGGTCAGGGCGTTCAGATCAGCCATTATTCCACCACCTTCGGCACCGCAAAGAACCCTTCACGCGCATCGGGCGCATTCGCCAGCACCTTGTCTGCCTGATCGCCCTCCGTCACCACATCCTCGCGCCGTTTCAGCCGCATGGGCGTGACGCTGGTCATCGGCTCGACACCCTCCACGTCGACCTCGTTCAACTGTTCGACAAATCCGAGGATGGCGTTGAATTCGCCCGCCAGCGCAGGCAGATCGTCGTCTTCCACCTTGATCCGGGCCAGTTTCGCAACCCGCCGGGCAGTTTCGATGTCGATGGACATGGGCGTCTCGCTTTCCAAAGTCAGTGCGCCATTTAGCGCGACCAGCGAGCGATGCCAAGCCTTGCTCCACCCTCGCCCCTGCGTCAGATTGCAATGAAACGGAGGCCCCATGAAACTCACCCTGCACCATGTGAACCTGTCAACCGACAAGGTGGCCGAGATGGATGGCTTCTACCGCGAGGTTCTGGGCCTTCACCCTGAGACCTCGGGCCTGCCGACCCTTGAAAAGACCAAGGGTTATGCCGGAGACGTATCATTCCTCACCGATGGCGTCATACAGACGCATATTGCCGAGCGCGATGTCTTGGCGGGTTTCAAGACCGGGCACATCGTCAACGCCGTCGCGCGCGGGCACATCGCGTATCGCACCGATGACCTCGACGCCTTCAAGAAACACCTCGACGACCAAGGCGTCCCCTATTCCGACTGGGGTCATGCGGCTGTGGCAGGTTGGCGACAGATTTTCTTCTATGACCCCGACGGCAATGTCATCGAGGTGCATCAGGTTGTCGACGATTGAAGGGGGTGCCGTCGCCAGGTCTCGATCATGGCGCCCAACATCAGGGCATTCAACAGATGCCAGAGAAAGTGGGTTCCCAAAGGCCAATCAGTGCAAAGGCCCTGATCCAGCGACCGGGCCACCAGCGACAGGCCCAAAAGCCCCGCATTTCCACATAACCAGACCGCGGTGGTTGGCGCCCTACGCCAAAGGATGATCCCATAGGCGGCAATCAACAGGGGCAAAGGCCAGTATTGGGCCGAGATGGCAAAAAACGGCAAAGCCTCGAACACCGGCTGAAGAACGGCGGAATAGGGCACATATGCAAGGGCGCCGACCGCCGACACCCAGGCCGGCCAACCAAGAAAATCGCGGTTCGCCATATAGATGTAGACCAAGGTGAATATCAGAATCGGCAAGACGTCCAAAATGGCAGCCCAGACCGTGGCGTGGGTGTGGAACAGATACGACCCGGCCCCGATTGCACCCAGAATGTACGCCAGCACCCGCCCCTCCGGCGCATCCTTGCAACGACGCCACATGACGACTGCCGCGATCAGGAACGCGAAATTGGTCAGCGCATTCACGGGTTCCGCCCAGTACGACGGATCGCTCCGCTCGCAATAACCGTCGATAGCCCTTGTCCAGTCCATATCAACACCTGTTATGTTCGCCCCAAAACATAGGGAGGATTCAATGAAACTTACATGGCTCGGACACGGCAGCTTCCGGCTCGACATCGAAGATCAGATGCTTTTGATCGACCCCTGGTTTACCGGCAACCCTGTGTTCCCCGAAGGTTCACGCGACGATGCCATCGCTGGTGCGACCCACATCCTGATCACTCACGGCCACGGCGATCATGCAAGCGACGCCCTTGCCCTCACACGTGAAACCGGTGCGCCACTGGTGGGCATCTACGATTTGATGAGCCATTGGGAGGCAACCGAAGGTGCGACAACCATAGGATTCAACAAGGGCGGCACGGTCATGCTGGGTGACGTGGCCGTCTCGATGGTGGCGGCGGTGCATTCCTCGTCAATGGCCTCGGAGTCCGGGCCTCAATACGCCGGCGCGGAAGCCGGGTTCATTGTCCGGGGCGAAGGCCACACGCTCTATTTCTCGGGCGACACCGACATCATGGCGGACATGGGCTGGATCGGCGAATACTACGCCCCCGACATCGGCATTCTGTCCGCAGGCGGGCATTTCACGATGGACATGAAGGCCACGGCCTGGGCGGCGAAGAAGTTTTTCAACTTCAAGGTCGTCATCCCGGCCCACTACAAGACCTTCCCGATCCTGGAACAATCCGCCGATGATCTGATCGCCGGTTTGCCGGGGGTAGATGTCAAAACGCCCGAGGTGATGGAGACGATAGAGCTTTAATCCCGGCGGTCGGCGAAAAATTTCCGCAAAAGCGCCGACGCCTCGTCTTCGCCGATCCCGTCATAAACCTCGGGCACATGATGAGACTGGGGGTGGCTGAACACCCGCGCCCCATGGGCAACGCCGCCGGATTTCGGATCGGCTGCCCCGTAATAGAGGCGCGCGATCCTTGCCGCCGAGATCGCAGCCGCGCACATGGGACAGGGCTCCAGCGTCACGTAAAGATCACAGCCCGAAAGCCGCTCGCTTCCCAAAGTGGCGGCACCTTCACGAATGACCAACATCTCGGCGTGGGCCGTGGGATCAGCCATTTCGCGCGTCCGGTTTCCCGCCTCGAACAGAACCCTGCCATCCGGGCCGACCAGAACCGCACCGACCGGAACCTCGCCGCGCTCGGCCGCCGCCCGCGCCATCGCCATCGCCCGATCCATATGAGACTTGAATTGCATACCCCCTCATGCCCCGCAGCCACCCTTCAATCAAGCAAAAGACCCGCTCTTTCATCTTGCGGAAAATATGCCCGCCGGAGGCCGCGACTCGGCGCAGCCAAGGCGCAAACCCTTTCCCTTGCCGCCCGTCCACGCTATGGCACCGCATGACCCAGCATCCCGGCGACCGCATTGCGAAAACACTTGCCCGCCACGGCGTGGCCTCGCGCCGCGAAGCCGAACGGATGATCGTGGCCGGGCGTGTTTCGGTCAACGGCAAGGTGATTGACAGCCCCGCTCTTAATGTCACCGACACCGACAAGATCGCGGTTGACGGCAAGGACATCGGTGAAATTGAACCGCCCCGGCTCTGGCTTTATCACAAACCGGCCGGCCTTGTGACGACTGCCCGGGATGAAAAAAACCGCAAGACCGTCTTTGACGCTTTGCCCGATACCCTGCCTCGCGTCGTCTCCGTGGGCCGCCTCGACATCAACTCCGAAGGCCTTTTGTTGTTGACCAACGATGGCGGTATCAAGCGAAAGCTGGAATTGCCCTCGACCGGATGGCTGCGCCGATACCGCGTGCGGGTTCACGGCGAACCGACCGATGACACTTTCGCCCCGCTGCGAAAGGGCCTGACGATTGACGGCGAAACCTTCCTCCCCATGACCGTGACCCTCGACCGCCAGCAAGGCAAAAACGCCTGGATTACGGTCGCACTTCGCGAAGGCAAGAACCGCGAAATCCGCCGCGCCATGGAAGCCGTTGCACTGCCGGTGAACCGGCTGATCCGCGTTAGCTATGGCCCCTTTCAGCTTGGCGATCTAAAGCCTGGGGCGGTGGAAGAAGTCCGCGCCCGCGTCCTTCGCGACCAGTTGGGGCTGGAACACCCGGAAGGGGGAAAAATTCCGCCAAAGCGTCATCGCGTGGCGCGCAGCCGCAAACCGGATCGCAAGACGCGCTCGTAACTTTCTGTTTTATCTTAATTATTCGGCACCATGCCTCGGCGAAATCACGTCAATAAGCCGCACAGTGCGACGTCAGGTCTTGCCAATTTCGCCGGACTTTCTATAGCAAGGCCCGCCCCGATAACCTATGTAGGACACCAAGAACAGGGAGCCGCATTCATGCAGCGACTGGCGCTTGCAATTATCGTTGTGGCCGTTGTCACAAGCTTGATTGCGCTTCTGGCAAGAAGCGTGGCGCGGTCGCTCGAAAGCAAGGGCGGTGTCTCGACAATGGCAACGGGGGAAATGATGCAGAAGGCCGCCTTCTTTCTGCTCTTGTGTCTGATCTTGTACGTCTCTGTCAGCGGAGCGTCGTGATGGCCGAGCCTTATGGTGGAAAGCACAGCCCCGGGGCTGCGAAACATCCGCGCGATCCCAGTGCGATCCGGCGCAGCCGCGCCGGTGCGCGCGTCAACTTCCTGTTTGTGGCTCCTGTCGCGATGTTGCTTGTGGCATTCCAGATGGAGCCCCTTGGCATGTTCGTCAAACTCGCCGCGTTCGGGGTGATGATGCTTGCCGCCTGGCTCACGCGCGAAGGTCTGAGGGCCGAGGACGCCTTTGAGGCCCGCCGAGTTGCCCGGCGCCCAGCAATCCCACGAAAGCTTTTCGGCAGCGTCCTTACCGGCCTTGGCCTGGCCTTGGCCGGGCTCGACACTGCAACCTTTGGCCTCTTGAACCCCGTTTTGTTTTTCATCCTTGGCGCGGTTTTGCATTTCATTGCCTTCGGACCGGATCCGATGAAGGACAAGGGCACCGAAGGCATGAACGAATACCAGACCGACCGGGTGGCACGCGCGGTGGACGAAGCCGAACGCCACCTTGCGGCCATGAAGGACGCTATTCGCCGGGCCGAAGTGCCCGCCCTGGACCGCCGCGTTGCAACTTTTGCCGACACCGCACGCTCCATGTTTCGAGTTGTCGAGGAAGACCCAAGCGATCTGACATCCGCACGCCGGTACCTGGGCGTCTATCTTCTGGGCGCGCGCGACGCGACAGTGCAATTTGCCGACCTTTACGCCCGCTCGAAAAACGAAGACGCCCGGCGCGACTATGAAACGCTTCTGGACGATCTGGAAACGTCATTCACTCAGAAGACCGAAAAGCTCTTGAAAAACGATAAGTCGATGCTTGACGTGGAAATCGAGGTTCTGCGCGAGCGCCTGCAACGCGAAGGCATACGCAGTGACATTTGAACACCAAGGAGGGACCCCCATGGAAAACGAAATTTTTCAAAAGGCAAAAGAGGCCGAAGCAATGGTCAAGGAAGTCGCTGAGTTCCAGCTTCCGGTGCCGATACCGGCCGAAGACGTCGTCACCTACGACGCCGCCGACGAAGGCACTTCGGCGGCGATCGAAAAGCGGATCGGCGAGATTGACATGACCGACACGAATTC
The DNA here is from genome assembly GCA_013002465.1 of Silicimonas sp. Taxonomy (GTDB): domain Bacteria; phylum Pseudomonadota; class Alphaproteobacteria; order Rhodobacterales; family Rhodobacteraceae; genus JABDJO01. The sequence continues at coordinate 21,645 of JABDJO010000129.1, read as the reverse complement.
CATCGTGTCCTTCGGTTCCTCGGCCCAGGTCGAATTGCAGGAAATCAGCCAGGCCATGCTGCAGGACGTCAAGAACAAGGACGTGGGTCCAGCCGGCGACAGCTTGCGCCAGATCGTCTCGACGATCCGTGGCTTTTCCGTCAGCGAGTTGGACGTCCGCCGCGAACGGTCATGGTGGGAATGGCTTCTGGGCCGCGCCGCACCGGTCCACAATTTCCTGGCGCGTTTCGAAGAGGTTCAGGGGCAGATCGACCGGGTCACCGCCAATCTTGAGGGCCACGAGCACAAGCTGTTGAAGGACATCAAGTCGCTTGACCAGCTTTATGACAAAACCCTCGCGTTCTATGACGAACTCGCGCTTTATATTGCCGCAGGTGAGGAAAAGATCAAACGCCTGGATGCGACCGACATCCCGGCAAAAGAGGCCGAAGTTCAGGCGGCCGCCGAAGAGCAGGGCGTGATGAAGGCTCAGGAGCTTCGCGATTTGCGCGCCGCGCGCGACGATCTGGAACGCCGGGTGCATGATCTGAAACTGACGCGCCAGGTGACGATGCAGTCGCTGCCCTCGATCCGGTTGGTTCAGGAAAACGACAAGTCGCTGGTGACCAAGATCAACTCGACCCTTGTCAACACCGTGCCGCTTTGGGAAACCCAACTGGCCCAGGCGGTCACGATCCAGCGCTCAAGCGAAGCCGCCGATGCGGTGCGCGAGGCCAACGATCTTACGAATGAGCTTCTGACCAAGAACGCCGAAAACCTGCGCGAGGCCAACAAGAAGATCCGCGAGGAAATGGAACGCGGTGTCTTTGATATCGAGGCCGTGAAAAAAGCCAATGCCGACCTGATCGCAACAATCGAGGAAAGTCTGCAAATCGCCGACGAGGGCAAGGCCAAGCGTGCCGCCGCCGAAGAGGAGTTGCAAAAGATGGAGGCCGAACTGAAATCGACACTTGCCTCTGCATCCGCTCGCAAGGACGGCACCGGGTCCAATGCCGGGGAAAGCGTCCCCGCCTGAGGTAGACATGCGCGCGATCCGCATTCTGGCACTGGGGGCGATGGCGGTGTTTGTTTCGGCCTGCGACCAGTTGGATATATTCCAGGCTGGTTCTGCGGCGCCGCCTGTCCGCCCGAGTGTCGAGGCACCCGATGACGGGTTTCCGCCCGAGAGCCTGGAACTGGTGTCATACTATGCAAACGTCGAGCGCGGTCACCGCACAAGGGGGTTGCTGCGCGCAGACGGCGGTGGCCCCGATGTGCCCTTTGATGCCGAACGCCTGGCCAAGACGTTTCGGGCGACCGCATTCGCGCGCGAGTTCACAGATGTCGGCCCTGCACTGGTGCGGCGCGAGGCGGAAAGCATCCTGCACCGGTGGGAAGACCCGGTACGGATCGAGGCCATCTTCGGCTCGGCAGTGTCCGACCGCCAGCGTGCCGACGATGGTGCCGCTATCCGCCGCTTTGCCGACAGGTTGGGCAAGATCACACGCCACCCCGTCAGCATTGTTCAGCGCGGCGGAAACTTCCAGGTTCTTGTCCTGACCGAAGCCGAACGCCGGGTCGCGGGACCGTTGCTGCAACGGCTGATCCCCGGCATCCGCAAGCGCGAGATCGACCTGATCCAGAACCTTGACCGTTCGACCTATTGCGTCGTCGTTGCTTCGGACCCGGTGAACAACGGCGTCCTGACCCGCGCCGTCGCCATTATTCGCGCCGAACTGCCTCCCTTGCTGCGTCTGTCCTGCATCCATGAGGAGATTTCGCAGGGCCTTGGCCTTGCCAACGACAGCCCCACGGCCCGGCCTTCGATCTTCAACGACGACGACGAGTTCGGCCGACTGACCGCCATGGACGAACTGATGCTGCGCATGCTCTATGACCTGAGACTGAAGCCCGGCATGGACGCCGACACCGCCGCACCAATCGTTCGCGATCTGGCCGAAACGCTGACGGGAAACGCAACATGACCGAAGGGCGTAGAAACGCATCTCAAGACACCTTGAGAAAACACAAATAGGGTTACCGAGAGAGGGAGTACCAACATGGGCATTCTGGATTTTCTGACGGGCGAGTTTATCGACGTCATCCACTGGACCGATGACACCCGCGACACCATGGTCTGGCGGTTCGAACGCGAAGACCACGAAATCAAGTATGGCGCCAAGCTGACGGTGCGCGAAGGTCAGGCGGCGGTGTTTGTCCATGAAGGGCAGTTGGCCGACACCTTCATGCCCGGACTTTATATGCTTGAAACCAACAACATGCCTATCCTGACCACGTTGCAACACTGGGATCACGGCTTCAAATCGCCGTTCAAGTCCGAGATCTATTATGTCTCGACCCGCCGCTTCACCGATTTGAAGTGGGGCACTAAGAACCCGATCATGCTGCGCGATCCAGAATTCGGGCCGACCCGCATTCGCGCCTATGGCACCTATACCGTCAAAGTCACCGACCCCGGGCGCTTTCTAATCGAGGTCGTCGGCACCGACGGCGAATTCACCATGGACGAGATCAGCTATCAGATCCGCAACATCATCGTGCAGGAGTTTTCCCGCGTGATCGCCAATTCGGGGATCCCGGTTCTGGACATGGCCGCCAATACCGGCGATCTGGGCAAACTGGTGGCAACACGCATTTCGGAAACCATTGCCGCCTACGGCCTGACCTTGCCGGAACTCTATATTGAAAACATCTCGCTACCGCCCGCCGTCGAAAAGGCACTGGACGAACGCACCTCACGCGGGTTGACGGGTTCGCTTGACGAACACTTCCGCTACAAGGCCGGAGAAAGCCTGACCCAGCCGGGAAGTGCCGCAGGCTCGGCCATGGGGATGGGGATGGGCGCCGGAATGGGCATGCAGATGGGCGGCATGATGGGTGGCCAGCCCGGGCCTTGGGGTCGCGCGCCATCGGCGCCGCCTGCCCCTCCACCGGCCCCTGTCGAACACGTCTGGCACCTGGCCAAGGGCGGCGAATCCAGCGGCCCCTATTCCAAAGCCGACCTTGGCCGGATGGCCGGCAAGGGCGAGCTTGAGCGCGACACATGGGTCTGGACCCAGGGCCAGGACGGCTGGAAGCGGGCCGAAGACGTGGACGAATTGGCGCAGTTGTTCACGGTGCTGCCGCCACCGCCGCCGGAAGGAGCTTAAAAATGATGCGCTTGCGATTTGCCCATGTGCTTTTCGCTGCCGTCTTGGCCTTGCTGTCGGCTTGCTCGACGGCATCCGGACCGCCCGATGGCGCGAAACCCGTCAACATTGAGAAGGCGAGTTCAGATTTTTTCCGGAATAACCCGGACGCGATTGCCGCAACACTGCTGAATTCCCGCAACAAGGGTTTCGAGTTTTACGAAGACGGTAAAGCCGTCTTCATTTCATTCGGTGCAAGATCTGATCTGCGAAGACGGACCGGCGTCAGTTCGATGGAGGGCAACAAGATCTGTCTTCGGCCCGCCGATGGTTGGACTGGCGTTTGCATGCTCCTGTTTCTCAATCCGGACTGTACGTGTTTCGTCAGTGGCGTGTACGGAAACGGCGCTGAGTTTCAGGAAACGCTGACACTTCATCCGGTCTATGCAGAGTAGGTGCGGGAATGCACCCATCCTACCTATGCGCTCTACTCGGAGTCTGGTGAGAATGACTGACCGAACCGGAACCAATTGGCTGCACGACCAGATAAGGGGCAACGCCCTTGGCATTTTGGTGCCACGCGTGCTTCGTCGGTGTTTCTGACGATGTCCGAGCCTGACCGTTCTTTATCCAGCGAGCACCGTTTTCCCTGCGAAACCTGTGGGGCTGACCTGCGTTTCGACCCCGGTGACGATCAGCTTGTCTGCGATCACTGTGGTTCGATTGAACCCATTGATCATGGCCCCTGGACCCGCTCCGTCGCTGTGCAAGAGCATGATTTCCGCCATGCCGTCGAAGCCGGACTTGGCACTGCCGAGATGGAGGAAACCCGCGTCTCGACATGCCCCAACTGCGCTGCCCATGTGGAATTCGACCCAGCCGTCCATGCCGCCGAATGCCCGTTCTGCGCAACTCCCGTTGTCACCGATACCGGCGTGTCGCGTCAGATCAAGCCCGCCGCCGTCCTGCCGTTCATGCTGGAAGAAACCGAGGCGCGGGTCGAGATGACACGCTGGCTCGGCTCGCTTTGGTTCGCGCCAAACGGGTTGATGGAATACGCGCGCAAGGGCCGCAAGCTGAATGGTGTTTACACCCCCTGCTGGACTTTCGACGCAGACACAAAAAGCTCGTATCGCGGGCAGCACGGCACAGTCTATCATGAAAGCCGAACAGTCACCCGAAACGGCAAGCGCCAAACGATCCGCGTGGCCAAGGTCCGCTGGCGTCCCGTGCGGGGCCGTGTTGCCCGGTTTTTCGACGATGTGCTGATCATCGCCTCGACCGCCCTGCCCGACAGGTTTCGCAAAGGGTTGGTCCACTGGGATCTGACCCGTCTTGAACCCTATCAACCAGAATACCTGGCCGGGTTCCGCTCGGAAGCCTACACCATCGAACTGCGTGAAGCCTTCGGGGAAGCCCGCGAGATCATGGACCGCCAAATCCTGCGCGACGTCCGCTTTGACATTGGCGGTGACCGCCAACGGGTCGAACACGTCGATACCGAGATCAGCGACGTCACCTTCAAGCATATCCTGGTCCCGGTCTGGATCGCTGCCTATCGCTATCGGGGCCGCTCCTTTCGGTTCGTGGTGAATGGTCAGACCGGACAGGTCGCCGGCGAAAGGCCCTGGTCGGCCTGGAAAATCGCCATCGCCATCGTCATTGGGCTTGTCCTTGCGGCCATGGCGGGCTTTGTATTTGCCAACAGCCGATAGCGCTAACTTGCAATTCTGACAACCGCCCACTAGGCAGCAAAAAAGCCAGGAGCAACCGATGATCCTTTGTGCGGGCGAAGCCCTGATTGACATGCTGCCGCGCGAAACCACCGAGGGTGGCGCGGCCTTTCAGCCCTTTGCGGGCGGGGCGGTGTTCAATACCGCCATCGCCCTTGGACGGCTTGGGGCACCCACGGGGTTCTTCAGCGGCATTTCCACCGATCTATTCGGTGAACTACTGACCGACTCTCTTGCCGCTTCGGGTGTTGATGCCAGTGTCGCCGCACGCTCGGACAGGCCCACCACCCTTGCCTTCGTAACCCTCACCGACGGGCAGGCCAGCTATGCCTTCTATGATGAAAACACCGCAGGCCGCATGGTCTCGGTCGAGGATTTGCCCAGTCTTGATGACGACGTCTCGGCGCTTTTCTTTGGCGGCATCTCGCTGGTGGTGGAACCCTGTGCCGCCACCTATGCAGCACTGATGGAGCGCGAGGCCGCAACACGTGTCACAATGATCGACCCGAACATTCGCCCGGGATTCATCCGGGATGAATCTGCCTATCGCGCCCGCATCGAAAAAATGATCGGGCTGGCGGATATCGTCAAAGTTTCAGACGAGGACCTGCATTGGCTGATGGGCGACGGCGATCTTGAAACGCTTGCCGATGCTCTTTTGGCACGCGGCCCCGCAGTGGTGCTGGTGACCGAAGGCGCCAAGGGGGCGACGGGTTTCAACCACGGCGCGCCAGTGCGTGTCACCGCGAAACCCGCCCAAGTCGTCGATACCGTTGGTGCGGGTGACACGTTCAACGCGGGCGTTCTGGCGTCCCTTCACGAAGCGGGCGCTTTGGATAAAGCCGCGCTTCGCTCGATCAGCCAGAAAGATCTTGCTGCCGCCATCTCGCTCGGGACCGACGCGGCGGCGGTCACGGTGTCCCGCGCCGGGGCCAATCCACCGACACGCGCTGAACTACAGCGCTTGGCCTGACGACAAACCATCGGCCATCAGTCAAGATAGCCGTCAACCACCCGCCAGGTTGCATCCAGCACTCCCCGACGCGCGGCAATCGCCCGCTCGGCCCCGTCACGCATCGGCTGACGTCGGGCCGGATCTTGCAGGTCGATAACCGCATCTGCAAGGCCTTCGGAGTCGCAAACCTCTCGGGCGGCCCCCTCGGCGGTCAAACCGGCATAGCTTTCTGAAAAATAGGAAACCTCGGGCCCATGCAATACGACTGACCCAAGTGCGGCGGCCTCATAGGGATTCTTGCCTTCCAGACCTTCGCCAAGCGAGTGACCCAGAAAGGACACTGGCGCAAGGCGATACCAAAGCCCCATTTCGCCAATGGTGTCGGCAACATAAACCTGGGTGTCCGCACCGAAATCTTCGCCACGGCTGCGCCGCGCGACCCGGTCGAATTGCCCCCGCGCCAGGCTCTCGGCCTCGTCGCCGTCGGATACGTTTCGCGGCGCGAGGATCATCAGCGCATCCGGCAGCGCCTTAGCGATGCGAACATGGGCGGCGATCATGGCCGGGTGTTCGCTGCCGATGGTGGCGGCCGCCAGCCAGGTCGGTCGGCTGGCGATAACCCCTTGCAGGCGCTCGACTTCTTTGGCGTCCGCAGGCAGGGGCCGTGCGGCGGATTTCAACGCGCCCACTACCTCGATCCGATCCAGATCCGCGCCCAGGTCCGCAAAACGCTCGCGGCTGGCTTCGTCCTGAACCAGAAGCCGCTCGAACAGACGCAGCACGTCCCGCGTCAGACCGCCCAGCTTTTGGCGGCGTTTGAAATTGCCTTCCGGCATCCGGCTGTTGATCAGAACCATGGGAATGCCCCGGGCCTGTGTATCGACCATCAGCCGGGGCCAGAAATCCAGTTCGGCGAACCCCGCCACGTCCGGGCGCCAGTGATCCAGAAACCGCCCGACCGCTTGCGGAGTATCAATGGGCATCAGGATATGAAAACACCGATCCGGCAGTCCTACCCTCTCCAGTGCGGCAATCGACGTGGCGGTCGATGTTGTCAGCACCACATGAGCGCCCGGTCTTGCCGTCAAAGCCAGTTCGATCAGCGGCACCAGTGCCAAACTTTCGCCCACAGACAAGGCATGAAACCAGATTAACGGTCCCTCGGGCCGGTCATGTTTGTACTCGCCATATTTTTCGCGCAGTCGCTCGGGATGTTCCTTGCCACGCGCCAGCCGTCGGCGATGCGATAACCGCCACAAAGGGCCGGAAACCCAAGAGAACAGTAGATATAATCGCGTTAAGGGTGACACGGCGCTCAGGCCGTTCCGCGATTCAATAGCCTCAGCATCGTGACCAACCCGACCGGCTGCGCCGCCTCAACGACGAAGGCCGCCGAGATGCGCCGTTCCTGCAGGATCGAAAGCGCCTCACCGGCGATCATAGAAGGTGAAAGCGTGACCGAGCCCTCGGTCATGATCGCGCCCGCTTCGGTTTCGTGCAACGCGCCTTGCATGGTTGCCTTGGCATTGCGCTCCAGATAGCGGCGAATATCGCCGTCGGTTATGACGCCTACCAGTTCCCCGCCCCGGGTCACGCCGACAATTCCATATCCCTTAGCCGAAAGTTCGGAAATCGCCGCGATAACAGGGGTTTCTTCCGATACCAGCGGCAAAGCCTCGGCCGTGTGCATAACCTCGTGCACATGCTTCAGCGCGGCGCCAAGGGAACCGCCGGGGTGGAAGCCGTGAAAACTCTCTGGGCCGAACCCGTTCCGCTGCAGCAATGCCACCGCCAGGGCATCGCCCATGGCCATTTGCACCAGGGTCGAAGTCGTGGGGGCAAGGTTGTGCGGGCAGGCCTCGCGCACATGGGGCAGGACAAGTGCCACATCCGACGCGCGTGCCAACGTGCTGTTGGCCGCGCCGCACAAGGCGATCAGAGGCACATTGCGCCGCTTGGCATAGCCGATAACATCGGACAGCTCGGTTGTTTCCCCCGACCAGGACAACGCCAGGATCACGTCCGACGGCTGCACCATCCCCAAATCGCCATGACTGGCTTCGGCAGGATGCAGAAAATAGGCCGGTGTGCCGGTTGAGGCGAACGTGGCCGCCAGTTTCGCCCCGATATGTCCCGATTTGCCCAGGCCCGTGACGATCAACCGTCCTTCCATGCCCGCAATCAGGTCAAGGGCGGCGTCAAGCTCTGGCCCCATGGCCTCCACCGCTTCGGCCAATTCACCAAGCCCCGCCAAATCGGTCCGGATGGCATCGCTGACGGCAGAGCGGGTCATCCCTTGGTCACCTCGTCCAGTGCTTTCAGTTTGCTGAGCAGAGGCGCCATCTGATCCAGGGGCACCATGTTCGGCCCGTCCGAGGGCGAGCGCGACGGTTCTTCATGGGTTTCGATGAACACCGCCGAAACGCCGACTGCCACGGCAGCCCGTGCCAACGGCGGCACGAACTCGGCCTGCCCGCCGGTTGAACTCCCCAGCCCGCCCGGAAGCTGGACCGAGTGCGTCGCATCGAACACAACCGGATAGCCTGTCTCGGCCATGATCGGCAGGCTTCGCATGTCTGAGACCAGCATGTTATAGCCAAAACTTGCCCCACGCTCGGTCAGCAAGAGACGCTTGTTTCCTGTACTTTCAATCTTGTCGACGACATTCTTCATGTCCCAGGGCGCCAGGAACTGACCCTTTTTGACATTGATCGCTGCTCCCGTTTCGCTGGCGGCCAGTAACAGGTCGGTCTGGCGGCACAGAAACGCCGGGATTTGCAGAATATCGACGGCCTCGGCTGCTTGGCCGCATTGCGATGCCTCATGCACGTCAGTCAGAACTGGGCAGGCGAACTCGTCGCGGATGGCCGAAAGGATCGACAATCCCTCGTCCATTCCCACGCCACGCGCGCCGGACAGGCTGGACCGGTTCGCCTTGTCGAAACTTGCCTTGAACACATAGCCGATGCCCAATTCACAAGCCGTCTTGCTCAGGCTGCCTGCCAACATGCGCGCATGATCGAGGCTTTCCAGCTGGCATGGCCCCGATATCAGGACAAATGGCAAGTCCTGCCCAAAGGTGACCTTGCCCACACTCACATCCGTCATGCGATACCCTCGCGTTTCATGATCTCTTCGATCAGAGGGATATCCGATGGGTTGTTCAATTCCCAGAACGCCCGTCCCATTGCGTGAACCTCGACGCAATGCACCGGGATGCCGTTTTCCAGGAACCTCAACTGTTCCAACCCCTCGGCCGTCTCGAACGGGCCCGGCGGGCAATCGACATAGCGGCGCAGTGCGTCGGGGCGATAAGCGTAACACCCCACATGATGATAGACCGGCACGCCGGTGTCGCGGAACCGGTCGGCGAAGGGCAGAACTTCTTTGGAAAAATAGAGCGCCCGGCCATCTGCCCCGAAGACCGCCGTGGTGGCCCCTACCCGACCCGCCTTTCTGTCCGCCTGCAATGCCTCAAGATGATCGGCTTGGGTTTTCAGCACCGGGGTCGCCATTTGGACCGAACCGTCGGCCATGGCCGCGATCAGGGCTTCTACATAATGCGGCGGTGTCAATGGCGCATCGCCTTGCAGGTTGACCACAACATCAGGCTCGGTTTCCAACATGGCCATGGCTTCGGCACAGCGCTCGGTGCCATTGCGGGGGCGCTCCGAGGTCATCATGATCTTTGCACCAAAGGCTTGGGATGCCTCGGCAATTCGATTGTCATCGGTCAGTACAAAGACGTCCGACACACCCGGAACCGCGCAGGCGGCCTCCCAACTCCGCTGGATCAGCGAGCGGGCCTCACCCGTCGCGCCGGTCAGCATGGCAAGGGGCTTGCCCGGAAATCGGACAGACGGATAACGCGCCGGAATGAAGATGACGGTCTGCAACAGTGGACCTCGCCTCGGGTTTCTAACGGGTTACGGAATCTGCCGACTGGCCGCAACCATGTCGCGTGATCCACTTGCGCCCGTCTGCCCGGGCAATTAGCGCGTATCCTGGCGCCGAAACCCTGTCGCCACGACGAACTTCTCTGACGAATCCGCCCGCGAGGCCGGGGGTTTCACATTCGCAACCTTGTCGAAATGCCGCTTCAATCGCGCCTGCAGCCCCGCCTCGGCGCCTCCTGCTAGAACTTTTGCAACAAAGGTTCCGCCTTCGTCCAGAACGTCGAAGGCAAACTCGGCCGCGGCTTCGCAAAGTGCCATGATGCGCAAATGGTCGGTCTGTTTGTGCCCCGACGAGGACGCGGCCATATCCGACATCACCACGTCGGCCTTTCCGCCAAGCCAGTTCTTGACCGCATCGTCGGCACCTTCGTCGAGGAAATCGAGCTTGTGGATCTCGGCCCCCGGCACCGGTTCGACCTCTTGCAGGTCAATGCCAATAACCCGCCCGATGTCCTTGCCGGAGCGTTCGCCCAAGGCATTCACCCGGCGCACCGCGACCTGGCTCCAGCCGCCCGGCGCACAGCCAAGGTCGACGACGCGCGCGCCGGGGACCAGAAACCGGTACTTGTCGTCCAATTCGAGAATCTTGAAAGCTGCCCGTCCGCGATAGCCTTCGTCCTTGGCGCGTCGCACATAAGGATCGTTCAATTGCCGCTCAAGCCAGCGGGTCGACGACGACCGGCGCCCGCGCGCGGTTTTCACCCTCACCCTCAGATCGCGCTGCCCGCGCCCGCTTGTTTTCTTAGCCATGGTGCTTCCTGCCCCGGAGCGGCCCCGACATGCAAGCCTTTGCGCCGCGCTGCGCGCGTCGCGGGGGAGGATTTCTCATGGAAAAATCCATTGCCTCCGGCGGGCATATTTTTTGCAAGATGAAAGGGTTAGCTGCCGAGAATTGCTTTTACGTAGCCGCGTGTTTCACGATAGGGCGGCACACCACCGTATTTGCGCACAGCTTCAGGCCCGGCGTTATAGGCCGCAAGTGCAAGACGCCAGGACCGGAAGCTGTGAAATTGTTCGGCCAGATAGCGCGCGCCACCTTCCAGGTTTTGAGCCGGATCATGCGGATTGACCCGCAAGACCCGCGCCGTCACGGGCATGAGTTGCGCCAGACCAATCGCACCCTTGTGCGACCGCGCCTTGGCGTTCCAGCCCGACTCCTGGCTGATCAGGCGCAGAAACAGATCCTCGGGCACGCCGTGACGGCGTGCGGCCGCGCGGGCGAGGTGAACGTAAGGGCCCGATGGCTTGCCAGAAAACCGCGGAATGCTTTCCGTCCCCGGGGTGCCCGGAATGTAAACCTCGCGCGGCTGCAAGCGGATGGAATTGGCGTATTGCTGGGACGCGCGGCTATCCAGAACCGACGTCTGGTGCCGGAAAAGCTGCTGGCGCGATTTTGACGACCCGCTTTCGGCCATTGCCGGAATCGCCAGACCAAGGCATAGCGCCGTGGTCAGAAAACATCGAAACACCTGAAAGCCCCCCGCACATAGATCGAACTGGCAAAATAGGCTGATTTTCCTGCAAGAGCAACATTGTAGGTCTTGACCCTTTTGAACACCGCGTCCAAGTGAGGACCATGACCAAGATCGCCCTTGTCACAGGCGCCTCACGCGGCCTCGGAGCAGCCCTTGCCGAGGCCCTTGCCGACGACCACCATGTGGTTGCCGTGGCGCGTACTGTTGGCGGGCTGGAAGATCTTGACGACCGGATCGCCGCCAAAGGCGGCAGTGCCACACTTGCGCCAATGGATATCACGAACCGCCCCGCCATGGCTGAACTCTGCCGTTCGATCCATGACAGATGGGGGCGGGTCGATATTTGGGCCCATACGGCCATTCACGCCGCCCCCCTGACACCGACCGCCCATCTTGATGCCAAGGACATGGAGAAATCCATCGCAGTCAACGTCACTGCGACGTCGGTTCTCATACCCTTTGTCGCCCCGCTTTTAGAGGCATCGGACGCACCGCGGGCGCTGTTCTTCGACGATCCGCAAGCCGGGAAGAAATTCTTTTCGGCCTACGGCGCCACCAAGGCCGCCCAGATTGCCATGGCGCGAAGCTGGGCTGCCGAAACCCGGCGCAACGGGCCCAAGGTTTTTATCCTGAGCCCGCAGCCCATGCCGACAGCCACCCGTGCCCGGTTTTTTCCCGGAGAGGACCGCGAGGCTTTAACGCCGGTTACGGAAACCGCAAAAGCGCTTCTGGCGTCGATATAGGACGAATTCGCCCGGGCAGCGTCTTGCCCGCGCCAGGGGTCTCGCCTAAGCAGGGGGAAATCACGGGCTGAAGGCAACCCATGCGCATTCTCATTACCAATGACGACGGGATCAACGCTCCCGGGCTGGCGATTCTGGACGCCATTGCAAATGCCATCGCCGGTCCGGATGGTGAAGTCTGGACTGTTGCCCCCGCCTTCGAACAATCCGGTGTCGGCCATTGCATCAATTACACCCATCCGACGCTTTTGTCAGAGTTCGGACCGCGCCGTTTCGCCTCGGAAGGCTCTCCAGCCGATTGCGTGCTGGCTGGCTTGCACCAGGTGATGACCGGCGCGCCCCCTGATCTGGTACTTTCAGGCGTGAACCGGGGCAACAATGCCGCCGAGAACGTGCTATATTCCGGCACAATCGGTGCGACCATCGAAGCCGCGCTGCAGGGCATCCCGGCGATCGCGCTGAGCCAGTTCTTTGGCCCCCTCAACGCTTCTCTCGCCGACCCCTTCGAGGCCGCTGCCCAACATGGCGTCGCCACCGTCCGTTGGCTTTTGGACAATGGGATATGGGACGATGCGTCGTACCGTCTGTTTTACAACGTGAATTTTCCGCCGATCCCCGGTGCCGACGTCAAGGGTTTGAAGATCACGACCCAAGGCTGGCGCAAGGAAACCAATATGGGTGTCGAAGCGCACACCGGGCCGACGGGCCGCATGTTCCTTTGGGTCAAGGGTGGCCCGCAGCACCACCCAACTGGGCCGGGCACCGATGTCACGGCGAATTTGGACGGATTTACCTCGATCACGCCCCTGCGCGCCGATCTGACAGCCCACGACACAATCGCAGACCTGCAATCACGGCTGGAAAAATGATCGAAAACGCCGAACAGCGCATGCAGTTTGTGTTTCAGCTCCGCCAGAGGGGCGTGATAGACGCGCGCGTGCTTGAGGCGATGGAAAAGATCGACCGGGGTGCTTTCGTGAAGGGTCTGTTTGCCGAACGCGCTTACGAAGACATGCCGCTGCCGATTGCCTGTGGCCAGACGATCAGCCAGCCTTCTGTCGTCGGGTTGATGACCCAAGCCCTGAACGTGGAACCGCGCCACAAGGTTCTGGAGATCGGCACGGGGTCCGGGTATCAGGCCGCCGTACTCAGCCAACTGGCGCGCCGGGTCTATACGGTCGACCGCCACAAGCGGCTTGTTGCCGAGGCGCAAGAGGTTTTCGACCAACTGGGCCTGGCCAATATCACAGCGCTTTCTGCCGATGGCACGCGCGGATTTCCCGAACAGGCCCCTTTTGACCGCATAATCGTGACCGCCGCGGCCGAAGATCCTCCCGGACCCTTATTGGCAGAGCTGAAAACAGGCGGTATCATGGTGGTGCCGGTTGGCCAGTCGGACGCCGTTCAGGTGCTGATCAAGGTAACCCGGACCGAAAGCGGGTTCGACTATGAAGAACTGCGGCAGGTCCGTTTCGTCCCCCTGGTGGAAGGGATGGGCGCCGACTGACAAAGGGTGAAGGGCTCCGAAAAAGAGGGCCCCGATTATATGGTGGTGAGGAGCGAGCAGATGGCAAATTTTGGGAATCCGGTTCGGCTGGCGTTGCTGGTCTCGGGCGCGATGACGCTTGGGGCATGTGATGGTATCGGCGGTCTTGATCTGGACTTGCGCGGCAGTGCCGGGCAGTTGGACACTTCGGAGGCGGTTCGAAACGCACCGCGCGGGGTTCCGCAACCGGACGAACGGGGCGTGATCTCTTACCCGGCCTATCAGGTCGCGGTGGCGCGGCGTGGCGACACCGTTCAAACCGTAGCTGCCCGGATCGGTCTTCCGGCCAACGAAATCGCGCGCACCAACGCGCTGTCTGAAACCGTGGTCCTGCGCCAGGGCGAAATCCTCGTGCTCCCCCGCCGCGTTTCGGAACCGGGTCTTGGCAACCCGGGCGCGCTTGATGTCGTCGATATTGCCGGCACCGCAATCGACCGCAGCGAAAACCGTCCCGGCCTGCCGTCGGGCGAACAACCCAACCGGCATCAGGTCAAACCGGGCGAAACGGCATTCTCGATTGCGCGGCTTTACAATGTGCCCGTGGCTTCGCTGGCCGAATGGAACGGCCTTGGTCCCAATCTTTCGCTGCGGGTCGGTCAGTTCCTGTTGATACCCACGCGCGCCGCCGTGCAAGAGGTGCAGGTCGCCGCGGTCGAAGCACCGGGCTCTGGCTCCGAAACACCGCTGCCACCGTCGGCGGCAACGCCATTGCCGACCGAGGACGTGAAACCCGCGCCTGCCCCCAAACCTCAGGCGGAACCACTGCGTGACCGCCAAACCGCCGCCTCGGACAATTCGCGTCTGAGAATGCCTGTGCAAGGCCGGATCATCCGCCCCTTCGAAAAGGGCAAGAACGAAGGCATCGGTATTGCGGCCAATGCGGGCGCGTCGGTTGTGGCCGCCGATGGCGGAACCGTGGCGGCGATCACCCGCGACACCGACCAGGTGCCAATCCTGGTCATCCGCCACAAGAATAACCTGCTGACGGTCTATGCCGGCGTCGACGAAATCGCCGTGCAAAAGGGCGACACGGTCAATCGCGGGGACAAGATCGCGGTGGTCCGCGCCGCGGCTCCGCCGTTTCTGCATTTCGAGGTGCGCGAGGGTTTTGACAGCGTCGATCCGGCCCCATACCTGAATTGAAATCGGTTCTCCGCGAACGGGTTGGACCAACGCCACACAAGGTTGGCGCAATCCGCTTCGCGTACGCGCATTTGGCGATTTCCAAAACGCCAAAACAGCCATTACACCCGTAAGACAAAAGAATTCGTCCCAAGCGCGCGTTTTCCGCTTGGACCGCACCGCGCCCGGCCATAGCGTCACCGGACATGTTTCAAACGATCGACATACCCGTCTGGGCTTTGCTCCTGATCGCCGTTTTTGCCGCGCTGTCGATCCTCGAACGCGTCATCGGGCCGTCGATCCGCTGGTTTTTTCGAAAGCGCGCCGAACGGGTCGTGGCCGAAGTCAACAAGCGCCTGAACCGCCCGATCGAGCCCTTCAAGCTGGCGCGCCGCCATGACATGGTCCAGCGGTTGAAATATGATCTCGAAGTTGCGGAAGCCATCGCGCATCATGCCGAAACCGAAGGCGTTCCGGAAGAAGTCGCCTTCAAGTTGGCTGAAAATTTTGCCCGTGAAATCGTTCCGTCTTTCAGTGCATCTGCCTACTTCGGCATCGGCACGCGGGCCTCGAAATGGTTATCGCAATCGCTTTACCGGGTTCGACTCGGCGCCTACGATGATCGCCGCATCAGCGCCATCAACCCCGAATCCACCGTTGTTTTCGTGATGAACCATCGCTCGAACATGGATTACCTTCTGGTAACCTGGCTCGCAGCGGATCGCTCGGCACTAAGCTATGCGGTCGGCGAGTGGGCCAGGATCTGGCCGTTGTCGTCCCTCATCCGCACCATGGGGGCGTTCTTTATCCGCCGCCGTTCGCGCAGCCCGCTCTATCGCAAGGTGCTGGCGCGATATGTCCAGATGGCAACGCGCGGCGGGGTGACCCAAGCCGTCTTTCCCGAAGGCGGGTTGTCGCTGGATGGCCGGATTGCGCCACCTAAACTCGGGTTCCTGAATTACATCGTTTCGGGTTTCGACCCCGAAGGGCGCGACGTGGTATTCATCCCCGTGGCGTTGAATTATGACCGCGTACTCGAAGATCGTGTCCTGATCGAAGCCCATGCAGAGGGCGAGCGCAAGTTTCGCGCTTCGGTCCCCAAAGCCATCGGGTTTGTCTTTCGCCAGATCGGAAAGCGCCTGCGCGGCAGGTTCCACCGCTTCGGCTATGCTGCTGTCAGCTTTGGTGCGCCGCTTTCATTGGCCGAGTTCTCGAATACCACGACCAGAAACGTCACGGCCGCCGTCGGCGCAGAACTACGCGACCGGATATCCAAGGTGGTCCCGATTCTGCCGGTTCCCCTGGTCGCTTCGGTTCTGGAAGACGCCGACGGCCCCATCACGCGCGACGAACTGGTCGCCAGGGCACGTGAACGATTAGAGCGCCTGGAAGCCTCGGGCGCCCACGCCCATATCCCGCGCAAGAACCTGGACTATGCGATTGAAACCGGCGTTCGGATGCTTTGCCTGCGTGGCATGGTGGACGAATCGGACAGCGTGCTGACCATCGCGGATCACGAACGCGCCGTTCTGACGTATTACGCCAACTCCATCCGGCATCTAATTCCTGCCGAGGAATCTTGAGCAGCGCCTAACTCAAGCGCGCTCAGAATATTCCAACGTTTCGGTGTTCACGACAATTGCCTCTCCTTCTCCCACAAAAGGCGGGATCATGAGACGAAAGCCGTTGTCCAGAACCGCCGGCTTAAAGCTGTTGGCAGCTGTCTGACCCTTCACAACCGGCTCGGTTTCAACGACCGTGCAGGTCACTTTCTGAGGCACCGTCGCGTTCAGCGCCTCGGCCTCGTAGTACTCGATCTGGATCGTCATTCCGTCCTGCAGAAAGGGCCGCCGGTCGCCCAGAATGTCGGCGGGCAGTTCGATCTGTTCAAACGTTTCGGCATCCATAAACACCAGCATTCCGTCGCTTTCGTACAGGAATTGTTGGTCTTTTTGCTCCAATCGCACCCGCTCGACCTTGTCCGCCGAACGGAATCGCTCGTTCAGCTTCGAGCCGTTGCGCAGGTTCTTCATTTCGACCTGGGCGAAGGCGCCGCCCTTGCCTGGCTTGACGTGATCGACCTTCACAGCCACCCACAAACCGCCGTTATGCTCAAGCACATTGCCCGAGCGAATCTCATTTCCGTTGATCTTTGGCATTCACGTAAACCGATGTTTTTGTTGATTCAGTGCTCGTTTCCCCTATATTTCGTTCACAACGGCCCCGCAAGACGGGCTTAACCTGGGGAGGAATGGCAAGGTATGCGTCTGGCGCATAGCAGCTATTCCAAGAAAGAAAAGCAAAACCGGTGTGAACCCCGTCATAAAGGGGTCCACGCCAGTCAGATGCGGTAAGAGCAAAAATAAAGGACGAAGAATGGCAGATTTTGTGGACGGCACGGCTTTCAATCACGAGCAGGGCAACCGCGCGCGCAAGCTTTTTGCGGCTGTGGTCCTGGCAGCCTTGGATGACGCCATCGCCGATGACAAAAAATATGGCAATGGTCCCGAGCAGATCGCACGTTGGGCCCGGTCCCGCGATGGCCGCGAAGTGCTAAGCTGTGCCGGAATTGACCCGAACGAAAGGGTCGTGAACGGCCTGATGGAGTTCGTGGGCAAGGGCGTGCGGACCTCGGTCGCTCTATCGCGCGAGGAAAGCGAGCGCCGTCACGCTGCCGAACTGGCAGCCGCCGAAGACGCAAAACGCGCGGCTTAAGATCAGAATTCATCGAGAAACGCGCGCTTCCGGCGCGCGTTTTTCTTTTGGAAATGAACGGATTCGGGCAACTTCCCTCCTCCACTTCAAGCTTTACAGACCGTTAACTACAATCTATTGTTCTCGCAGTCAGGCATGTTGCCTGCAAGGATGAGTATTGTGGGGACAATTGATGAAAGTAAAAACGTTACTCGTTGCAGCAGGGCTTAGCTTTGCGGCAACCTTGGCCAGTGCGGCCACGATGCAGCAGTATTTCACAGTTGGTGGATGGGGTGTTGAGTTTGAGGACGGTGATTCGTTCGACAAATACGATGGCCCAGGCACACTGACCGGCGTCAATATTTCGTATATCGCTGGTGCTGCTGGCAAAATCAAAGCGGACGCTTGCGCCACTTTCCAGGACTGCGACCCTGCAGTCTACACCTTGACGATCGAAGGTGATGGCGCAGTTGGCAGTGGATCGGATAGTGCATCTGACTATCTGAACATCACCAACCTGACCAACGAATGGCAGAAGGATTATTACTGGGCCGTTGTCTATGGTTCGGTCGATTTCTACAACTTTGCCGATTGGACAGGGTCTGGTGATGCAACCAACATCGACATCTCTGGTGTCTATGACGGTTACTTCGACTACAGCTATAGTCATGGCGTCTATAAAGGCCTCGTGAAGCTGACGTACACCTATGAAATGGGTGAAGTGCCGCTTCCGGCCAGCCTTCCGTTGGCGTTAGGTGGGATGCTTCTGCTTGGCGGCCTGGTTCGCAAAAAGCGCAAGTAACCGCTTCATATTGAACTTCTGATTGGGGGCGTTCGCGCCCCCTTTCTTATTCAAAATGGAACGTCGCCCGCCGCTTCCGCGGCAGTCACGAATTTTGCAACGACCTTTTTGTCGCCAGCCTTTTCAAACGCGATATCCAGCTTGTCCCCCTCGATACCGGTCACCACGCCATAGCCGAATTTCTGGTGAAACACGCGATCACCGGTCGAAAAACTCGACACGGCGTCCAGATCAATCACCATGTTTCGGGCTTCGCGGGGCTGTGACATGCCGCGTTGTTGCGATCTGGCCTGAAGTCGCTTCCAACCTGGCGAGTTATAGACATCTGCCCGGCTGGCCTTCTCGGCCAGATCGGATTGCGCGGCCGCCTGCACACCGCCGTACAATCCAGGTGGTGTCAGCACCTCGACATTCTCGGGCGGCAACTCGTCAATGAACCGCGACGGCAGGGCTGATTGCCATTGGCCGAAGACAAACCGGTTGGCGGCAAAACTGACCACGGCAATCTCTTCTGCCCGGGTCAGGCCCACATAGGCAAGCCGGCGCTCTTCTTCCAGGCCTTTCAATCCGCTCTCGTCCATAGAGCGCTGCGAGGGGAACAAACCGTCTTCCCAACCGGGCAAAAACACAACAGGAAACTCCAACCCCTTGGCAGCGTGAAGTGTCATTATTGAAACCTTCTCGTCACTGTCACTGGTGTCGTTGTCCATAATCAACGAAATATGCTCAAGAAATCCCTGAAGGTTTTCAAACTGTTCCAAGCCCTTGATCAGTTCCTTGAGGTTTTCCAACCGGCCCGGCGCATCTGGCGTTTTGTCGTTTTGCCACATCTCGGTATAGCCCGACTCATCCAGGATCTGTTCTGCCAATTCGACATGGCTCAACTCCCCCATACGTAAAATACGGCCCCACCGATCAACGCCTTCGATCAGTTTTGCAAGCTCGGTACCACCCTTACCGCTCAGCCCCTTGGCCTCCAGCAACAGCCGCGAGCCTTCCACCAGTGACACGCCATTGTCGCGCGCAGCCATCTGGATTTTCTGTTGCGCCTTGTCGCCCAACCCGCGTTTCGGCGTGTTCACGATCCGCTCAAAGGCCAAATCGTCGTCCACAGACACCGCCAGCCTGAAATAAGCCATGGCATCGCGGATCTCGCGCCGTTCATAGAACCGGGGGCCCCCGATGACGCGATAGGGCAAGCCAATGGTCAGAAACCGGTCTTCGAAGGCGCGCATCTGGTGGCTGGCCCGCACGAGGATCGCCATTTCATGCAATGAAAACTTGTCCACTGAATATGCCCTTAAATCAGCCAACATATTCGCTGCCTTCGGATCGTCTCGAATTAGTTCCTTGATCAAATTGAAAGTCTTTAGATCGCGGTAAACATTTTTGCTCTGAAATGCTTCCCGGACATAGTCTTGCTCATCAATTGGTCCAAGACCGGCTTTGGAACGCCGATCAAGCTCTTGTTGAAAGCTCACAAGTCGGGGATTGAATCGATTTTTCGCCTCACGTGACCTTCCGCTATGATGGTCTTCAATCTTTTCGCCGATCCAACGCGCTTCTTCTTCGCCGTCCCAAACTCCGACCAACCGGACCTTCTCGCCGTCCTTGGCCTCGGTGAAAAGCGTCTTCCCCAAACGTCCCTCGTTGCCCGAAATCACGCCCGACGCGGCGGCCAGAATATGCGGGGTCGAGCGATAGTTCTGCTCAAGCCGAACCACCTTGGCGCCCGGAAAATCCTTTTCAAACCGCAGGATATTGCCAACCTCGGCGCCGCGCCAACCATAGATCGACTGATCGTCATCGCCCACGCAGCAGATATTCTGATGGTCCTTGGCCAAAAGCCGAAGCCACAGATACTGGGCGACGTTCGTGTCCTGGTATTCGTCCACAAGGATGTATTTGAACCAGCGTTGATACTGCGCCAAGACATCGTCGTGGGTCTGGAATATCGTCACCACGTGCAGCAACAGGTCGCCGAAATCCACGGCGTTCAGGGCCAAAAGCCGCGCTTGATACTGGGCGTAGATCTCAACCCCGCGATGATTATAGCCGGACGCCTCGGCCGCTGGCACCTTGTCCGGCGTCCAGGCGCGGTTCTTCCAGCCATCAATCAGATGTGCCAACTGGCGCGCGGGCCAGCGCTTGTCGTCAATCCCCTCGGCCACGATCAACTGCTTTAGCAGCCGCAATTGGTCGTCGGTGTCCAGAATGGTGAAACTGGTCTTCAACCCAACCAGTTCGGCATGGCGGCGCAACAGCTTGACGCAAATCGCATGGAACGTGCCCAGCCAGGGCATCCCTTCCACCGATTGCCCCAGCAGCACCGCCACACGGTTCTTCATCTCGCGCGCGGCCTTGTTGGTAAAGGTCACCGCCAAAATCTCGTTGGGTCGTGCCTTTCCCGTGCTCAAAAGATGCGCGATCCGAGTGGTCAGCGCCTTGGTCTTGCCCGTCCCTGCCCCCGCCAACATCAAGACGGGCCCCTCCAGCGCCTCAACCGCCTCCTTCTGTTCAGGATTGAGCCCGTCCATATAAGGCGCCCCGCGCGCCGCCATCGCCTGCTGCGACAGGGGCACCCGGTCGGGAAAATCACTATCGTCAATGACGCTGCTCATGTGCCGAACCCTAAACCGGCGCGCCGGGAAGGAAAAGGGGTGTTCGCGCTATGTTCCCCAACGGCGATCCCGCCCCTCCCATCCCCGGGCGCACCGCGCTTGCAGAGGTCGCGCTCCCGGCATAATCACCCCCATGGACCTTGACACCCGCTATCCCGCCATATCCGATCTGCGCGACCGCGCGCGCCGACGGGTGCCGCACTTTGTCTTTGAATACCTCGACAGTTCGACCGGCGTCGAAGTGCAAACGAAGCGCAATCAGACAGCACTTCGCGACGTTCAGTTCTGGCCCGCCATTCTGGAAGGCGAACTGGATTTCGATTTGTCGACCACTTTTTTGGGGCGAGATTACCCGGTGCCCTTCGGTTGCGCGCCTGTCGGCATGTCGGGGATCATGTGGCCCCGGGCCGAAAAGATCCTTTCGGCGGCGTGTGCCAAGGCAGGCATTCCCTATTGCATGTCCACCGTTGCCACCGTGGTGCCGGAAACCCTTGCGCCGACCATCGGCGATCAGGGCTGGTTCCAGATGTACATGCCTGCGAACGAGGAGTTCCGCATCGACATGCTTCGGCGTGCGAAAGAATCCGGGTTCCACACCCTGATCCTGACCGTCGATGTGCCGAACGACAGCCGCCGCGAACGCCAGCGGCGCGCGAACCTGACGATTCCGCCCAAGATCAACCTCAAGATGCTGATCTCGATGATGCTGCATCCCGAATGGACAATCGGGACCTTGCGCGAAGGCATCCCCAGCCTGAAACTTTGCGAAGACTACGCCGCCCAATCGACCGAGTTCAATTCCGTGGCCCACGCAGGTCATGTGATCCGGGGCGCCCCTGGGTGGCAGCATCTGGACTGGCTGCGCGAAAG
>JABDJO010000137.1 GCA_013002465.1 Silicimonas sp. | reverse complement strand
CCATGATCGGAACATCAACCGCCTGAGTGATCGCGGCCAGGGCGGCGCGTTCATGGCGCTTTACAGGTTGCTCGACAAGTTCTGGGCGAAAGCTTTCCAGATCGCGGACGTGGCGGATCGCGTCATGGGCGGCAAGGCCCTGATTATAGTCGATTCTCAGGCTGATTTCGTCACCATAAAGCGCGCGGAGCTTTTCCAGCCGCATGATGTCGAAGGCATGGGCGTTGAATCCCGTCTTCAGCTTGAAAAGCCGCACTCCGTCGTCCCAAAGCCTGGCGATATCGTCGAGATCGGCGTCAAAATCGGGGTTGGCGACGGAAAAGCTCATCGGGATTTCCGTCCGGTGAATGCCACCTACGAGTTCGGCGATAGAGAACCCGGCGATCTGCCCGGCAAGGTCAAGAAGCGCGCATTCCAGGGCGGCCTTGGCCTCGGGGTGACCGACAAGTGCGTTTTCACACCGATGCATGATGTGCTCGACCTGCACAGGATCGGCACCAAGGATAAAAGGGGCCAGATGAGTATGAAGGGCGGCCGCGGCGGCTTCGACGGTGCCGGTAAACACAGGCCAAGGCGAAGCTTCGCCCCAGCCAGTCAATCCAGTGTCAGTGGTCAGTTCAAGGAGGGCCGCGTTGATGCCCGAAACATCGCCCGAGCCGTGAGAATGGACGGCCTTGGCCGGGATGTTGACGATGTGGACGTTCAAGGCGCGGACGATGTGGTCTGACATCAGGCGATCCACTCGCTGACTGGCGCATTGGCGTCCTGCAGCGGTTGGCTGATGATATCGACCAGCGTCGGCCCCGAGTGCTCGATCGCCTTTCGCAAAGTCGCTTCCAGCGTTTCCGGATCTTCGGCACGAAAGGCGGTAACGCCAAAAGCCTCGGCCACCGCTTTGTGATCCGTTCGATTGAAATCGACCGAGAAATATCGCTCGTCGAACTTGGTTTTCTGCCCGGCCTTGATCCAGCCATAGACGGCGTTTGAAAACACGATGAAGGTCACGGGAAGGTTCAGCCGCACGACGGTTTCCAGTTCGCCGCATGTAAAGCCGAAACTGCCGTCGCCCATGAGGCCAACCACCTTTTTGCCGGGAGCGCCGACGGCGGCGCCGACGGCGGCGGAAAGAGCATAGCCAAGTGCGCCGTGGGCGCGGTTGGAAAACAGCGTGCGGCCCGTGGTGTTCAGTTCGTAATAGGCAGAAATATAGGGGCAAGGCGTGCCTGGGTCGCCGACCAGGATGGCGTCGTCGTCCAGGATGCGGCGCAAGGTGGCGATGGTTCGCTCGGGCAAAATGGGCGAGGCGGTGCTATCTGCAAGAGTGTGGAAATTCTCCCACTTTCGGGCCTTGGCCGAGACGAGCGCGCTTGCCCCGCCAAAACCGTCATGTGGGCGATGGGCGAGGGCTGTATTCATCGCCTGCACGGCAAGGCGGGCGTCCGAGACAACCGCGACCTCGGTTTTGTACGAAGCGCCGATTACCTCGGGGTCGCTGTCGATGTGGATGATCCGGGTGCCCTTGGCGGGATGGCGCCAAAGTTCGGTGGTGACCGACCCCGCACGGCAGCCAATGAACATCACAAGATCGGCCTGTTTCACCACTTCGCGTGTTTCAGGCACACCACCGTTCGAGCCGACGACACCAAGGCAGTTGGGGTGGGTTTCAGCGATCGTTCCCTGGCCCGAGATCGTCGTTGCGACTGCGATATCAAGTGCTTCGACGAAGGTTTTAAAGTCTTCTTCGCCACGCGCCAGCACCAGCCCGCCGCCGCATATAACCAAGGGGAACTTGGCCGAGAGCAGGGCATCAAGGGCGGCGTCGATAGCCGCCGGGTCGGGGCCGAAGGGATGGGCGGGATACGTCGCATGCGCCGGGTCGGCCCAGATGTCGGCCTCGTTTGCTTCGCCCCGTTGCACGTCGATGGGAAACCCCAGGTGGGCTGCACCGGGACGTCCCGTTGTCATTGTGCGAAAGGCGGTGCGCACGGTGTCGGGGACCTGGTCGGCGTGTTGGATGACCCCATTGAACTTGGTCAGGGGCCGCATCAGACCTTCCTGATCCAACTCGGTCAGGGGATAATGCCCCTTGGCCCGCGTGCCGACGTCGGAGGTGATCGACAGGATCGGCACCGAGCTTTCCGAAGCTTCGACAAGCCCCGGCAGAATATAGGTCGCGCCACCTCCCGAGGGTCCTTCACAGACGCCGACCTTGCCGGTGACCCTTGCATATCCGTCCGCCATATAGGCCGCCGAACGTTCGTCGCGGGTCAGGATGTGGGTCATGCCGTGATCAAGCTGATAGAGAGCGTCATAAAAGGGAAGCGTGGTGTCTCCGCAAAGCCCGAAGATATGCTTGACGCCGTGGGCTTCGAGCATGCGTACCATGGCTTCGGCCCCGGTGAATGCGTTTCGCTGATCGTCTGGCATGATGGTCCCCCGAATCTGCGCTCCATCTCACGCCGTATGGTTCGGGTTCACAAGTGGACAAATTGGGGTTTCCGAGCAGAATCAATATTCCGCTCGACCTCGCCCGGCTCGGGGCGGATAAGCGAACGGGTGGAATACTGGGGTATCATACTGGCCGCACTGGGACTTGCCCTTGGTGGCGTGCTGAAAGGCGCAGTCGGGGCAGGGGCGCCGGTGATCGCAGTGCCGATCATTGCCTTGGTGTACAACGTTCCGATCGCCGTTGCTGTGTTCACCTTGCCAAACCTCTTTTCCAATCTTTGGCAAAGTTGGCATTACAAGGCCCATCTGCACTCGCCGCGCCTTGTCTGGAAGTTTTCGGGCGCCGGCATGCTGGGCGTTGTGGTGGGGTCGTATCTTTTGTCGGCGCTTGACGCCGAAACGTTGATGGCCGGGCTTGGAGGGGTGGTGTTCGTCTATATTGGGTTGAGGTTTCTGAGGCCCAATTGGATTTTAGAGCGTACTTTGGCCGAAAAATTCGCGGTGCCGGTTGGCGTTGCGGGCGGTGTGATGCAAGGGGCTGGCGGCATTTCGGCCCCGGTGTCCCTGACCTATGTGAACGCAATGCGCCTTGAACGCGAGGAGTTCATCGTCACGGTATCCATCTTTTTCGGGGCGATGGCGGTCGTTCAGATCCCCGCTCTGATTGCCTTGGGAATCATGACGCCCGAACTGATGGGATGGAGCCTGGCCGGGTCGGTTCCCCTGTTCGGTGCGATGCCTTTTGGGGCGATGCTGGGGCGACGGTTTCCGAAAGTGGTATTTGACAGGCTGATCCTGATCCTTCTGGCAGTGATCGCGCTACAACTTCTCTGGGTCGCCCTGCGCTGATCAGTTCGGGTTTGCCCCCTGTCAGGTCACCAAGGCTGCAGCGGCCATCCAGCCCAGTGTTTCGGTCAGCTTTTGGGTCGCCCCCAGAACATCGCCGGTCTGGCCCCCGATCTGTGCCTTGGCGAGCCACATCATGACTATCGCGCCAACCAAGGCTGCGATCAGTAACGCGGGCAAGGTGAACAGAGCCAGGAGGGCGCCAATTCCAAGCCCGATCCAGACCCGCCATCCCTTCGCCAACCTGGCCGACGCCCCAAGGCCGCTGTCGCGCGCTGGTTTCAGAAACACCATCGGCGCCAGCATGGCGGATCGGCTGAGGGCTCCGATTGCAGCAAAAAGCACCACTGTACCTGTCGTGGCGGGAAGCGCGGATTGGGCCGAGGCAATCAGGCCAAGCGTCAGGACAAGCGCCACGACGCCATAGCTGCCGATGCGGCTGTCAGCCATGATCTCAAGCTTGCGGGCCGGTTCCTGACCGCCGCCGAATCCATCGGCGACGTCCGCCAAACCGTCTTCGTGGAGGGCGCCAGTAACGACCACGGCAGTTGATATCGCCAGAAGGGCGGCTGGCAATCCCGGAAGGATCGCGCCAGCCAACAGAAACACGGCGCCGCTTATGGCGCCGACGATCATGCCGACAAGGGGAAAGGCCCAGGCTGCATCGGCGTGGCTGGGTGCCGGGGTTGGCAGGGCACCAGAAGGAAGTCTGGTCAGCAGCGCAAGCGCAACCTGCGCTTCGGAAAGTCTTTGGCCAATGCCGCTCACCCGCCGGATACTCCGGCTTCGGCAAAGGTGGCCATGCCGTTGTGGCAGGCCAAGGCACTTCTCAGAATGCCAAGCGCAAGCCCTGCGCCAGTGCCCTCGCCAAGCCGCATTGAAAAGTTCAGCACTGGGGTTTTTCCCATGGCGTCCAACAGCTTGCGGTGCCCGGGTTCGGCACTGACATGGCCCACCAGGCAATGATCCAGAAGGGCCGGATCGGCGGCGAATAAGGGTGCTACGGCTGCCGTGCAAATGTAACCGTCAAGCAGAACCGGTATGTTCGCGGCACGGGCAGCGAGCGTGGCACCGCAGATTGCCGCCTGTTCGCGGCCACCCAAGGCGGCGAGCACCTCCATCGGCGCGCCATCGCCGTGTTCTACGACCCCTTTCGCCACCACGCGCGCCTTCAGTGCGATGCCTTCGGCGTCCGAGCCCGTTCCGGCGCCGACCCAATCCTCGGCGGCCCCTTTGAATACTGCGGCACAAAGGGCCGCGGCGACGGTTGAATTGCCGATCCCCATTTCGCCCAGCAAAAGGATATCGGCTTGGGGATCGACTGCGGCTGCGCCGGTGTTCAAAGCCGCAAGGCAATCGTCTGCGGTCATTGCCGGGGCTTTGGTGAAGTCTTCCGTCGGGCGGTCGAGGTCCAGTGGCACGACGGAAAGCCTTGCGCCGTTGACCCGGCAAAGCTGGTTTATCGCCGCGCCGCCGTGTTCGAAATTGGCCACCATCTGGGCGGTGACTTCCTGCGGGAAGGGGTTGACGCCCTGGGCGCAGACGCCGTGATTCCCGGCAAAGACCAGGGCCTGGGCGGTGTTGATCTCTGGGCGATCGGTTCGTGCCCAACCGGCCATAAAGATCGCAAGGTCCTCCAATGCTCCCAGCGATCCCGGTGGCTTGGTTAACTGCATTTGGCGCGCCCTGGCCGCGTCTTCACTTGGGGTGTGGCTTTGTGGCAGGACGGCTGCCAGGGAGGACACCTGATCCAGCGAAGCGATCTTAAAGGCAGTCATTCGGTTTGACCTTCAGCGGGTACCCGGAAACGGCCAAATACACTTCGTCGACTGCCTCGGCAATGGTCTGATTAAGCGTTCCGGCCGCATCGCGAAACGCGCGTGCAATAGCGTTTTCGGGAACGATGCCACCACCCACTTCGTTGGTCACAAGCACCACCGGAGAGCGTTGTGCGGCAAGGGATCGGGCCAGCCGGTCGCCTTCGGTTCGCCAGTCAAGTTCGTCCTGCATGAGGTTCGAGAGCCAGAGCGTCAGGCAATCGACAAGGCGCGGCCCTGCGCCGTCGCTGTCCTGCAATGCCCCCACGATATCCATAGGCTCGGCAATCGTGTGCCATTCAGGACCACGACGTGCCTGGTGGCGCGCGATCCTGTCAGCCATTTCGGAATCGGTATAAGTGGCCGTGGCGATATAGATTGGCGCTTGGCCCAGCTTTTGCACCCAGGTTTCAGCAATGCGGCTTTTACCCGACCGGGCGCCGCCGGTTATCAGTATCGACTTTCCCATTCCGCCATGACAAATCAGATAACCGGCCCGAAGAAAAGCAGGCAGCCTCGTGGAATTTCGCCCTTCTGAATTGATCCTGATCCGTCACGGGGAAAGTGCGTCCGAAGGGCGGTTGTGTGGACGAACGGATGTCGATCTGGCGGATGCGGCGATGCCCGCGTTGGCAAACTTGGCTGGGCTTCTTCCTGGTGTCGAGCGTGTCGTCGTTTCGCCCGCCAAACGGTGTAAGCAAACGGCAGAGCGTCTTTGGCCCACGGCCGCATTGGTTGAAGACCCGTTGTTGTGGGAGCAGGATTTCGGCGCGTGGGACGGTCTTCCCTACAATGACTTGCCTGATGTCGGGGACCTTACACGTGCTGAATTGGCCCGGTTCGCGGCCCCGAAAGGCGAGAGTTTTGCCGATCTCTGCGCCCGCGTTCACCCGGCCTTGATGAAACTCGCAGCCGAAACCGTCGATGAACCTGTAATCGTGGTGGCCCATGCCGGGATCGTGCGGGCCGGGATATCGCTGGCACTGGGCGATCTTTCGGCAGGTTTGGGATTTGTCGTCGACCCCTTGTCGCTGACCCGCCTGACTTGCCATCCCAAAGGCACTTTCGCGGTAAGCTGTGTGAACTGGAGGCCGGGCGGATGACGGCTGCCGCCATGTTCATTGCTCTTGCCATTGATGCGTTGGTTGGTTGGCCGGATTGGGTGTTCCGGCGGATCGGGCACCCCGTCAGTTGGATCGGGCGGATCATTTCCTGGGCTGACCGGAACTGGAATGGCAAGAAATCTTCCCGGATGGCAGGCGTAGCCACGGTAATTCTTGTGGTGGGGGTCGCCGCAGGGGTTGCGTGGGCCGTTGCCTGGGTGTTGCCCTCGGGCGGGTGGCTGGCTGTGGTCCTGACCGGCATTCTGGCCTGGCCGTTCGTCGCCGCGAAGTCGCTGCACGACCATGTTCTGGCCGTTGCGGTTCCCTTGGCCGATGGCGATCCTGACGGTGCCCGCAAGGCTGTGTCGATGATCGTCGGGCGCAACCCGGACACTTTGGACGAAGCGGCCATGGGGCGTGCGGCGTTGGAAAGTCTGGCCGAGAACGCTTCGGATGGCGTCGTCGCGCCCCTGTTTTGGGGCGTACTTCTGGGGTTGCCGGGGACCGTTGCCTATAAGGCCATCAACACGATGGACTCGATGATCGGGCACCGGACCCCACGGTATGAAAACTTTGGCTGGGCGGCGGCCCGGCTGGACGATGTGGCAAACTATATTCCTGCCCGATTAACCGGAGTGGCGATTGCCGTGGTGTCAAAGGCGCGCGGGACCGCCTGGCGCAGCATGCTGCGGGATGCTGGACAGCACAGGTCGCCGAACGCCGGTTGGCCCGAGGCTGCCATGGCCGGCGCGCTTGGCGTGCGACTGTCTGGGCCGCGTGTCTATGGCGACCGGGCAACGGAAGATCCCTGGCTCAATCCGGTGGCGGGCGATCCGCGCCCCGAGGATTTGTTCCTGGCCCTTCGCCTGTTTCGCCGCGCAGTCCTTGTGGTGGCCGTGGTGCTTTTGGGACTGGCCGCACTTTAAAGCCGCAGTCCCGTGGCGTGCTTTCAGGATGCCAGATCGAACACTCCATCAAGGTCCAGATGGCTTTCCATATGCTCGGCAAGGGCATCGAGGGTTGCTTCGACCGTCTGTGAATAGGAGGCGCCCGAAGTCCTGGCGCCCAAACTTCCAAGAAAGGCGGCCCGAAAAGCGTCATCGCGAAACATGCCGTGCAGATAGCTGCCCCTGACATTGCCGTCAGCGTTTTGGGCGCCTTCGGGACGATCCGCCACATGGGCAAAGGGTCGGACGCAATCGGGGCCGGTGGTTTGACCGATGTGAATTTCATATCCGGTAAACGGCCGTCTCGAGGCGGCATCCACAGCGCGGGTTTCGGTCAGACGCTTGTCGGGTGTCATCCGGGTTTCGATGTCGAGCAACCCAAGGCCCTCGGTTGCCCCCGGCGCACCTTCAATACCGTCGGGATCGTGTATCCATTTGCCAAGCATCTGGTAGCCACCGCAGATACCCAGCACCCGGCCGCCACGCCTGACGTGGGCGGCAAGGTCGATATCCCAGCCCTGGGCGCGCAGAAAGGCAAGATCGCCGCGGGTGGATTTGCTGCCGGGCAGAATTACGAGGTCGGCGTCCGTTGGCAGGGTTTCGCCTGGTTTCAGCATGGTAAGGCGAACGTCGGGTTCCTGCGCCAAGGGGTCAAGGTCGTCGAAATTGGCGATCCGTGCGAATTGCAGGCAAACGATGTGAGTTTTGCCCGTGGTCGTGCCTTTTATGTCAAGCGCGTCCTCGGCGGGCAGTTTCCAGGTGTCGGCGAACCAGGGCAGGACTCCAAGGCCAGGCCAGCCGGTTTTTTCTTCGATCAGGCGATATCCGTCATCGAAAAGTGTCGGATCACCTCGGAATTTGTTGATCATGAAACCCTTGATCTGGCTCGCGTCTTCAGGCGACAGAACCGCCCTTGTGCCCACAATCTGGGCGATGACGCCGCCGCGGTCGATGTCTCCGCACAGAAGGACAGGTACTTTGGCAGCAACGGCAAAACCCATGTTGGCGATATCACCCGCACGAAGGTTGACCTCGGCCGGGCTCCCCGCACCTTCGACAAGCACAAGGTCATGAGCGGACTTCAATCTTTCAAAGCTTTCCAGCACTGGGGCCATCAGATCGAGTTTCAGTTGGGCATAGTCGCGGGCCCGGACAGTTGTCAGCCGCTTGCCATGCACGACGACCTGGGCGCCAGTGTCGGTTTCGGGTTTTAAAAGGATGGGGTTCATATCGGTGTGGGGCGTAAGACCCGCCGCCAGGGCCTGAAGTGCCTGGGCGCGGCCGATCTCGCCGCCATCGCCGGTGACCGCGGCGTTGTTGGACATGTTTTGCGGCTTGAAGGGCGCAACCGAGAGGCCGCGTGCGCGTGCGGCGCGGCAAAGGCCCGCGACAAGAACCGATTTCCCGACGTTCGAGCCGGTTCCCTGGACCATCAGCGCACGCGTCATGGTTTTGGTTCGCCGCCTTTGGAGTCGCTCGTCCGGGGAGGTTCTGATCCCGCAGATCCCCTCGTCGTATTTCGGGGTCGATGGCGATGAAGTAGACGGGTAAGGAGTGGCGAGCGGAACCGTCTTATGACACCACGGGCCAGAAGATAGCCAGCCGGGAGATGCCCGACGATCATCAGAACTCGACTCCTTTTTGCGCCTTGATGCCGTCGCGGAACGGGTGCTTCGTCGCTTCCATCGTGGTGACTAGGTCCGCAGCTTCGATCAGTTCTTCCTTGGCATTGCGGCCCGTCAGGACCACGTGGGTCATGTCGGGCTTTTCGGTCAACAGGAAGTCGACCACCTCGTCAATGTCCAGATAATCGTAGCGCAGCGCGATGTTGATTTCATCAAGGAGGACGAACCGATTGGCGGGATCGCGGATCAACTCCCTGGCCTTTGTCCAACCGGCTTGGGCGGCGGCGATGTCGCGTTCCTTGTCCTGGGTTTCCCAGGTGAAGCCTTCGCCCGAGGTGACCCAGGTCACCTGATCGGCGAAATGAGTGGTGAAAAAATCGCGCTCGCCGGTGCCCCATGCGCCCTTGATGAACTGAACCACGGCGGCAGGCATATCATGGGCGATGGCACGGCATAACATGCCAAAGCCACTGGACGACTTGCCCTTGCCGGGGCCGGTGTGAACGATGATCAATCCCTTTTCATCGGTCTTGCCTTCCATCATCCGGTCGCGGGCGGCCTTGATCTTTTGCATCTTCTCGCGGTGGCGGGTGTTTTCGTCGCTCATTGGATCCTCTTGGTAACTTGACTCGGGCACCTCTTTGGCAGAGTGTCGCCCGGTGCTGGTGCTTGCTCACATAGAGCAGGTGAAAAGGGAATGCGAAAGGGTCATTGACCCCTAAAAGCAGCCGCCCCCGCGACCGTGACCGGAGAGGGGATCCATTGGCCACTGGCCCGTTTGGCGGGTTGGGAAGGCCGGATCACCGCAATCATCCGCAAGCCGGGAGACCTGCCAGCCGCCAAGACGTAACCGGACGGGGGGTTTCTGGTGACGGGTCTGTCGGGCTTTCGCCTCGCGGCCTCGTTCCCGCCCTCGACCAAGCTGAAGGACGATGTGCGTGAGCGACCTGCCACCTGTCGAATTGCTGGTGTGTACCGCCTGCAAGATGGGGCAACCCGTGCTGGAAGGGGAAGCCTGTCTGGGTGCTCAGCTTTTCGAGGCGCTGAACGCCGAGGCGCTGCCAGACGGTGTTTCTCTGCGCGGCGTCGAGTGTTTTTCGAACTGCGATCACGGCTGTTCGATCACCATTCGGGGCGGGTCCGAGCGCTGGAGCTATGTTTACGGACGTCTTGATCCCGAAAAGGTCGCGATTGTTCTTGAGGGCGTCGCGCGTTACTGCGCCACGTCCGACGGGCTTGTGCCATGGCGTGAGCGTCCGGAACACTTCCGCAAGAATTGCATTGCCCGTATCCCGCCATTGGAGCCACACCATGACTGACCTCGCCAAAATTCCCGTCACCGTCGTCACCGGCTTTCTTGGGTCGGGAAAGACCACGCTTATTCGCCATCTGATCGAAACCACCGAGGGGAGGCGTCTGGCGGTTATCGTCAATGAATTCGGCGACGTGGGTGTCGATGGAGAGATCCTGAAAAGCTGTGCGATCCCCGATTGCCCGGCAGAAAACATCGTTGAGCTGGCCAATGGCTGCATTTGCTGCACGGTGGCCGATGACTTCATTCCAACGATCGAAGCGCTGATGGCCTTGGACCCGCAACCCGATCACATCCTGATAGAAACCTCCGGGCTGGCGCTGCCAAAGCCGTTACTGAAGGCGTTTGACTGGCCAGCGATCCGAAGCCGGGTGACGGTGGACGGTGTGATCGCCCTGGCCGATGCCGAGGCCGTGGCGGCCGGGCGATTTGCCCCCAATGTGGCGGCGGTGGATCAACAGCGTCTGGCCGACGACAGTCTGGACCACGAAACGCCTTTGTCAGAGGTGTTTGAAGACCAGATCGCCTGTGCCGACATCGTCCTGTTGACCAAGCCCGATCTGGCAGGGCCGGATGGTATCGCCAAGGCGAAAGCTATCGTGGCAGCGGAGGCTCCGCGCAATCTGCCGGTGATCGAGGTGGCAGAGGGCGCCGTCGATGCGCGTGTGATCCTTGGCGTGGGCGCAGCGGCCGAGGATGACATGGCCGCGCGGCCCTCCCATCACGACACGCCTCACGATCACGATCATGACGACTTTGACACGGTTGTGGTCGACATCCCCGAAGTGACAAGCGCCGAGGATCTGGTGAAGCGGATCGAGGAGCTTGCAAAGCGACAGAACATTCTGCGTGTCAAGGGGTATGCGGCTGTCAGGGGCAAGCCGATGCGCCTGCTGGTTCAAGGGGTCGGGACAAGGGTGCGCCACCAGTTCGATCGCCCCTGGGCGCCCAGTGAGGATCGACAAGGCAAGCTTGTGGTGATCGGCGAGCATGATGACATAAACCTAGATGCCATCCGCGCCGTGCTGGAGCCGGAAAAGGTGGCGGGCTAGTGGGTCATTTGCGCATCTCTGTCTGCGCGGCTGCCTGAAAGGCTGGGTCTTATCCATGCACGTCGTTTTTCGCGAAAGCCAGGGGTTGGAGGAAACCGAGACACCGACGGATCTGGGGCAATCGCCCGCGGATCTTGTGGTCCTGTCATTTTCCGATAGCGATCTTTCGGCATTTGCGGCTGGCTGGCATCGGGCGCGGGATCAAGGGAATGACCTGCCGTCCTTGCGACTTGCGAACCTTTCGGCGCTGAAACACCCCGTTTCGGTCGATACATATGTCGAACAGACCCTGTCGCAGGCGAAGGCCGTTCTGGTTCGCCTGATCGGCGGAGCGTCCTATTGGGACTACGGGCTGGCGCAACTTCGCGCATTGGCACAATCCAATGGCACCGTTCTTGCCATTCTGCCGGGCGACGGGCGCGACGACCTTCAGCTTGAGGCAATGTCGACTGTTCCGGCGGCGACGTTGCGGCGTTTGAACAGCCTTGCAATCGAAGGCGGCGCGGTTGCGGGGCAGGCGGCTCTTGCACAACTTGCCTTGGCGGCTGGGTTTTACCCAGGGCCGGTCGCGGGGGCCAAGTCCGTGCCCGAGTTCGGCTGCTGGTCACCGGACGCCGGCGCGATTTCCCATGCAAGCTGCGGCGCCTGCGCGGGGGGCCGGTGTGCCTTGGCGCAGCCGGACCAGCAGCCATTGGCCTTGGTCGTTTTTTACAGGGCCTACCTTGCCGCCGCCGACATGGGACCAATCGAAGCGTTGTTTACTGCCCTTGAATCAAAAGGGTTCAAGGTTCAGGGACTATTTGCGCCGTCGTTGAAAATGGCCGGGGCCGCAGAATGGCTGGAAACCCGAATTGCCGAGATGGGGCCGTCGATCGTCGTGAATGCGACGGCCTTTTCGGGCAAGCGAGAAACCGGACGTTCGGCCCTGGACGCAGGCGGCGTGCCAGTGCTGCAGGTTGCGCTTGCCACATCATCGCATGAGGCCTGGGCCAAATCCGAGCGAGGTCTTTCGCCGACCGATCTGGCGATGCATGTGGTGTTGCCCGAGGTGGACGGACGCATTTTTGCCGGGGTTGCGTCTTTCAAGGAATCCGGTGCCCACGATCCGGAGCTGGAGATCCGCCTGGCGCGGCACACTCCCGAACCCAAACGCATTGAGGCCATCGCGGAGCGTGCGGCAGGTCTTGTCGGTTTGGCCAATCACTCTGCCTGTGCGCGCAAACTTGCTTTGGTCCTGTCAACGTATCCCGGCAAGGACTGGCAGATGGCTCATGCTGTCGGGCTGGATGCACTGGCGTCGAGCGAGGCGATTCTGGAGGACCTGAAAGGGGCGGGGTATCGCATCGCAATTGGCCCTGCGCTGGAATGCGCACTTTCCGATCAGACGATCGAATGGTCGGTCGCAGACTACAGGAACGCATTAGATTCCTTGCCGGAATGCCTTCGGGCCGAACTCAGCAAGGTCTGGGGCGCACCCGAGACCGATGCGCTGGTGCGGGACGGTGCCTTTCGTTTTCCGGCAACCAAGCGCGGAAATGTCCTGATTGCCCTTCAGCCGGAGCGTGGCGCGCGCATGACGCGGGTTGATGACTATCACGACATGGCCCGCACCCCGTGCCATGGCTACGTTGCGTTCTATCTGTGGCTGCGTCAGGCGCAAAAGGTCGATGCCCTGGTTCATGTCGGAGCCCATGGGACACTTGAGTGGCTACCGGGGAAATCGGTGGCACTTTCAGGTGCCTGTTGGCCCGAGGCATTGATCGGGGCGACACCGGTCATTTATCCCTTTATCGTCAATGACCCCGGCGAAGCTGCACAAGCCAAGCGACGGATTGGCGCGGTTACCTTGGGCCATGTGCCTCCGCCCCTTGCAGACAGTCAAACCCCCGACAGATTTGCGACGCTCGAAGCGCTTCTGGATGAGTTTTCCAATGCCGATGGCCTTGACCCACGCCGCCGCGACCGGTTGCAATCGGACATCAGGGCCGAGGCTCGGGCCCTGGGTGTCGAAAGCGACCTGGGTCTTGATGCGGCGGCCAGTGTGGCCGAAGCCATCACCCGGATCGACCGATTTGTGTGTGACGTGAAAGAAAGCCAGTTTGGCGACGGTTTGCACATCTGGGGCCGTATGCCCACGGTGGACGACGCAAATTTGTCGGAGCGTCGCGTGACGACCGAGGATTTCAAACGCTCGACCGAGGCAGAGAAATCCGCCTTGCTAGCGGCGCTGTCCGGCAAGCGTGTCAACGCTGGCCCTTCCGGGTCGCCCTATCGCGGGCGGCGGGATGTGCTGCCGACCGGGCGCAATCTTTATGCGACCGATCCCCGCGCCGTGCCGACCCGGGCAGCCTATGCTCAGGGCGTGAAACTGGCCGAAGAACTGGTGCGGCGCCACCTGCAGGACAGCGGCGACTATCCCAGGGGCTTGATCGTCGATCTTTGGGGCTCGGCCACCATGCGGACGGCGGGCGAGGAATTTGCCATGGCGCTGCATCTATTGGGCGTGCGTCCGGTTTGGGACAAGCGGTCCGAGCGTGTGACGGGAACCGAGATCATCCCGATTGCCGAGCTTGAGCGGCCAAGGTTGGATGTGACACTTCGGGTATCCGGGCTGTTTCGTGATGTGTTCCCCACCCTGACGGCATTGTTCGCGCAAGCCGTGCGTGCCCTGGCGGCGCGCGACGAGGCGCCCGACTGGAACCCGTTTGCCAGTGATCCGGGTCAGCGGGTCTATGGTCCGAAACCCGGTAGCTATGGGCTGGGGATGGAGCATCTGCCGGAAGAACTGACCGACGAAGCCCGGCAGAAAGCAGGCGAAGCCTGGCTTGCGGCCAGCGCCTGGGCCATGGACGGAGAGCGTTCGCAGGAGGACGCGGATGGGATATCCGCACGGGTGAACGCGGCCGAGGCCTTCGTGCACTTGCAGGATATGCGCGAAACCGATCTGTTGCTGGCTGCCGATTATGCCGCGCACGAGGCTGGCTTTGCAGCCGCAAAGGCGGTGACGGGCGGGGCGAATGCAGCGCTATATCATCTGGACAATACGGATCCCGATCAACCCCGCGCGCGCGCGCTCAGCGAAGAGGTGGCTCGGGTGGTGCAGGGTCGCGCCGCCCAGCCTGGCTGGATTGCCGGCATGACGCGTCATGGCTTTCGCGGAGCGGCCGAAATCGCCGCCACACTCGATCACATGGCGGCCTTCGCCAATCTGGCCGGTGTGGTCGGACCGCATCTGTTCGATGTCTATTACGATGCGACTTTGGGCGATGACGATGTTGTGGGATTTCTCGCCAAGGCCAATCCGGCGGCATTGGCGGCCATGAAGGCGCAGTTTGCCGCCCTCCACCGCGCCGGGCTTTGGACGACGCGCCGGAACTCGATCCGTGCCGAGCTGGAGGCCGCCGAATGACCGACCCGCTGGTGAAAGGCTGGTGTCCAAGTGCCTATCGCCCGATGGCGTCCGGCGATGGCTGGCTGATGCGCGTCAGGCCCCGGTTCGGGCGGTTGACGGCGCGTGATGCTGTGCGGTTGTGCGATCTGGCCATCGAATTCGGGAATGGCATGATCGACGTGACCTCGCGCGCAAATTTGCAAATTCGCGGGGTTTCAGAGGACGATCACCCGGACTTGCTGACACGCTTGCTGGAGGAAGGCCTGGTTGACGCGGATCCCGTGCTGGAGGCCCGTCGCAACTTGGTCGTGACGCCATTTTGGCAGGACGGCGATCTGGCTCACAGACTGGCGAGCGCGCTTGAAACCCGCCTTGGCGATCTGCCCGAACTGCCCGGCAAGATGGGGTTTGCCATCGACACGGGCGCGATGCCGATGCTGCGGGATGTATCTGCGGATTTCCGGTTCGAAGGCGGCGGTGCCAGCCCTTTGATGTTGTGCCTGGATGGGGCCGATTATGGGGCAATCGTCAACGAAACTAACGTGATGGATACCATTGTTAATGTTGCAAATTGGTTTGTGGCAACCGGCGGAGCGCATGCAGCGCGAATGGCGCGACATCTTCGCACCCAACCCCTGCCGGTCGGTTTTGAGGTGCCGCGCACGGTGCGTGGCGCTGACAAGATGCGTCCGGGCGCCGTCGCAATGGGCCGGGTCTATGGCGTTCCTTTCGGGCAAACCACGGCGACAGACCTGCGTCGTCTTGTAGAACTTACTGGATTGCGCCACCTGCGCGTCACCCCATGGCGGATGTTGATTGCCGAGGGTGGATCGGCTTTTGAAGATGAGGCTTTCATCACCTCGCCCAATGATCCGCTGTCAAGGGTCGTGGCCTGCCCTGGCGCCCCGGCCTGCGCCCAGTCCAGTGTTGAAACGCGCAAGCTTGCGCGCCGGTTGGCGGGGCAGAAAATGGCAGAGGTCCATGTTTCGGGATGCGCCAAGGGGTGTGCCAGTCCGCGCGAGACCGAGATCACGATTGTCGGGAATGGCGGGCGATTTGACCTTGTGCGGCAGGGGAAAGCGTCCGACACCCCGGCCCGAACCGGCCTGTCCGAGACGGCACTTGAGGAGCTGATTACCTGATGCCCCATGTCTATGAAAAAAATGGTGCCGCGATCTATGCGGAGTCTTTTCGCACCATCAGGGCCGAGGCGGATTTGTCCAGGTTTGAACCCCACGAAGAATGCGTTGCCGTTCGGATGATCCACGCGGCCGGGATGGTCGGACTTGAAGCGCATATAAGGTTCTCGACCGGTTTTGTGGCTGCAGCGCGGGTGGCGCTGGAAGACGGCGCGCCGATCTTTTGTGACGCGCGTATGGTGAGCGAGGGGGTGACGCGCAAGCGTCTGCCCGGCGACAACGACGTGATCTGCACGCTTTGGGATGACTCGGTGCCCGAATTGGCCAAGACCATGAACAACACGCGTTCAGCAGCCGCGCTTGAATTATGGCGACCTCGCCTAGAAGGGGCATTGGTGGCAATTGGAAATGCGCCGACAGCGCTGTTTCATCTTCTGAACATGCTGGAGGACCCCGATTGTCCGCGCCCGGCCGCCATTATCGGCTGCCCGGTCGGGTTTGTGGGTGCGGCGGAATCCAAGGCAGCATTGTGGGAAGAACAACCCGCTCCATGTTGCATCGTAGAAGGCCGCCTGGGCGGAAGCGCCATCACCGTTGCAGCCATCAACGCCATCGCGAGTCGTGCGGAATGACGGGGCGTGTCTATGGTGTTGGTCTTGGCCCGGGTGACCCGGACCTGATGAGCGTCAAGGCGCATCGGTTGCTGAAAGAGGCGCGCCATGTCGCATTTTTCCGCAAGGCGGGGCGGCCTGGGCAGGCCCGGCGGCTGGCGAATGGCTTGGTACCCGAGGACGCGATCGAGTATCCGATGGAATATCCCGTCACCACCGAGATTCCGGTAAGCGATCCTCGGTACAACGAAGTCCTGTCGGGCTTTTATTCCGAGTGTACAGTGCGGCTGAAAGAACTTGCCAGGGGTGGCGAAGACGTAGTCGTTTTGTGCGAAGGTGATCCGTTTTTTTATGGTTCTTTCATGCATCTCTATCGCCGGCTTGCAGATCACGTGCCAACCGAAGTTGTGCCCGCGATCACAGGCATGTCGGCGGCGTGGACGGCCACGGGGCAGCCGATTACCTGGGGTGATGACGTCTTGACCGTGGTGATGGGGACCTTGCCCGAAGATGATCTTCTTCGGCACATGAAAGGCGCTGACGCCGTGGTGATCATGAAGATCGGGCGGCACATGCCCAAGGTGATGCGTGCCTTGCAAACGGCTGGGTTGTTCGAGGCCGCCTGGCTGGTCGAACGTGCGTCGATGCCCGAACAACAGGTTACCCGGCTGGTCAATGCCGACAGTGACAAGGTCGTGCCCTATTTCTCGATCATCGTCGTTCATGGGCAGGGGCGGCGGCCATGAGTGGCAGCTTGACCATTGTCGGACTGGGACCCGCTGACGAGGCACTTGTGACGCCAGAGGTGCAGGCGGCTTTGGCCAGTGCCACTGACGTCGTGGGTTATATCCCCTATGTCGCGCGTGTGCCGGACCGCGATGGTCTGACAAAGCACGCATCGGACAATCGGGTTGAAATCGACCGGTCGCGGCACGCCCTGCAAATGGCCGCGAATGGCAAGCAGGTCGTTGTCGTTTCGTCGGGCGATCCTGGGGTGTTTGCCATGGCCTCGGCCGTGTTCGAGGCCCTGGAGGCTGGCCCCAAGTTCTGGCGAACGCTGGATATCCGAGTTCTACCCGGAATCACGGCAATGCTGGCGGCGGCGGCGAAGGCCGGCGCGCCCCTGGGGCATGATTTCTGCGCCATCAATCTGTCGGACAACTTGAAGCCCTGGGATCTGATAGAAAAACGGATTCGGCTTGCTATCGAGGCGGATTTTGCCTGCGCTTTCTATAATCCAAGGTCCAAAGCCCGCCCCGCGGGATTTGTCCGCGTTCTGGAGGTATTGCGCGATGTCTGCGAACCGGAGCGGTTGATAACCTTCGCGCGGGCAGTGACAACGACGGACGAGGCGATCACGACGATACCCCTTCAAGATGCCCGCCCCGAAATGGCGGATATGAAAACTGTCGTGCTTTTGGGGTCAAGCCAGACACGCCTCGTTCAACGGGAAGGTATGGCGCCCATTGTCTATACCCCGCGTTCGGTGTCAGTGTGATGCAGCCAAGCGATCACCTCATCCACTTCCGAGACTTCGCGGCGCGTGGGAAGCCGAGGCCGGTTGATCATAAGGACCGGAAGCCCAAGGGCGCGGGCCGCGCCGATCTTTGCATAAGCCCCTGCACCGCCGGAATTTTTCGACACGACAAGGTCGATTTCGTGGTGTTGAATCAGTTCCCGGTCGGAGGCTTCGTCGAATGGTCCGCGCGCAATCACAAGGGTATGATCCGGCATGCTAGGCGGCGTTGCGGGCGGCTCAACCATCCGCAGCAGGTAGTGGTGTTGCGGGACGCGGCGGAAGGCGCTGATTTCGGTTCGCCCGATGGCAAGAAAGATGCGCCTCTTTTCCTTCGTTTCAACATGTTTGACGGCGTCGGCCATGTCGGTTGCCGTAGTCCATTGATCCCCGTCAATGGGGGTCCAGGGCGGTCTGGTCAGTGCGATCAGGGGCAGGGACGTCGCCGTGGCCGCAGCCGAAACGTTGCGGCTGATCTGGGCCGCGAACGGGTGGGTTGCGTCAATAATGTGGGTGATGCGTCGGTCGCGAAGATAGTCGATCAGCCCCTCAACACCGCCAAATCCGCCGACCCGAGTCTCGATTGGTTGCCGATCGGGCGTGGCCACACGACCAGCATAGGAATACACAGCCTCAACTGCCAAATCGGCCACGCGTCGGGCCAGACGGCTGGCTTCGGTCGTGCCGCCAAGGATGAGGAGGGTCGGGCGCATGGCTGAAGCTCATTGGCTGACGATCATCGGTCTTGGCGAAGATGGACCGGAGGGGCTGTCGGCTGCAAGTCAGAAGGCCCTTGGTGAAGCAGAAGTGGTCATGGGGTCGAAACGCCATTTGGCGCTTGTTCCTGATAGCGGCGCGGAACGGGTTGTCTGGCCTGTGCCCTTTGCCGATGGATTGCCGCTTTTGGACGGGTTGCGAGGGCGGCAAACGGTGGTTCTGGCCAGTGGTGATCCTTTCTGGTTCGGAGCAGGAAGCATTCTGGCAAACCGATACGAACAGGGCGAATGGCGCTCTTGTCCAGGTGTCTCAGTGTTTTCGCTCGCGGCTTCGCGATTGGGCTGGGCGCTTGAGAAAACCTCTTGCCTTGGCTGCCACGCAGCACCGTTTTCCCGATTGCGCCCTTCTTTGGTGCCGGGTCAACGCGCGCTCGTGACCCTCCGCGATGGCGCAGCGGTGGCAGATCTGGCGGCCTATCTGGCGGGCATCGGGTTTGGCGGCACCCGTGTGGTCGTGTTGGAAGGGTTGGGGGGGCCACATGAGCGTGTGAGCGAAGCGTCAGCGGCGAGCTATGATATTGAAGGCGTTCGTCATCCCGTCTGCGTCGGTTTGGAGATTGCAGGGGACGGATCGGTGCTGACATCTGCCACAGGGCAGTCGGACGAGGTATTCGACACAGATGGCCAAATCACAAAGCGCGTGATCCGGGCCGTCACAGTATCCACATTGGCCCCGCGACGGGGCGAACACCTTTGGGACATCGGATCGGGATCGGGGTCGATTGCGATCGAATGGCTCATGTCGCATCCATCCACCACGGCCAGCGCCATAGAGGCCCGTTCAGATCGCGCGGCGCGCATCAAAAAGAACGCTCAAACACTTGGCCAGGATAGACTTTTCATCATTGAAGGGTTTGCACCTGTGATGCTGGACGGGCTGCCCTCACCGCAAGCGGTGTTCGTCGGTGGTGGGCTGACATCGGACCTTCTGGATTGGTTGTGGACTCATCTTGAAACCGGCACGCGCATCGTGGCCAACGCGGTCACGCTGGAAACCAGCGCTCTGCTGAGCGAAGCACAGGGGCGGTTCGGCGGCAGCCTG
Source organism: Silicimonas sp. (assembly GCA_013002465.1). GTDB lineage: Bacteria > Pseudomonadota > Alphaproteobacteria > Rhodobacterales > Rhodobacteraceae > JABDJO01. The sequence goes on along the minus strand of JABDJO010000137.1, from coordinate 45,684 downwards.
ATCAAGATCGACCTGTCCGAGGCCGCCCCGCTCGGGAAGTTTCGGGGCTGGAAGGCCGCCTATCCCGTTGTTCAGTGGAGTGTAACGCGATGAGGGTGGCCGGTTTCGGGTTTCGCAACGATGCGACGGTGGACAGCCTAGTCTCGGCCTTGCAACTGGCGGGCGGGCGCGACGGCGTTGTAAGTTGCGCGACAGCCAGTTCGAAGTCCGGCGCGCCGTGCTTTGTCGCAATGACGCGCGATCTTGGCTTGCCGGTGGTATCGGTGCCCGATGCTGATTTGGCGATGGCCCCGGTTCAAAGCTGTTCGGATGCCAGTGAAAATGCCTTTCGTACTGGAAGTGTGTCAGAGGCCGCTGCACTTTTGGCCGCGGGGCCGGGTGCGCGACTATTGGCACCGCGCGCGATCTCGGCGGATCGAATGGCCACCTGCGCGATTGCTGAAAGAGAGGACCCATGACCATTCACTTTATTGGTGCGGGACCAGGTGCGCCCGACCTCATCACATTGCGCGCCCGTGATCTGATCGCGTCATGTCCGGTTTGCCTTTACGCCGGCTCGCTGGTGCCCGAGGCTATTCTTTCTCATTGTCCGGATGGGGCGCGGATCGTGAACACGGCGCCGCTTGACCTCGATGCGATCATAGACGAGTGCCACAAAGCCCATGAACAGGGTCAAGACGTGGCTCGACTGCATTCCGGCGATTTGTCGGTCTGGTCGGCCATGGGTGAACAAATGGAGCGATTGGCGTCGCTGGACATCCCGGTGTCGGTTACTCCGGGTGTGCCAGCCTTTGCCGCTGCGGCGGCCACGCTCGGCGCGGAACTAACCCTTCCGGGTGTTGCGCAATCGGTGGTTCTGACCCGCACCTCGGGGCGGGCATCGGCCATGCCAAAGGGTGAAACGCTGTCGAATTTCGCTGCAACCGGCGCCACGCTTGCCATTCACCTGTCGATCCACCGTCTGGACGATGTTGTGACTGAACTGACCCCGCATTATGGTCAGGATTGCCCGGTTGCCGTGGTCTTTCGCGCCAGTTGGCCAGACGAGCAGATTGTCCGAGGCACCTTGGACTCCATTGCGAAACTTGTGCCAGACGAAATCACACGGACGGCTCTGATCCTTGTCGGCCCCGCTTTGCGCGGCAAGGCCGAAGTTCGAAGCGCTCTCTATTCAGCCGATTATGACCGCCGTTATCGCCCGCAATCTGCCGACAGCCCGTTTTCCTCGGTGACACATGAGTAAGGGTACAACATCCAATCCCCCGGGGCTTATGGTGTCGGCCCCCGCCTCGGGTACCGGGAAAACGACCGTTACCCTTGGCCTGTTGCGGACCTTCGCCGAAGACGGCCTTGAGGTTCAGCCATTCAAGAGTGGGCCGGATTACATCGATCCGGCATTCCACGAAGCAGCAGCCGGGCGCCGGTCGTTCAACCTTGATAGTTGGGCCATGGGACCAGAGTTGTTTGCCGCCATTGCGGGCCAGGCACGGGGTGCCGACATCGTGGTCGGCGAAGGCTCCATGGGGTTGTTCGATGGTGTGGCGGGGAAGGGAGCATCCGGGTTTGGCTCTAGTGCCGAAACTGCCCGGCGCATGGGCTGGCCGGTGGTTCTGGTGATCGACGTTGGCGGGCAGGCGCAATCGGCTGCGGCAACGGCGCTTGGGTTCAAAAGCTATGATCCCGAATTGCCGTTTGCCGGGGTCATCCTGAACCGAGTTGCCAGCCCGCGACACGAAAGGTTGGCGCGGCTGGGTATGGACAAGGCCGGCATTCCGGTACTGGGTGTCCTGCCACGGCGCGGCGACCTGACGTTGCCGGAACGCCATCTGGGTCTGATACAGGCCGTCGAGCACCCCAATCTTGATGCCGCGATTGCAGGCTATGCCACCTTTTTGCGGGAACATGTCGATCTGTCGGCCCTGCGAAAGGCGGCAGCCTCAATTCCGGTGGGTGAGGGCGGCGCGCTGCCAACGCCGCCTGCGCAACGCATTGCCCTGGCACGAGATGCCGCATTTTCATTCACCTATCCGCATCTTCTGGAAGGGTGGCGGCGGGCGGGGGCCGAGGTCTTGCCTTTTTCACCCCTGGCGGACGAGGCACCTGATCCTTCTGCGGATTTGGTCTGGTTGCCAGGTGGATACCCGGAATTGCACGCCGGAAAACTTGCCGCCAACACGTCATTTCTTGAAGGCCTCCGCGCTTTTGCCCAGACCCGCCCGGTTCACGGCGAATGCGGGGGGTACATGGTTCTTGGCGACGCCCTGATCGACAAGGAAGGTACCCGGCACCAGATGGCTGGGTTGCTTGGGTTGATCACAAGTTATGAGAAGCGCAAGTTCCACCTGGGCTATCGCCGTGCGGTTCTTTCAGCGAACATGCCGGGGTTTGGGGCCGGTCAGGCGCTCAGAGGGCACGAGTTCCACTATTCGACCATCCTTGACGAACCGGACGCGCCTCTGGCCCAGGTGTTCGACGCGGACGGCAATCCGGTCCCTGAAACCGGCTCTGTCCGTGGGCATGTGACAGGCACCTTTTTTCACATGATCGCCGAGGATGACCAATGAGTGGGTTTGTGAGCTTTGTGGGCTCGGGCCCCGGTGATCCCGAGCTTTTGACGTTGAAGGCGGTGGACCGGTTGGCGCGGGCGGATGCGGTTTTGTACGACGATCTGTCCTCGGGGCCCATTTTGCAACATGCCCGGCAGGGTGCCGATCTGATCAGCGTGGGCAAGCGGGCCGGACGCAAGTCTCCGCTTCAGGACCATGTAAGCCGGTTGCTGGTCGACTATGCAAAGACGGGTGGAAGGGTTGTGCGGCTGAAGTCTGGAGATGGCGGCATTTTTGGGCGTCTGGAAGAAGAATTACTTGCGCTTCATGGGGCGGGGATCGCATTCGAGATTGTTCCCGGCGTGCCATCCGCCTGCGCGGCGGCGGCCGAAGCGGGTATTCCACTGACCCGGCGCCTGACCGCGCGGCGGCTGCAGTTCGTGACCGGCCATGATGTGACCGGGCGCCTGCCCGAGGTTTTGAACCTGCCAGCGCTCGCCGATCCCGATGCGACAACCGTTGTTTTCATGGGGCGCCGGACATTTGCCGAAATGGCGGCTTTGTTGATGGCGAATGGGTTGCCGGCTGAAACTCCTGCGATGATGGCCGAAGGTGTCAGCACGTCGGAACAGGCGTTTTGCAGGGCCACCGTGGCCGATCTGGCAAAACGTCTTGAAAACGACCCGCCTGGTCGGGCCCCGGCTTTGATCCTCTATGGTGCCTTGTCGGACCTTGCATCGTGAAAGAACTGACTCTCATTGGCATAGGGACAGGCAATCCCGATCACCTGACCCGCGCGGGCGAGGCCGCAATTCGCGAAGCCGAATTGATCCTGATCCCACGAAAAGGGTCGGAAAAGTCCGATCTGGCCGATCTTCGGCGCACCATTTGTGCATCGGTCTTGGGGCCGGAAGCTGATGACCGCGTCCTTGCCTTCGATCTGCCGGTGCGCGACGCCTCGGGCGATTACCGGCAAGGGGTGGATTCCTGGCACGATGCTATTGCACTGGCCTGGAGCAAGGCCCTGGAAACGCGCGCGGCCAGCCGTGTGGCTCTTTTGGTTTGGGGCGATCCTTCGCTTTATGACAGCTCGCTCAGGATCGCGGGCCGGTTAAGCCCGATGCCCAAGATTGCCGTCGTGCCGGGCATAACGGCGCTTCAGGCTTTGACGGCGGCCCATGCCATCCCGTTGAACGCGATCAATGCGCTGGTGGTTATCACAACAGGCCGCAGGCTAAGGGACGACGGGTGGCCCGAAGCGGCAAGCACTGTTGCCGTCATGCTGGATGGCGAATGCAGCTTTACGCACCTTGATCCCAAGGGATTGGACATATGGTGGGGCGCGTTTCTTGGCATGGAAAACCAGATTTTGCTAAAAGGTCCCTTGGCCAGCATGACCGACCAGATTGTCAGGACGCGACAAGATGCCCGCGCGCGCCATGGCTGGATCATGGACACCTATCTTTTGAAACGTCGCGATTAGACACTCACCCGGCGTGGAAAGGCGTTGCACACAGGCCTTCCTAAGGTTTAGATGAAGAGGCTTGGTCTTGTCGGAATTCGGCAAGCTTGAGGGAATGCGGTCACGCCCGAATGGGCCGAAGCCGCAGCCGCCCCCGCGACTGTATGCGGAGAGCGCCTGCCCAAGAACCACTCCCGCTTCGGGGGGAAGGAGGGGAGCGCGCGTTGACCCGCAAGCCAGGAGACCTGCCAGGCAAAACGGTAACCCAGCCGTCGGGTAGGGCGGCAAGGAGATTGATATGAACACGCAGACCCTCGCAGTATCGAAACCGGCATCGCCACGCCTTGCGATGGCTTTCGCCGCCCTTTTGGGCCTCGGGATCGTTGTCCTCGCCGGGCATGTGCAGGCAAGTGCCGTCCATGACGCGGCCCACGACACCCGCCACGCAACCGGCTTTCCCTGCCACTAGGCATTCTATCGGACGATTGCCTAACCGGGCGCCGGGGCGATTGACCGGCTTGGGGTCCGGAATGCTTTTGGATCCGGTTCTTGCAATTCACACAACGGGGATGGCGACATGTTCACCAGGATCCTGACCACTGCCCTGATCGCCGGGGCGGGCGCCGGGCTGTGCGCGGCGATTCTGCAGTTGTTTTTCCTTCAACCGGTTTTGCTCCATGCAGAACTGTATGAAAGCGGCACGTTGGTCCATTTCGGTGGTCCCGCCGCTGACGCGTCCCCGCCGCCATTTTCGCTGGATTTGATGCGCGATGGTCTCAGCATCTTGTTCAGCATGCTGATCTATTCCGGGTACGCCTTGATCCTTGTTGCGATGATGTCCTTGGCCGAGGAACAGGGAGCGCTGATTGATGCGCGTCGCGGCCTTCTTTGGGGGATCGCCGGGTTCTGCGCGGTGCAACTTGCGCCAGCGTTTTCGCTGGCACCGGAAGTTCCGGGCGCGGCCTCGGCAGATGTCACGGCACGTCAGATCTGGTGGTTTGCGACAGTGATCGCCGCGGCCTTTGCGCTTTGGCTGATTGCGTTTGGACGGTCGTGGCTTCTTTGGGCGGGCGCCGTTGTTCTGCTGCTTGCGCCGCACCTTGTGGGTGCGCCGACGCCTGACAGTTTCGCTGGTCCGGTGCCGACGGAATTGGGTGCGCTGTTCGCGTCCAGGGCCCTGGGGCTTGGGCTGGTGGCCTGGGTCTTGACCGGGTTCTTCGCCGGAGCACTTTGGGCCAGCGACCCCGAGGCCTCTGCATGAACCGGCCCCTGGCACTTTTGGTCATCGGGCTGGTGTTCGGCGGCGGGGTGGGGTTCTTGTTGGCGGCGGCCAATGGCGTCACGCTGGATGGCCATGACCACGGCGCGGACCATGGCAACCCGGCAAGCCACGATCATGGCACGATGCTTGAACTTGCGGCGGATATTCCTGTTCCGACATTGGAAATCCAAGTACTGAAAGACCCTGTTGCAGGCTGGAACCTGCACATCGCGACGACCGAGTTTACCTTTGCGCCCGGTAATGCGGGCAAGGCCAATCAACCGGGCGAAGGGCACGCTCACGTCTACCTGAACGGCGTGAAAGCGGCGCGGGTTTATGGCGACTGGTTTCACCTGGAAAACCTGCCGGAAGGCGACGTCGATGTCCGGGTCACCCTGAACGCCAATGACCACAGTACGCTTGCGATCGACGGTGCGCCGCTGGCCGCGAGCCTGACCGTGACCAACTAAACCAAAGCGGTGCGTGGTCAGACGCTTTCCAGATAGATCTCGGTTTGCTCGGCAGGCGTCAGATCGGCGCAGAGCGCTTGCTCCTGCCTTTTTGTCAGCAGAAGGTTCTGAATGAGAAGCCTCGGAAAAATGCGCGACATGATCGTGCTGTTCTCGAACAGAGACGTGGCTTCGGACCATGTGCCAGGCAGCGCATCAAGGTTCTGCGAATAGGCATCGCCGGTGATAGGCGCGGGTGGATCTGCCTTGTCGTCGATTCCGGCAAGTGCTGCTCCAAGGATGGATGAAAGCACGAGGTAGGGGTTGATATCGCCACCCGCCACCCGATGTTCGATCCGTCGCGCGACCGGTGCTCCGCCGGGGATACGCAGGGCCGCCGTACGATTTTCATAGGCCCAAGCCACCTTTGTCGGGGCATGAGCACCGGGTACCAACCGGTCATAGCTATTGCTGTGGGGGGCCAGAATAAGCGTCGAATCCTGCATGGCAGCAAGGCATCCGGCGACCGCGTGACGCAAAACTTCGGTGCCCTTGGGGCCGCCATCGTCGAAGATGTTCCTTCCGTCGCTGTCCAGCACCGAAAAGTGCAGATGCAGGCCGGTTCCGGCCAGGTCGGGATATGGCTTGGACATGAAACTGGCGGCAAACTCGTGCTTTCGGGCCAACCCCTTAGCCAACATCTTGAACAGCCAGGTGTCGTCGGCGGCCTTCATGGCCGGCCCATGGCCAAGGGTGATTTCAAACTGGCCTGTGCCAGCTTCAGATGTGGCGGCGTCCGCAGGGATGTCCATGGCTTCGCAAGCCGCGTAGAGGTCCGAGAAAAATGCGTCAAACGCATCGAGAGCCCGCAAGCCCAGGATATCCCCGCCTTTGCGTCGTTTGCCGGATCGCGGCGAAATCGCCGGGCGCGGTTCGTCGCCACTGTCGTCGATCAGGAAGAACTCCAGTTCGGTGGCGGCGACCACCACCAGTCCCTTTGCCCTGAACCCCGACAGGACGGCATCAAGGGCATGACGCGGGTCACCGGCAAAAGGCGTGCCGTCCTCATTGAACATCCACATGGGTAAAAGCGCTGCGGGATTGGCCAGCCAGGGCATCGGAACAAACCCGCGCTCGGTCGGTCGCAGTATGCCGTCGCGATCGCCGCTTTCAAACACCAGGGGGCTGTCTTCGATGTCATTGCCCAGAATGTCGAGGTTCAATGCGGAAAGCGGCATTCTTAACCCGCCAGCAAGCGCCTTTGGGGCCGATTTTACCGGCATCCTCTTGCCACGCGCCTGACCATTCAGATCCACGGCAGCAGCCGAGATCATGCGCACATCGTCGTGTTTTTCCAGCCAATCCTCCATCGCTTTACCGGATCACCTGGGGGCGATACTTGATGCGCCGCGCCTGCCCCGGAAGGTGCTTGTTCAGGCGACGATTGATCGTGGCGAAGATGCCGATCACGACCAGGGTCAGCAGGATGAAATAGATCGCTACGATGGGGTAGGGAACAAAGGGGTTGAAGGTCTTGTCGGCGAAATAGCTGGCGTAATACAGTGCATCGCCCTTTTGCTGCCAAGCCGGAAACCCGCTGAAAAAGACCAGCGTCGTTGCGTGGAACAGAAAGATCGCTTCGTTCGTATAAGACGGCCAGGCCAGCCTCAGCATTGTCGGCCAGACAATTCGCCTGAACCGTCGCCAGCCAGAAAGCCCATAGGCGTCAGCGGCTTCAAGATCGCCTTTCGGGACGGACCTGAGCGCGCCATAGAAAATCTCGGCGGAATAGGCTGAAGTGTTCAGGAACAAGACGACCAGCGCGCCCGCCCAAGCCTTGGTCAGCCAGCGAGTCTCAGCCGTGATCCCGAAGATTTCGATACCCTCTTTCGGTAGGATGACAAAAGCCTCGTAGGCCAGGAAAAACTGGATAAACAGCGGCGATCCGCGGAACACGAAGATGAACCATTCACAGGGTTTGCGGATCATGGGTGACTGGGCGGCCTTTCCGACAGCAAGGGCTGTTGCAAAGAAAAAGCCAAGACCGAGGGCCAGGATTCCGAAATAGATGTTCCACAAAAGCCCCGAGCCGATCAGAGTGATTTGTTGGCATAGGGTGAAGTCGGATTTCGGCAGCAGGCGTTGTCCGACCCCGATCGAGCGGAGGCCATAATCGGCGATGGTGTCCAGGCATTCCATCACGTCGCCGCCTTACGCTGAGCTTCACCGGCAAAGGTCGCCTGTCCCCGGCTTAGTTTCCGGGTCAATCGGGCAAGCACCACTTCGGATACCTGGGTCAGTGAAAGATAAAAGACCAATAGCGCCAGAAAATACCAAAGCCGCCAATCGGGGTGCGGATAGTCGAATATTCTGCCCTTGGTGCCACCCAGTTCGCGCGCCCAATAGACAATGTCTTCGACGCCCAGAAGAAACAAAAGCGGCGTGGCCTTCACCAGGATCATCCAGAGGTTCGACAGACCAGGCAGGGCAAAGACCCACATCTGCGGCACCAGAATGCGCCAGAATGTCTGGCGTTCGGTCATTCCATAGGCCTCGGCCGTTTCAAGCTGAGCTTTCGGCACAGCGCGCATGGCGCCGAACAGGACGTTGGCGGCGAAGGCGCCGAACACGATGGCGAAGGTCAGGACGGCCAGAAAAAACCCGTAGACTTCGTGTATCCATTGCGGCGAGGTGGACAGCGGCAATTTGGCGGCCGCACATACGACGAAGTCATTTCCCTGCCGAACGGGTTGGTTCCAGTCCGGGCAAAGAACCTGATGTCGCATCCATTCAAAGGCCTGGTCCAAAGCGATGACGAAGAACAGAAAAAAGACGATGTCGGGCACGCCGCGCACGATCGACGTATAGCCCTGGCCCAACCATCTAAGCGGGGCGATCCGGCTGCGCGCCGCCGATGCGCCGACAAAGCCGAATGTCAGTGCTGTCGGGGCTGTGATCGCCAGCAAGAGAAGGACGGTTCCGATCGAAGCGTAGGCGGTCAGGTGTTTGCCATTGGTCAGATAGCAGGCCAGCCAGGCCAGCCCTTCTAACGCGCTTGGATCGGTGCAATAGCCAAACATTAACCGGCACTTTGATCAAACCCGTGAGAAACGGCAATGGCTACTTTGCCGGATCGCGTCACTTCCTTAACGGGTATGCACTCTAAGGCGGAAAGGTGGGCCCGAAGGCCCACCCGGTCAGCTTACCACTGAGTGCTGACTTCCCATTTCTCGATCAGGGCGTTCAGGCTGCCATCGTCCTTCATGGACTGGATGGCGGCATCGAACTTGCCCTTTAGATCACCGTCGGATTCGCGGATACCCATGCCGACACCGCCACCAAGGGCAACGGCATCGCCGACGATCATCAGATCACCGTTCTGCTCGGCGATCGGGGCTAGGAACGATCCATCGGCAAGAACGGCGTCAGCTTCGCCGTTCTGTACCGCTGCGATGGTTTCGTCGGGCGTCGCAAACTCGACCAGAGTCGCGCCGGATTCGGCCACATAGGCCGCCTGGATGGTGCCGGTCTGGGCTGCGATCACACCGCCCATCAGATCAGCGCTGTCCGACGCCGCCAGATAGTTCGACGGGTCCGGCGGAGTATAGGGCTGCGTGAAGTCGATGACTTCGTCACGCTCGTCGGTGATCGACATGCCGGCGATGATGGCATCATAGTTGCCGGAAACGAGGTTCGGGATGATCGAATCCCATTCGTTCGTCACCCACTCGCAGTTCAGTTCGGCGCGCTTGCACAATTCGTCGCCCAACTCGCGTTCGAACCCGTCGACATCACCTGAATCGTTGATGAAATTCCACGGAGGGTAGGCACCTTCGGTTCCCATGCGCACCATGTCCTGAGCCATGGCGCTTCCCGCAACAAGCAAGGCCGCCACAGCGGTTAAAAGCGTTGATTTCATTGTATTCTCCCAATTTCGAAAGGGGCGTTGTCGTTGCAGGCCCCGATTTGTGGCCGTAACTTGCGGTAAAAACCCCTAAGAATCAAGGATTTCCGTAACGGCATTCCAAGTGCTACGATGACACGGCAGAGAGGAATTGCTGCAGCCGGGTACTTTCGGGTGTGCCGAACAACCGTTCGGGCGCGCCTTCTTCCTCGATCCGCCCCTCGTGCAGGAACACGACGTAGTCGCTGACGTCACGGGCCAGGTTCATGTCGTGGGTGACGATGATCATCGTGCGGCCCTCTTCCGCCAACGCCTTGATGACACGGATCACTTCCTGTTCAAGCTCCGGATCAAGCGCACTAGTCGGTTCGTCAAACAGCAATGCACGGGGTTCCATGCACAAGGCGCGGGCAATGGCGGCCCGTTGCTGCTGTCCGCCCGAAAGCTCGGCAGGCCAGGCATCGCATTTGTCGCCAATCCCGACCTTGGCAAGGTATTCGCGGGCAGCCGCTTCTACTTCGGAAGGGTCGCGCTTCAAAACTGTGACTGGGGCCTCCATCACGTTCTGCAGGATTGTCAGGTGGGACCAAAGGTTGAACTGCTGAAATACCATCGAAAGATTGGTGCGGATCCGGATCAGTTGCGCCTTGTCGGCCGGATGCCGGTTGTGGCCGGTCCCGTGCCATTGCACCGCCTCGCCTTCGAACAGGATTTCTCCGACCTGGCTGTTTTCCAGAAGGTTGGCGCACCGCAACAATGTCGACTTGCCCGAGCCAGAAGACCCGATAAGCGAAACGACATGGCCGCGCGGCGCCACCATGTCGACGCCCTTCAAGACTTCAAGGGCTCCGAAGCTCTTGTGAAGATCACGGATTTCAATGACGGGGGTGTCGGTCACATGTCGGCTTTGCTGTTGGTCATCCGGGGGTCGAGTAAGGCGCGGTTTGTTGCAGATTGCAAGGTTCAGAACGGTGTGTCGGGCGTTTGCAACTCTAGGTAGCGGTTCACGGGGATGGTTGTGACGCCCTTTAGGCAAAGCAGGGCCCGGTCGGCGGGGTCCAAATGTTCGATGGCATCTTGAATGGCCGCGAATATCTCGACGGGCGACCGGTCAAGGGCGGTGATGTAGGGCAGGGCAGGTGTCGGAAGTGTCGTCGCGACCACTCGCAGGGACATTGCGCTGTCGTCGAATTTTTGCACCAGTTTCCAGGTTACGGCATCCAGCGCCGCAAGGTCGGCCTTTCCCCCGGCGACAGCAAGAGCAGACGCACGATGTGCGCCACTTGGAATGATATTCGAGAATTCGATCTCACTGGCCCTGGCCATAGCATCGGCCGCGGCCCAGCCCGATTGCGACATTCCATCGTTCACCGCCAGGCGGGCACCGGCGAAATCCGCAAATTCGCGGCGTTCATCCAAGGCGCGCGCCACGATCACACTGAAATAATGGCCAGGCTCACATGGCAGATCATGCACCGGTGTTCCAACCAAAGTGACCTTGCCATGCAACCGCGCCCGATATGGAAGGCCACATGTTTGGGACAGAAACAGCGTCGGGTCCTGCCAGTGTTCCCAGGGATCGCCCATTCGGCAAAGCGATTCAGGCGCGGGGTGATCGCCACGGCGCAGGTTGTCTCGAATGATGATCCAAAACCGGTCATTGGCCGCGCGGGTTTCGGGCCAGTCATACATCGGCAAGGACGCAATCATTCCCGGGTCTGGGCCCGCTGCCGCGCCAGGGCCGAATCCCGGTCGTTCACCCCAAGCATCGGGGCCACCAGGCGGATCAACGCATCTTCGTCGTGGTCACGTTCGCCGTCGGCCAGGGCGATCTCCCAAAGCGCTTCGATCACATGCTCGCGTTCTTCATAGGGAACAGCGTCCTTGATGGCGCGCGTAAAGCGCACAGTATCGGGAGCCTCGCTTTCAAGAACTTCGGCATCGGCCCTGAGTTTCGTCACCTCGAACGGACCAAGGCCATAACGGGCCACCAACAGCTCGTCGATCTGTTTCTTTTCGTCTTCTGCGTAATGCCCATCGGATCGGGCGACCCGGACGAGAAGGGCGGCCAATGCAAGCCGGGCATCGTCGTCGGTCAGGACTTCGGGTTCTGGCGCCGTCATACGGCGAAGGAGTTCACCAAACATGTCATTGATATATGGCGCTCGTGACGGCTGGGGAACCCCAAAGGACTTTGCTCAACATTTCTTTGGAAAGACCGCAGATTTCGCGATATGGCCTTAGATCGAAAAGGACGTGCCGCACCCGCAACTGGCCGTGGCATTGGGGTTTTCAATCACAAACCTCGCGCCGATCAGTTCATCCGAGAAATCAATGACGGCATTGGCCAGAAACGGCAGCGACACCTCGTCGACAACAACTTTTTGACCGTCTCCCTCAAGGACAAGGTCGCCTTCGGCGGGGGCATCCAGATCAATGTTGTACTGAAAACCCGAACAACCTCCGCCCTCGACCGCAACGCGAAGCGCTTGCGGTGCGTCCGCGCCATCGTTGATCTCGGCCAGCCGAGCGAAGGCACGCGGGGTCACTTTGGGCGGGATCTGAAGTTCCATGACGGACTCCGGCGTTTCAATTCAGGGCACCCTTGAATATATGGGGCCTGGGACAGGCGAACAAGAGAGCACGGCAATGCGGGCAGAGTATGCATCGGAACCGGCGGCCAGCCGCGGGCGGCTTTATCCGGAAGACGAAAGCACCTTCCGGTCGTGCTTTCAGCGCGATCGCGACCGCATCATCCACGCCAGTGCGTTCCGACGTCTGAAACACAAGACGCAGGTCTTCATCGAACACGAAGGCGATTACTATCGTACCCGGCTGACCCATTCGATCGAAGTGGCACAGGTAGCGCGCACGATTTCAGGGGCGCTTGGCCTCAATGCCGAACTTACCGAAGCGGTGGCGCTGGCCCATGACCTGGGCCACACGCCCTTCGGTCATACGGGCGAGGACGCCCTTGGGTTGCTGATGGAGCCATTCGGCGGATTTGATCACAACGCCCAGGCCCTGCGGATCGTGACCAACCTTGAGCGGCATTATGCGAAGTTCGACGGGTTGAACCTTACCTGGGAAACCCTTGAAGGTATTGCAAAACACAATGGCCCGGTCACGGGGCAACTGCCTTGGGCTTTGAGCGAATACCAAGCCTTGCATGACCTGGAACTGGACACATACGCCAGTGCCGAAGCACAAGTGGCGGCGATTTCGGACGATGTGGCCTATAACCACCATGACCTGCACGACGGATTGCGGGCCGAGTTGTTTTCCACCGACGAACTGGCCGAACTCCCCATCCTTCAGGACTGTTTCGCACGTGTCGACACGCTGTATCCCGGGCTGAATTACTATCGACGACGCCACGAGGCGCTTCGGCGGTTCTTTGGCATTCTGGTTGAAGACGTGATCGGAGTGGCGAACGAGAGCCTTGCGCGGATCAAACCGCATACGCCCGAAGATATCCGACGGGCCGGATTTCAGATCATCCGGTTTTCCGACCCCGTGTTTCAGGATCTGAAGGTGATCCGCCAGTTCCTGTTCGACAGGATGTACCGGGCGCCATCTGTTGTGGAAAAACGCAAGGAAGTGACAGAGGTCGTCGAGCAGTTGTTCCCGTTTTTTCTTCAGAACCCGGATACTTTGCCTAAGCAATGGCGCAAGGACGTCGAAGAAGCGAGCAGCCAAACCGCTCTGGCGCGCCTGGTTTCGGATTATATCGCTGGCATGACGGATCGCTTCGCGCTTCAATGCCATGCACGGTTTATTGACGAAAGCGACGACAGCGCCGTTTGACGCGGAAATCGTTTTGATCGTTTTTGTGGTAGGATAGTCTTATGGACCAACTCATTGATTTTCCGATCACCGACAGCTCCGAAATCGCGGACCTGCGCACCGGTGCGCCCATGTTTCTGGGACTTGCGCTTGCACGCGCCGGATGCAGCGTCGAAGCCACATATCATCTGCGTCCCACGCGCAAGGATTGGAAAGAAAACGAACATGCCGACGAAGGCAAGGCGGCGCTAGAGACCATGACCTGGTGGAATAAGTCCTGGCGCGATGTGGCGCAGCTTGTGCAATCGCAACGATACGACGAAGCACTGGGTCTTTTGCGGGACCGGGTTGAAAGACTGTGGGATCAGCCGCCACTTCTGTTGCATCTGGCAGGAATTGCACGGGAAACAAAGAAGTTACACTTGGCAAGGCACCTTCTTGGGCGTGTTGTTTATCTCTGCGATCGTGGTTTGCCAAAAACAAAGATGACCGCCTTTCGCTATGCCGCCGAGGCGGGGTTGGTCGACGTATTGATCGAAGACGAAGACATTCCGGCTGCCTTGAACGCCTACAAGGCGCTTACGCCCAACCCCGGCAACGCCATGAGCCACGAGTTGCAGGGTGCGAGCCTGATGGCGTTGTCTGGACATGACGATGCGGCGATGGCCGGGATCGCCCAGATCCTGCTGACGGCGAACCGGGACCGAACAGGTTGGAGCTCGGACATACGGCGCGATTTCGTTGAACGGGCACCGGAGCTTGCGCATCTTCGAAATCGCGCAGATTGGTCCGATATGAGCAGGGACCCTGCAAGTTATCTAAAGGCCAAAGCCTCACGTTGACCTGCGGTGCCAGAATGCTAAACCGCGCCACATGAATATTTTCGCCGAAATTCGCACGTCTGTCATTGAAACGCTGGACGCCATGGTTGCCGATGGCGCGCTGCCTGCGGGTTTGTCCTGGGGCAATGTAACCGTCGAACCGCCGCGCGATCCGGGTCATGGCGATATGGCCACCAATGCGGCCATGGTGCTTGCAAAACCCGCCGGACAACTGCCGCGCGCAATTGCCGAGGCTTTGGCAGAGCGGTTGCAAAATGATTCAAGGATCGACTCTGCCGAAGTTGCGGGTCCGGGGTTCTTGAATCTCAAACTTGCGCCGGTCGTATGGCATGACATCGTGGCCGAAGCCGTCGATGCGGGAAAAAGCTTTGGCCATTCCGGCATGGGCGCGGGCGTCAAGGTGAACGTCGAGTTTGTTTCCGCAAATCCTACCGGTCCGCTTCATGTCGGGCACACTCGTGGCGCTGTCTTTGGAGATGCTTTGGCGTCGCTTCTGGATTTCGCCGGATACGATGTCACGCGCGAGTATTACATCAATGACGGCGGTGCGCAGGTCGATGTGCTGGCCCGTTCTGTTTATCTGCGTTACCTCGAAGCCCACGGAAAAGAGGTTGCCTTCGAAGATGGGACCTATCCTGGTGATTACCTGATCCCGGTTGGGGCAGCACTGAAGGATAAGGTTGGAGATGCATATTTAGAGCAAGATGAAGATGTCTGGCTTGCCGAAGTGCGTGCGTTTGCGACCGAGGCGATGATGGATCTGATCCGTTCGGACCTGTCGGCGATTGGTGTCAGGATGGACGCCTTTTTCAGCGAAAAGTCTCTTTACAACACAGGCCGGATCGAAGCGGCGATAGATGAGTTGAAAAAGAAGGGCTTGATCTATACCGGCACATTGGAGCCGCCGAAAGGCAAGGTGCCCGAAGACTGGGAGCCGCGCGAACAGGTGCTGTTCCGCTCGACCGCCCATGGTGACGATGTGGATCGCCCGATCATGAAATCGGACGGGTCGTGGACCTATTTCGCGCCCGACATCGCCTATCATTGGGACAAGATCGAACGCGGCTTTGACGAATTGATCAACATCTTCGGCGCCGATCACGGCGGTTATGTCAAGCGAATGAATGCCGCGGTCAGTGCCCTGTCGGATGGCCGGGTGCCGCTGGATATCAAGCTGACGCAACTGGTGAAGCTGTTCAAGGACGGGCAGCCCTTCAAGATGTCGAAAAGGGCGGGCACTTTCGTGACCCTTGGCGACCTGGTCGAACAGGTGGGTGCCGATGTAACGCGCTTCGTCATGCTGACGCGCAAGAACGACGCGCCGCTGGACTTCGACTTTGACAAGGTGAGCGAGCAATCAAAGGACAATCCGGTGTTTTACGTCCAGTATGCACATGCCCGGGTCCGTTCGGTGATGCGCAAGGCCGAAGCAATGCATCTTGACTGGTCGGACGACGCGAAACTGGAAGATCCTGCTGAATTTGCCGTGGCGCGCAAGATCGCCGAATGGCCGCGGCTGGTCGAGATTGCAGCCCGCACCCACGAGCCGCACCGCGTGGCATTCTACCTTTATGAATTGGCGTCCGAGTTCCATTCCTTGTGGAACAAAGGCAATGATCTACCACATCTGCGGTTCCTTCAGGACGGCGATCCAAAGGCAACGGCGGCGAAAATCGCCCTACCGCGCGCGGTAGGCGTTGTTATTTCCAACGGATTGAGTATCCTAGGCGTGACGCCGGTCGAGGAAATGCGCTGACTTATAAAGTGCCCCGCCAGCGTTGAACGAGCAGGCAAGACCACCGGATCAACCGGCGGCTTACATGAGGCATGGATATGGCGGCAATCAATTTCGATGATTATGGTGATCATCCGGATGGCGGATCACTGACGGCGTTGCTCAATTGGGCAGGCGCCTTACTTTCCATTTTGCTGATCGCGGGTCTGGCGACCTGGGGTTGGAAGCTTTGGGTGCGCGATGTGACCGGCGTTCCGGTTGTGCGGGCCTTGGAAGGGCCGATGCGGGTGGCTCCGGTGGATCCGGGGGGATTGGCAAGCAATTATCAGGGTCTGACTGTAAACCGCATTGCCGAGGAGCGCGTTGAGGTCGCACCATCCGATCAGGTGGTACTGGCGCCTCAGCCAACGACATTGGACGAAGACGAAGACTTGGCAATGGCCGCACTTCCGGCAGTTGAAGCCGAGGCCGAAGTCGAAGAATCCGCTGTTGTGGCCACGAACCTGCCAAGCGATGCTTTGGCCCCATTGGCAGAGAACGACAGTGATACTGCCGTTTTGGCAATTGAAGAAATCGAAGCGATGGCCCCGGTCTTGCCCGATACGGCGACCGAGGAAACCATTCTGCCGGCTGAACAAGAGCTTTCGGCCACTGATCTGGCGGTTCGGGCTGCTTTGGGTGACATCGGTATGAAACCCGAACCCGCGCTCGCCAAGATCGAGGCGGCTGCCCATGTGCCAGTCGTGACGCCGCGCCCGGAGATCAGGCCGACTGGGCTGCAGCGTGTATCGCTTCCTGCGGTTGATCCGGTGAATGGCGAGGTGAATGTGCAAAGCATTCCAGTCGGAACCAGGCTTGTGCAACTTGGAGCCTTTGGCAGCGCCGACGATGCCCGTCAGGAATGGGCGAATGCCCAGGCGCGGTTCGGGGATTACATGGTTGGCAAGGATCGTGTCGTCCAGGAGGCCAGCACCGGGGGCCGATCGTTCTATCGTTTGCGGGCCTTGGGATTTGACAATCTGGCCGATGCAAGGCGGTTCTGCGCGGTTCTTGTTGCCGATGGCGCCAACTGTATTCCTGTCGTTCACGAATAATCATGGGGCAGGGCGCGTATATTTTCGCGCCCGCCGGGCTTGAACTGACCTCAGACGAGGTGGCGTTTTTTCGCGATGCAGACCCTTGGGGGTTCATCGTTTTTCAGCGCAATTGCGGCACGCCGGATCAGCTTCGCCGTCTGACAGCCGATCTGCGCGCAGCGGTCGGGCGTGAGGCACCGGTCCTGATCGACCAGGAAGGCGGGCGTGTTCAGCGAATGCGCGCGCCCCATTGGCACGAGTGGATGCCGCCGCTGGACCAAGTGGATGCCTTGGACGAGCCACGCGCGATGTATCTACGCGGCCGATTGATCGGCGCCGAACTGATGGCCCACGGTATTGATGTGAACTGTGCGCCATCGGCCGATATTGCCTGGCCCGAGACCCATCCATTCCTGAAAAACCGCTGCTATGGTCGCACTCCGGACGTCATCGAGACCATGGCACGCGCCTGTGCCGAGGGACTTTTGGATGCCGGTTGCCTGCCGGTTCTTAAGCACGCGCCTGGCCATGGGCGGGCGACGGTGGACAGTCACAAGGGTCTGCCACGCATCGACGTGCCCGTTGGGGAACTGAAAGAGAGTGATTTCAAGGTTTTCCGGGCGCTATCGGATCTGAATATGGTCATGACGGCCCATATCGTGGTGCCTGAAATCACCGGGGATCTTCCTTTCACAATGTCATCGGCGGGCATTGCCTTTTTGCGCGAAGCTCTGGGGTTGTCCGGCTTGTTGATGTCTGACGACATTTCCATGGGTGCGCTTGCAGGGTCGCTTGCTGAAAAAACCAGGGGCTCGCTTGGAGCGGGGTGTGATCTGGTATTGCACTGCAACGGCGATCTGGCCGAGATGGAGACCGTCGCCGAAACGGCGGGCCAGATGACCGATGCGGCGGCGAAACGCGCACATCTTGCGGTCAGCTCGCGACGAACCCCAACAGATATTGACATTTCCGCCCTTGAGGCCGAGTTTGAGGCGCTAATGCAGTCTGCGTCAAACTGATTCAAAATTTGCTGCCACGTGATCGGATTGGACCGGTTTTGAAGGCAAATTTTGCAAAACAAAACAACGGTATCGCGGATACGCACTGATTGAGGGAGCATACATGCCGGACGGCGACGCCGAATTCGACGATGTCGATGCCCGCTTGGGGGCCGAAGCCCTGATCGTGGATGTAGACGGTTACGAAGGGCCTCTGGACCTGCTTTTGACGCTGTCGCGCACCCAAAAGGTCGATCTGCGCAGGATCAGCGTTCTGGCGTTGGCCGAGCAATACCTCGCCTTTGTCAACCGCGCCAAGACACTTCGTATTGAACTGGCGGCCGACTATCTGGTTATGGCGGCCTGGCTGACCTTCCTTAAATCACGGCTTTTGTTGCCGCCTGACCCAAGCGACGAGGGTCCATCGGGCGAGGAACTTGCCGCGCATCTGGCGTTTCAGTTGGAACGGTTGTCGGCGATGCGCGATGCGGCGGCCAAGCTGATGGCGCGGGACCAGAAGGGGCGCGACTTTTTTGTGCGCGGTATCCCCGAGGACGTTACACGCGTGCGCCGGGTCCGCTATACGGCGACGCTTCTTGACTTGATGCAGGGATACGCGCGGCTTCGCACGAAAGAGGATTTCCGCCCCTATTCCATGGAGCGTCAAAACGTCATGACCCTGGAACAGGCGCTTGAGCGGATGCGCGGGTTGATCGGCTATGCGGGCGATTGGACCGATCTGATGTCCTATTTGCCCGATGGTTGGGAGGCCGATCCAAAACGCCGCCGATCAGCCACGGCATCGCATTTTGCAGCATCGCTGGAACTGGTCAAGAACGGGACAATTCAAATCCGCCAGACCGAGAGTTTCTCTCCGATCCAGATCAAGGCGCTTTTGAATGGTTGAACCCGAAGCACAGGATATCGAAAGCCTTTTCGAAGCCCCTCCGATTGCCGAACAGGAACGCATGGTCGAGGCGATTCTGTTCGCAACCGAACAGCCCGTGACCGTGGCGGAACTGAACGCGCGCATGCCACATGGGTGCGACGCTGCCGAGGCGCTTCAGTTGCTGAAGAAGCGGTATGACGGGCGCGGGGTGGGCGTCGTCAAAGTGGGTGACGGCTGGGCCATGCGCACGGCTGCGGATTTGAGTTTTCTGATGCAGAAGGAAACGGTCGAGACCCGGAAACTCAGCCGTGCGGCGATCGAAACGCTGGCGATCATTGCCTATCACCAACCGGTCACGCGCTCCGAGATCGAAGAGATCCGGGGCGTCAGTGTCAGCCGGGGTACGGTCGATCAGCTTTTGGAACTGGAATGGGTGAAATTTGGCCGTCGCAAGATGACCCCGGGTCGGCCCGTCACCTACATGGTTACCGAGGAATTTCTGGATCACTTCGGCCTTGAAAGTGCCCGCGATTTGCCTGGGCTGAAGGAACTGCGCGCGGCCGGATTGCTGGAGAATCGACCACCACCCGGTGAGCCATTGTCAAGCGAAGATGAAGACGAGGAAAACCAGGTCGATATGTTCGAAGACGAGGATTAACCCGATGAATGCAAACCGTCTGATCAGAATGGCCATCCAATTGCTTATGCGTCACGGCAGTAAGCGGCTTTCGAAAGGCCAGAAAGTGGATCCAAGCACCAAGCGCGCGAAGCAGGCGATGAAGATCGGTCGCCGCATTGGTCGGCTCTAGCCCTTCGCGCGAATGAAGATCAAAACGCTGGATACCCTGGAGGACGTGCAAAAGCTTGACGGGTTATTGGGCGATTATATCCGGTTCGTGTGTGACGACCTTGAACGGGCTGCGGGCCTGACGTTCGATGCAGACGTGCTTTTGGCAAACACCGTTCGGTCCCTGTCCAAGGTGATACCGCCAGAGGGCCAGACCTTTGTAGCCGAAACCGAAGATGACGACATTTTGGGTATGGTATTCCTCAGACCCTCGGGCAATCACGACATGGAGATCAAGCGCCTTTACGTTGTCCCAGAGGGGCGCGGGACCGGCGCCGGGCGCGCGCCTTGGTCGAGGCCGCTATGACTGCCGCACGTGCCACAGGAGCGCGCTCACTTCGGCTGGATACCGCGAAGAACCTGAAGGCGGCCATTGGGTTATACGAAGACATGGGGTTTGCCTATCGCGCACCCTACCCGGAAAGCGATCATTTCAGCGACGACGAGTTGTTGCCATACCTTGTTTTCATGGAAAAACGTTTGTGAGAACGGCGCGCTCGGGCATCCACTAGGTTCGACTGTGCGTTCAGGGGTGAATGGAATCGCCCTGGGCGCGCCTGAGGATTACCATAACACAATTTCATCGAGTTTTGGACGGTGTCCGCGATCACATTTTGAAATGCTTCGAGAGTTTCAGGCCTTGCCCTTGATAATTCGACGCAATTTCGCGGCCATAGAGCGCCTCGGGTTCCGAAGCCATCCGTTCATAGACCAAGCGTCCTACCAGCTGACCATGCTCTAGAACAAATGGCGCTTCGTGGCAGCGCACTTCCAGCACACCTCGGGACCCTGTTCCTCCGGCCTCGGCCCAACCAAAGCCGGGGTCGAAAAAGCCAGCGTAGTGCACGCGAAACTCGCCCACCATGGCCACATAGGGTGCCATTTCGGCGGCATGGGTCGGGGGGATCACGATGGCTTCGCGACTGACAAGGATATAAAACGCGCCGGGGTCAAGGATGATCCAACCAGTTTCGGTGCGCACCTCTTCCCAGAACTCTCGCGGGTCGTAATAGGCCAGCTTTGACAGGTCTATGACCCCGGTATGGGGCTTTGCACGATAACCGACCAGGGTTCCCGAAGTCGGCTTAAGATCCACCGAAAATCCCAGGCCCCCGGAAATCTCGGCATCGCCCGACACGATCGGAGTCCTTTGGTGCAGGGCGGTCAGGTCTTCGTCCGAGATCGTCGTCTGACCCTTGCGGAAGATCACCTGGTTCAACATCTGCCCGGTTTGCGCGATCACCGAAAAACTCTGGGGGCAGATTTCGACGTACAATTGTCCCTTGTAACCATCGGGGATGCGGTCAAATTCGGTCCCGAAGTCGGTGATGATCCGGGTCAGAAGGTCAAGCCGCCCGATCGAGGATTTCGCGCTTGCGGCACCCGCTATCCCATTGGGCAGGCTCAGACTTTCCAACAGCGGGACAACATATACGCAGTCCTTTTCAAGGACAGCGCCGTGGCGGAGGTCAATCTGGTGCATGGTAAAGTCGTGCAGGCGGTCTGCGACGCGGCGCCCCTTTCCTGCAAGAAACGAAGCGCGGACGCGATAGGCAGTATTGCCGAGTCTCAGATCAAGAGAGGCAGGCTGAATTTGGCCGGGTGTCACTTCGACCTCGGCTGACACCGAACCGTCTTTGATCATCTGACGGATTGCACTGTCGGGCAGAACGCCGGTCACGGTGTCACCTTGGTCGGTTGATTGGTCGGGCTAGCAGGATTCGAACCTGCGACCTTCCGTCCCCCAGACGGACGCGCTAACCAGGCTGCGCCATAGCCCGACGAAGCGCCTTCTGGCGCAAAACGAGACCGGGGGCAAGAGCCGATCTGGACAGAGAGCATGCGATCAGGAAGCCCGTTCCAGAAGGTCTTTCAACCGGGCGGCTGCCGCAGCCAGTTCGCCTCGGTGAGATTCCAGGTTGGCACGCTTCGCCAGATGCGCCCGCGCCGCGATCCCAAGAGGCGCCTCGTGGCGCGGGTCGTCATCTTCGGGGTCTGCGTCGGGAACATCTGGTGTCGGAGGAATGTGGCCCGCCGGTTCTGCAGTGGCCTCGATGACCTCAGGCAGGGGGTCCGCTGTCTCTGCGGCAGGCTCCTCGGCAGGTTCGGGCTTGGGCTGCGAACGGTGTAGAAACACAGGGGTTTCCTGGACCTCTGCCTCAGGTGGATCAATGACCGGATCGGGCTCAGCATCGCGCGTCGAGCGCGCAGCGGCCGCGGCCGGTGCCAGTGCGGCTTCGTGCTCGAACACGGCCGTTTCCTCGGCGACTTCTTCCTCTTCGCCAAACAGAGGAGCGGAGAACGACGACACGTGCTTGATACCGTTTTCGCGGAACAGTTTTTGGACTCCGCGAATGGTCATTCCCTGGTCGTGCAACAGCGTTTTCACGCCACCGATGACGCGCATGTCCGACGGCCGGTAATACCGGCGCCCACCCGCCCGTTTCACCGGCTTGATTTGGCTAAAACGCGATTCCCAAAAGCGAAGAACGTGCGTCGGCACGTCCAGCCATTCGGCCACTTCCGAGATCGTTCGAAAAGCGTCGCGAGATTTCTTCACCGTGGATCAGGCCTTGTTGCCGGCAGCCACACGCTCTTTCATCAAGTGAGAAGGACGGAAGGTCAGGACGCGGCGGGGATGAATGGGAACTTCTTCGCCGGTCTTTGGATTCCGGCCCACACGGGCCGCCTTGTCGCGGATCGAGAAGGTGCCGAAGGACGATATCTTGACCTGTTCGCCTTTTACCAGGGCGTCTGACATATGAAGAAGGACGCTTTCGACCAGTTGTGCGGATTCATTACGGCTCAGCCCAACTTCACGGAATACCGCATCGCTGAGATCCATCCGTGTCAAAGTCTTCTCGCTCATCCCTGTCCCCTGTCTTGTAAATGATTAACCATTAGAATGGGCGGGATGATTTTCCGAGTCAATATCAAGTGGTTGGAAATGGGCGTTGAAGCCGCTTACCAGCGGATAATTACCGAACCCCAGGCCAATCCGCCGCCGATTGCCTCGGTCACAAGCAGATCTCCGCGTTTGATCTGACCGCGTTCGACCCCAACCGACAAGGCCAGGGGAATCGATGCCGCCGAGGTGTTGCCGTGGTCCTGAACCGTGACAACCACCCGATCCATGCCCACGCCCATTTTTTGGGCGGTCGACTTGATGATACGAAGATTCGCCTGGTGTGGCACGATCCAATCGATGTCATCGCCAGAGAGGCCCAGTTTGTCGAGCGATGTATGAGCGGTCTTTGCAAGTTTCTCGACCGCATGCCGGAACACTTCCTTGCCCTGCATCCTCAGTTGTCCGGTGCTTTGCGTGGAAACACCACCGTCCACATAAAGGATGTCCTTGTGGCGTCCGTCCGAATGCAGATCCACCGTGAGTATGCCGCGGTCGGCTGCGGTTCCGTCGGCTTCTGCCGCTTCAAGCACCAGGGCACCGGCCCCGTCACCAAAAAGAACGCAAGTGCCCCGATCATCGAAGTCAAGGATGCGACTGAAAGTTTCAGCGCCAATTACAAGGGCGCGTTTGGCTTGGCCCGAGACGATCAGCGCATTGGCTTGGGACATCGCGAACACGAACCCCGCACAAACCGCCTGAATGTCAAATGCGAAACCTCGCTCCATGCCCAGCCGGGCTTGCACCATGGTCGCGGCGGAGGGGAAGGTGAGGTCCGGGGTCGAAGTGGCCACTATCAGGGCGTCGATGTCGTTGGCGGTCAGTCCGGATGCGGCCAGCGCCCTTTCGGCGGCATTGGTGGCCAGGTCCGAAGTGGTCTCGCCGTTGGCGGCGAAATGACGCCGTTCAATGCCGGTCCTCGATATGATCCATTCATCCGACGTTTCGAGCTTGTCCGCAAACCACGAGTTTGGGACGACTTCCTCGGGCAGATAGTGCCCGACGCCTTTCACAACGGCGCGTATAGTCATGGTGCCTGCTCTGTATCGGCCGCTTCGGCGGTCTCACTTTCGGCATCCTGCCCGCCCAGGTCAAAGGATGCAACCCGCGCGGCCAGCCTTTCGTTGAAGCCGCTCTCGGCCAGACGGATCGCAAGTTGCAAAGCCGACGACATCCCGGTTGCATCAGCCGAGCCATGGCTTTTCACCACCGTGCCATTCAGGCCCAGAAAAACGCCTCCGTTTACCCGCCGCGGGTCAATGCGCCGTGATAGTCGTCTGAGCGACGTCACGGCCAAAAGCGCCGCAATGCGTGAAAGCGGTGTTGCCCTGAACGCCTGGCGCAGGAAATTGCGGATCAGCAGTGCGGTGCCTTCGCCGGTCTTCAGCGCCACATTGCCGGAAAAGCCATCGGTGACGATGACATCAACCCGTTTCGAGGGAATGTCGCCGCCTTCGACGAAACCTACATAGTCAAAGCTGGCGTCACTGGCAGCAGCGGTAATCAAATCATGGGCTTCGCGGATTTCCGGTCGACCTTTGTTTTCTTCCGTGCCGACATTCAGCAGACCGATCCGGGGCCGTTCCACGCCCAGTCCGTTGCGGGCATAAGAACCGCCCATTAACGCGTACTGCAAAAGATCTTTTGCATCGGCGCGAATGTCCGCCCCCACATCCAGCATCACGTTGAAACCGCCGGGGTTTTGCGACGGCCAAAGACAGGCGATGGCCGGGCGATCCACGCCTGGCAGTTTGCGAAGCCGCAGCATCGACACGGCCATCAACGCGCCGGTGTTGCCGCAGGAAATGACCGCCTGTGCTTCACCGGATTTCACGGCTTCGACAGCGGCCCACATAGAGGTGCCCTTGCCGTGACGCATGACATGGCTTGGCTTGTCGTCCATGCGCACGACTTCGGTGACATTGCGGATTGTGCAGCACCTGGTCAGTTTTCGCCGCGAAACAAGGGAGTCCAACTCGGCCTCTGGCCCGAAGACCAGGAACTGCACATCGGGATTTTGCTGCGCGCAAATGGCAATGCCGGCGACAACTGCCGCCGGTCCCAGATCGCCGCCCATGGCGTCAACCGAGATTGTAATGCGCTGGTCTGCGCCTGGGTTCTGATCGGTAGGTTCCGTCATCCCTCGCGCCGCGGGAAGACGCTTAGGCCGCGTCTTCGTCCAGGTCGATCTCGTCGGCCTGAGCGACAACCTCCCGGTCATCATAGTGACCGCATGCGCCACAAACGTGATGGGGACGCTTCAATTCACCGCAGTTCGGGCATTCGCCCGGATTTGCAGCCGTCAGGGCGTCGTGTGCCCGACGCATGTTGCGGCGCGACGGTGTGATCTTGTTCTGAGGGACAGCCATGTCCAAATCCTCGGTCTGTTCAAAGGCGCGCGCGCCCCGGTTTCAGGTCAAAGCGGTCTTACGCGTCCGCAGACGTCTTGTCCAACCCAATGTTCAAACAAGGGCGGGAACATACTGCGATTCCCTTGAAAGGCAAGAAACAAATCAGCCGTTGTCTCCGTCTGTGTCCGCCTTGGGGTCGCGCAGGGCCTTCAGTGCCGCGAAGGGGCGCAGATCCTCGTCCGTCAGCGGCGTTTTTCCAGGTTCGGTGACGGTGACATCCACTGGATCGACCCCTTCGGCACGTGGCCAGGGTGGAAGCGCAAGGGAAAGTGCCTCGGCCATGATCTGGTTTAGATCCAGTGTTTCGGGCAAGGAGTCTGTTGTCTCGTCCTCGGGCATCTCGACCTCGTCGCCCTCGGGTTCAGTCATATCTGCCAGATACCGGCGCAGAACCTCTTCGTCGATCCTTGTGGTCACCGGTTCGTTCGTGACCACGCAGTCCTGAACTACGGTCGCGCCAAGCAGGGCCTGAAGACGCAAATCATCTGCGCCATCGGGTTCGACCTGGCCCTTGAAACTTAGTTTTTTGATCGCGCGAATACCCAGATCGCGGGCAAGAGCGGCGCGTCCATCTGCATCGGCCATCAGGTCGAACGCAATCGGTGCGCGCACCGATGCGGCTTTGATCAGACTGTCGGACCTTTGATCCATTATGAGCAAATCCTTGAACCTGCGTCATTCTCTGGCTATGCCCTCGGAAGGGCGAAGTCGGGACGCTCTAAGCGGACGGGCGATGTTTGGCAAGGGTGGGTACAATGAAGCTAGCGCACAAAAACCTTCTCAGAACAGGATTTCTGATCGCCGGGTTGCTGGTGTTGGCCGGATGTGCCCGGCTTGACAGCAGCCATGGCTATGTGCCCGAAGCCGAATTGCTGCAGGAAATCGAAGTCGGTCGCGATACCAAGGACACGGTGGCCCGCATCCTTGGTCGCCCGGGCACCGAGGGTATCGTTGACGATGCCGGATGGTACTATGTCAAATCGGACTATGAACGTTTCCTGTGGCGTGCCCCCAAAGAGGTGAACCGCGAAGTTCTGGCCATCAGTTTCTCTGAAGCCGGCCAGGTCCAGAATATCGAACGCTTCGGGCTTGAAGACGGGCAAGTCGTTGCTTTGACCCGCCGCGTCACGGATTCGAACACCCGCGGCATCGGTTTCCTGCGTCAGTTGTTCTCGAACATCGGCAACTTCGATGCCGGAGCACTTCTTGGAAACGACTCCTAGCCGTCTTCCGGTTCGAAGTTCAGCGATGCCCCGTTGATGCAATAGCGCAACCCAGTGGGTTGAGGTCCGTCGGGAAACACATGCCCCAGATGCCCTTCGCACCGCGCGCAATGTACTTCGGTGCGTCGCATGAACAGGCTTCGGTCTTCCCGTTCTTCGATCATTTCATCGCTTGCTGGCTGATAAAACGAGGGCCAACCTGTGCCACTGTCGAACTTGTGCGCCTGATCGAACAGGGGCGCGCCGCAGCCTTTGCAGGTGAACATCCCGGCATCCTTCGAAAAATCGTCGTTGGTAAATGCCCGCTCGGTGCCGTGTTTGCGCAGGACCTTGTACTCAAGATCGTTCAACTGTGCCCGCCACTCGGAATCGGATTTGACAACTTTTTCCATGAAATTCCCCTTCGTCATGCTGGTGTCCATGTTGCATGGCCTTTGATCAGCGACAATATTTAGTCAGACAACCGGCAGAAACCAGAGGATGTCACAACGATGTCAGATGGCAGGTATCGCACGCGGATGGCCGAAACACCGGCCGATTTGGAGGGTGCGCAGCGACTGCGCCACCAGGCGTTTATAGCATCCGACCGAGATCTGGCCCCAACTGATGGCCGGGACAGGGATGCCTTTGACAGCGCTTGTCAGCACATCATGGTCGAAGACCGGGCGACGGGACGTCTTGTCGCCACGCTGCGGCTTTTGCCGCTTGGCTCGGGTGCCGAGATTGGGCGCAGCTATTCGGCTCAATATTACGAACTGAAGGGCCTCGCGGGGTACAAGAAACCCATGGTCGAAGTCGGTCGTTTTTGTGTTGAGCGCGATGTTCGTGACCCCGATGTCCTGCGTGCCGCCTGGGGGGCTTTGGCTGGCGTTGTCGATGCAAAAGGCGTTGAAATGTTGTTTGGTTGCTCCTCGTTTCAGGGCACAGACGAACAGGCCTATGCGGATGCCTTTGCCATGTTGAAAGAACGCCACCTGGCGCCAAAACGCTGGCTGCCCCGCATCAAGGCGCCAAACGTCTTTCGATTTGCCCAAAGATTGCGCCGAAAGCCCGACCCCAAGCGTGCCCTGCGTACCATGCCACCCTTGCTGCGAAGCTATCTTTCGCTTGGCGGTTGGGTCAGCGATCACGCCGTGGTTGACCGCGATCTCAACACCTTGCACGTGTTTACAGGGTTGGAGATCCGCTCGATCCCGCCTGCACGTGCCCGCGCATTGCGCGCCGTCGCGGGTTGACGGCTGGACCAACTCGCTCTAGCCCGCCGTCATGGCCCGCGCCCCGCTTTTGCAACTGACCGACATCGCCCTGACGTTCGGCGGAGCGCCAGTGTTTGAAAACCTATCATTGACAATTCAGGCCGGCGACCGACTTGCCTTGGTGGGCCGTAACGGATCGGGAAAATCCACGCTTCTCAAGGTGATGGCGGGCTTGGTTGAAGTTGATCGCGGGTCTCGGGTTCTGTCGCCTGGCGACAGTGTCGGTTATATGGAACAAGAGCCTGATATGGACGGTTGCGCGACGCTTGGTGATTTCGCGACGCGTGATTTGGGGCCAGCCGAGATGTGGCGGATCGAATCCGTGGCAGAGGGGTTGAAGTTCGATCCCGCGACCCCGGTCAGCGAGGCTTCGGGCGGAGAACGCCGCCGGGCAGCATTGGCCAAGTTGATTGCAGAAGCGCCTGATCTCATGCTCTTGGACGAGCCGACGAACCACTTGGACATCGAAGCCATTGCGTGGCTGGAAGAGCGGCTTGGCGAAACCCGTCAGGCCTTTGTCATCATCAGCCACGACCGGGCTGTCTTGCGGGCGGTCGCGAAGGCCACGCTTTGGATCGACCGCGGCAGCGTGCGCCGCCGGGACGGGGGATTTGGCGGCTTTGAAGAGTGGCGCGACAAAGTCTGGGAAGAAGAGGACCTTGCCCGTCACAAGCTGGACCGGAAGATCAAGGCCGAGGCCAGATGGGCCGTCGAAGGTATCAGCGCGCGACGAAAGCGTAACCAGGGCCGTGTGCGGGCATTGCAGGCCTTGCGGGCCGAGCGCGCCTCGCAAATACGGCGCGAAGGTGCGGCAGCGATGGAAATGTCGTCTGGCCAGAAGTCAGGCAAGAAGGTGATCGAGGCGAAGGGCTTGTCAAAGTCCTTTGATGACAAGTTGATTTGCCGGGATTTTTCGCTATTGGTCAATCGCGGGGATCGGGTTGCTTTTGTTGGCCCCAATGGCATCGGCAAAACCACGATGATCGAGATGCTTACCGGCCAGACCGCACCTGATGCCGGGACCCTGCGACTTGGCACCAATCTTGAGATCGCGGTATTCGATCAACGCCGCGCGGCGCTCGACCCGGATGCAACGCTTTGGGAAAGCTTGACGGGCGACAAAGCCATGCGGGTTTCGGGGCGCGCCGACCAGGTGATGGTGCGGGGTACGCCGCGCCATGTGGTCGGATACCTGAAGGACTTCCTGTTTGACGAAACACAAGCCCGCGCACCGGTCCGGGCCTTGTCGGGTGGCGAAAAAGCGCGGCTGTTGCTGGCGCGGATCATGGCGAAGCCGTCGAACCTTCTGGTGCTGGACGAACCGACGAACGATCTGGATATCGAAACGCTTGATCTATTGCAGGAGATTTTGGGCGACTATGACGGCACGGTTCTGCTGGTCAGCCACGACAGGGATTTTCTGGACCGGGTCGCGACGACGACAGTAGCCTTTGAGGGGCAGGGGAGGATCACGGTTCATGCCGGCGGGTGGTCGGATTATGCACCAAAGCGTCGGATCATTGAGGCTACTCTCGATAGGGTTCCGCGTCGCAAGGTGGAAGAAAAACCCGAGGTGAAGTCGGAAAAACCGGGCCTGAGCTTCACTGAAAAGCATAGGTTGCAGGAACTGCCGGCCATTCTTGAACGCCTGGAGGCCGAAATCGACAAGCTTGGCGAGCTTCTGTCTGATCCTGGCCTTTTCACGCGGGAACCGGTCAAGTTTCAAAAAGCCACTGACGCTCTTGCCGAGCGACAAGAAAAACTCGCTGCTGCCGAGGACGAATGGCTGATGCTGGAAGAAAAGGCCTCAGACTGAGCCATGCAGGATCGGTCGATATCCGCTTGACAGGGCCGCAAGACTGGTGGGCGGCGTCAGGACGGTGACCATACCACTGGGGCGGGCATCTGCCGGGCCATAGCGCGACGGCGTGACCGGATAGACGAATTGCCCCTTCACGAGTTTTGGAACCTTGTCGAAGATGATCGCACCGTCGGGCAAACTTGCGGCTGACGCGGAATGACGGCGTTGATCGAACTTGCGGGGAACGGCGCGTTCGCCGTGCAGTTGATCATCCATGGCCTTGGCTGACCCTGTCAGGCCCGCGGCCTTGCGGTACGCCTGATAAGCAGGGCGACGACACAAGGTACAGGGGCGATGCCCGGCCGCCATCGCAACGGCTTCGTCCAGGAAAAACAACTCGGTATAGGCATTGGGGCTCATGACCGCCCTGTGCCAGTTCTTGTGTTTCAGCGTGCAGATGATCCAGGCCTTGTGCCGCCAACGATGTCGGCCAAGGTTCTGTCGCTCATCATGCAGGATTCCACGATTGCCCATGAACAGCCCACGGGCCGGGTGGGCGACAATGTCGCCAGTTGCAAGAACGCGGTTCTGAAGTGTCATGATCCGCCCAAAGTCTGGATTTGATGACCATCGCGCTGGACCAGCAAAAAGTCGACAAGGAAAACGCGACCGGCGCCCAATGGGCGCCGGGTTGCCGTCTTTTCAGTGTTTCAGCCCGAAAAGGGCTCAGGAGCACGGCGCGACAAGACGATCTTGACGAACACCGTGAAAAGGCTGAGTGCGCCCAGGATCGGGAACAAGCCACCAAATCCATAAGACATAGAGGCAATCAGAATGCCTGCGGCCACGAACAGAAGAAAAATATTGGCGATCACGATACACACCTATCACTCGTTAACATTGAACAGCCCCAACATGACTGCTGAATCAGTCGATTCCGAAGTCACAATTAGAGTTTTTGGTGATTTTTTTCGAAAGAGTTGCTGCGTAGCTAGATCGTCAAACATGGGGTAAAATAATACCATATTTTTAAACATTTGAAATTACGTAATAAAATCTGAATGACAATGCTTGACTGTGGCGAGAATTGGAATAAAACCCGCCCATCCGACGAACTCCCCTAAAAGGGTATGATTAATGAAGACCTTCACCGCTACTCCGGCGGACATCGAGAAGTCCTGGATTCTGATCGACGCCGAGGGCGTAGTTCTGGGTCGGCTGGCCTCGATCGTCGCCATGCGCCTGCGCGGCAAGCACAAAGCCAGTTTCACGCCCCATATGGACATGGGCGACAATGTCATCGTCATCAACGCCGACAAGGTGCAACTGACGGGCAACAAGCGTGACAAGCCAAACTACTGGCACACCGGCTATCCGGGCGGCATCAAATCCCGCACCACCGGTCAAATCCTGGAAGGCGCGCATCCTGAACGCGTCGTGATGCAGGCCGTCAAGCGGATGCTGCCGGGCAACAAGCTTAGCCGCCGCCAAATGACCAATCTTCGCGTCTATGCCGGGGCCGAGCACCCGCACGAGGCGCAAAACCCTGACGTTCTGGATGTGAAATCCATGAACAAGAAGAACACCCGGAGCTGATCGACATGGCAGAAGACATCAAAACTCTGGACGACCTGAAAGAGGTCGTTGGCGACACTGCGGCTGCATCGGACGCTGCCGAGGCGGCGCCCGAGGTCGTGACCGAAACCGCAGTCGCCCGCGAACCCGTTCGCGACGAACTGGGCCGGTCCTATGCAACGGGCAAACGGAAAGACGCGGTTGCCCGTGTCTGGATTAAGCCGGGTTCAGGCAAGGTCACAGTGAACGGCAAGGAACTGAACGCCTATTTCGCACGCCCCGTGCTGCAGATGATCCTGCGTCAACCGTTCCAGGTTGCCGGGGTCGATGGTCAGTTTGACGTGATGGCCACCGTCAAGGGCGGCGGTCTGTCGGGGCAGGCGGGCGCGGTGAAGCACGGCATTTCGAAAGCCTTGCAGCTATTCGACCCGTCGTTGCGTCCTGCGCTGAAAGCCGCCGGCTTCCTGACCCGTGACAGCCGCGTCGTCGAGCGGAAGAAGTACGGCAAGGCCAAGGCCCGGAAAAGCTTCCAGTTCTCGAAGCGCTGATCTTTCGGCCAACCCTTACCAAACAGCAAAGCGCGCCTGCCTGGGCGCGCTTTTTCTTTTGTCGCCAGCCAATTGAGGGACGCTTTAGGCGTTTGCCATTTCGTTTGGGTCTTCGCCGCGCTTGGTGCCCGAGAGACCCATGGCTAGGGTTGCCGCCATGAAACCGTCAAGGTCGCCATCCAGAACACCAGAAGTATCGCTGGTTTCGTGCCCGGTCCGCAGGTCTTTCACCATCTGATAAGGCTGCAGCACATAGGACCGGATCTGGTTGCCCCAACCGGCATCGCCTTTGTTTTCGTGTGCCTCCTGGATCGACGCGGTGCGCTTTTCCAACTCCATCTGGTACAGCCGGGATTTCAAAGCCTTCATCGCGATATCGCGGTTCTGGTGCTGCGATTTCTCGGACGAGGTCACCACGATGTTCGTGGGGATGTGGGTGATCCGCACCGCCGAGTCCGTTGTGTTGACGTGCTGACCACCGGCGCCCGATGACCGATAGGTGTCAATGCGAATGTCGGCGGGGTTCACGTCGATTTCGATGTTGTCGTCGACGACGGGATAGACCCAGACACTGGAAAACGAGGTATGGCGGCGGGCAGCGCTATCGTATGGCGAGATGCGCACCAGACGATGCACGCCAGATTCCGACTTTAGCCAGCCATAGGCATTGGGGCCCGAGATCTTGTAGGAAGCCGACTTTATGCCCGCCTCTTCGCCCGGGCTTTCCGATTGAAGTTCAACCTTGTAGCCCTTCGCCTCGGCCCAACGGACGTACATCCGTGCCAGCATGGACGCCCAGTCGCAACTTTCGGTCCCACCCGCGCCTGAATTGATCTCAAGAAACGTGTCGTTTCCATCCGCCTCGCCGTCCAGAAGTGCCTCGATTTCCGCCGCTGCCGCGCGTTCCTCCAGTTTTTTCAATGCAGCCTCGGCCTCCGAGACAACTTCGCCGTCGTCTTCCATCTCGCCCAGTTCGATCAGTTCGACGTTGTCCGACAATTCCTGTTTCATGCCAGAATAGCGCTCCATCGCGTCCACCAGCATCTGGCGGTCGCGCATAAGTTTTTGCGCCTTGTCGGGATTGTCCCAAAGGTTGGGATCTTCCGTCATCGCGTTGAATTCCTCAAGGCGATGCTCTGCCGTTTCCCAATCCATGCGCTGAGCCAGAAGCTCAAGCGATTTTTCGATGGCGGCGACCGTGTTTTCGGCCTCGGCGCGCATGGGACCTCCGGGGAAATGTTCTGCTGGCGGGTGATAGCAACCGGCGAAGGTGGCTTCAAGCGGTGTGGATCTCTGTGGTAAGGTCTAGGCAACGTGGAAGGCAATGGGAAAAGGGCCACACATGACTGACGAGACTGTTCCAGAGGCCTCTCCGATCCCCGAGATTGCCGTCGTGACTTTGCCCGAGGTTTTGGCGTCACTGAAAGCGGGATTTTGGGATTTCAAGGCAGCGCCCGCCTTTGGGTTGGTGTTCAGCGCGTTTTATGTCGTGGTCGGTCTCGTTTTATACTGGATAGGTGCGGGAACCTTTTTGTGGACTTTGGCGTTTGCCCTCGGATTCCCGCTGGTCGCGCCTTTTGCGGCGGTCGGGCTGTACGAAGTCAGCCGGCGGTTGGAAGCAGAAGAACCCCTGGTCTGGCGTGACATCCTGGCGGTTGTCTGGAGCGAAAGGCGGCGACAGTTGCCCTGGGTCGGTGTGATACTGGCGATTACTTTTTTGTTCTGGAGTTTCTTTGCCCATATGACCTTCGCCATGGCCATGGGATTGTCGGCGGTCACCAATCTGGCGCATTCTTGGGATTATTTCCTGACGCCGAACGGCATGGTCATGCTGGCGATCCAGACAGTTGTCGGCGCAGGCGTGGCTTTCCTTGTGTTCGGGCTGACGGCCGTATCTTTGCCTTTGCTGGTCGACAAGGAGATCGACTTTGTGACAGCGATGCTGATCAGTCTGAAGACAGTGGCAAGGAACAAGGGAGTCATGGGGCTTTGGGCGGTGATCATTGCCGTCGCGTTGTTTGCGGCGATGGTGCCGATGTTTTTGGGATTATTCGTCGTTCTGCCGGTCTTGGGACATGCGACGTGGCATCTTTATCGGCGGGCCCTTTATCATCCGGTGGTGTAATGCTGAGAACTGGCGCAACATGGTTCGGACGTCAGTCCTGAGCTTCTTGGGGCGGCATTCCAGGCAATACTCGACTTTGATTACACATTCCTAGGATCGGGAGGATCCCTTGTCACTCAGAGTAATAGGCGCCGGCTTTGGCAGAACGGGCACCGATTCAATGCGCAACGCATTGAATAATCTGGGCGTCGGGCCCACCCACCACATGTTCGAACTTGATGAAGGTAGCCCGCTGAGACAAGGGTGGTTGGACCTTGCCAAAGGTGCGGCACCCGATTGGAATGCGCTTTTCGCTGGTTACAATTCCTGCGTGGATTGGCCATCGGCCTATTACTGGCGTTCCTTGATCGATGAATTTCCCAAGGCAAGGGTTCTTCTTACGATGCGATCCGCTGAAAGCTGGTGGACCAGCTTTGAAGCAACCATTTTGAAGTACATCCAGTCCGGCGACGATCCAAACGGATTGGCGCATTTGCTGGTGGCTGAACAAGTTTTTGGCGGGCGTCCTGACGACCGTGAGCACGCCATTGCGATCTATAACCGGAATACGGAAGAAGTGATCGCGACGGTCGATCCCGAAAGGCTTTTGGTCCACCAGCTGGGAGACGGTTGGGCGCCACTTTGTGATTGGTTGGGACTTCCTGTTCCCGACGTGGAGTATCCAAGCGGAAACACAACCAAGGATATTATCCGACGATTGGAAGAAAAAGGCGTCGATCTGAAATAGGCGACGCGCCTTCGCAGCTTGTCCAGCGATGTGGTCGCTTGGTGTCGCAGGTTTGAACCCGGAAAATCGCCTGATTTGCTGGGTCAAAGAGAAAGGGCGCCGCTACTGCGACGCCCTCTCGTCCATTGGTGTTCAAGTTCAGCTTTTCGCAGCAGGCGCCGGTTGTTGTGTTGGGGGTGTCGACGCTGGCTTGACCGATCCGCCCTTGTTGTTCAGCGGGTCTTCCTGGCGCTGAACCGAGCCTTCGAAATGGGCCCCCGATTCAATGGCGATCGTCTTGTGGATGATGTCGCCCTCGACACGAGCGGTCGATGTCAGGCGCACTTTCAAACCGCGCACCTTTCCGACCACGCGGCCGTTCACAACCACGTCGTCCGCAATACACTCACCCTTGACCGTGGCGCCTTCGCCGACGGTCAGAAGATGGGCACGGATATCGCCCTCGACGTTGCCTTCGATGTTGACGTCACCGGTTGTCTTGATGTTGCCGGTGATCTGCAAATCAGCCGACAAAACCGACGCGGGTGGTTTTGCTTTTGGCGTGCTCGGTGAAGGGTCGCTCATGGTAGTGGCCTTTTCGTCTTTGTCTGCCTCTGTTCCCTTTTCGGGTCCAGGTTCGTTTATTTTGCTTTTAGAAAACATCTCTCGCTGCCTTGATGTATTTCATCGGGTTCACGGGGTCACCGCTGATGCGCACCTCGTAGTGAAGATGGGTGCCCGTCGAGCGTCCGGTGTTTCCCATATCACCGATCCTCTCGCCACGCGAGACTCTTTGACCGACCTTCACTCGAATTCTTGAAAGATGTGCGTATCTTGTCTCAAAACCGAACTCATGGCGGATCTTTATCAAGTTGCCATAGCCCGACTGACGTCCTGCATGAACAACCACACCGTCGGCTGTCGTATGGATGGGTGTGCCGGTAGAACCGGCGAAATCATGACCTTCGTGCATGCGGCCCCAACGGGGGCCAAATCCGCTGGTTGACCGATAATGTCCCTTGACGGGAAAGCTGAAAGGCAGCTTTTCGGCAGCGATGCGATACAGGTTGACCTGATCAAGCTGGGCCAGAACATCGTTGGCGCGACGGGTCAGGGGGTCTTCGGGCGCATCGCCGCTGGAGGAAAACGTGATCGGGGTCAAGGGGCCGCCCTGGCCCGAATAGCTTCGGCGGACCTGCTCGATGATGCTGTCTGTCGGAAGGCCAACGGCCGAGAACATTTCGTCAATCGGTGTCAGCGACGTTGCAACGGCCTCTTCGATCTGGGTGAAGATTCGCTCGTTGCGTTCTGATTCCAGCTTCTGGTCAAATGCGACATCTGCCAAAAGCGTTTCGGCTTCGCTCATGAAGGTCGACATCTCATCACGCTCGTGGGCCAAATTGCCAAGGGCCAATGTCATGAATGTCAGCGTGTTCTCAAGGTCTTCCAGGTGCGAGATCTCGGGCTGGTCGGCTTCGCTTTCTGCCAGTTCCGCCAGCAGGGTCTGGCTTCGTCCGCGGGCCTCGTCACGCTCTTTCATCGTGTCGCGCAGAGTTCCGGCGATCACGTCGATCCCGGTTTCCAGTTCGCGCCGACGATCTTCGGAAGCCAGAAGGCGAGACTGCATCGCGGACACCTCGGCCAAGGCCACCGCGAATCTTTGCTGAGCATCCGAAGCCTCGCGTGCCCGGGCATCCCGTTCGTGCGACAGTTCATTCAGTCGCGCCTCATAGACCGCCTGATCGCGCAGGGCTTGTTCGCGGAAATCACCGGCCCCAAGCGAATGCATAACCAGAATTGCAGAGGACACGATCGTCCAGCCAAGAAGCAACGCGCTTCCCGCGACGGCCGTGAATTGGGTCAAGGGTGACAGGCGAATGAAGCGAGTTTCGGTGTCCGATCGCAAGAACAACCGCTGTTCGGGGAATGTGCGCTCAAGCATCGCACGAAGTCTGGCCATAAATAGCGTCACAAGGTCCTGTCCCATGCCCCTAAAACAACGGCGCAAGCCCGTCCCGGCCTGCACTCCAAATCCGTGATAATGGTTGCGCAAATGTCAGGCAAGGATGCTGACCCAAGGTGGTTAAGACCGCGAAAAATAGGCGGTTTCTTGCCGATAGATCAGCCTGTTTCGCTGAGTGGCCAGTAAAAGTCTGGCGGAAGTCCGGCTTCGGCGCGCTTTTCTTCGTTGAATGGCGGCTTCAGTGGTCCGTGGAAGTATTTTCGGACAAGGGCGTGAAAGGTGGGTTTGGGATCAAGGTTGTCGCGACCGCAAAGAAAATGGAACCATTTCGATCCATAGGCCACATGGCCAACTTCCTCGGCATAGATGGTTTCAAGCGCGGCAACCGCCTGATCCGCCCCCGCTTTCTTGAAAACGGCGATCATCCCGGGGGTGACGTCCAGTCCGCGCGCTTCAAGCACCATCGGGACGACGGCCAGTCGCCCCATCACATCGTCAACTGTATCTTCGGCAGCGCGCCACATGCCGGCATGAGCCGGCAAAGCGCCATAGTGGCTGCCATTTGCTTCAAGACAGTCCGACACAAGATTGAAATGTTTCGATTCTTCGTCCGCAGCCTTCACCCAATCGTCATAGAATCCGGCGGGCATAGGCAAGTGCCCGAACCGAGCGATCAGGTCCCAATGCAAATCGACCGCGTTCAGCTCGATATGGGCGACAGCATGCAGCAAGGCGATCCGACCCTCGGGCGTACCGGGCTTGCGCTTTGGGACATCACGCGGGTTCAAAAGTGCGGGTTGGTCTGGCCGCGCAGGACGAAGCGGCGGTGCGCCACTTCCGATGGCGATTGCATCATCTGAGTTTCCGGCTGCAAACCAAGTGGCGGCATGGGCTCGGCTGAGTGCGGTTTTCGCGCGACCATCCGCCGTTTCCAGAACCGAAATGGCCATGTCGGTCAATGTCGGCATCGACATGCTTTCCCCCTGCTTCCTTGTTCAAATCATCTGACAATGGAACCGTCGCAGATGTCCGGTGTGTCCGTCCAACCGAATGGCTTGATCCATCAGTTTTCCTGTTGGGTTTTAATACGGAACGTCAGAGAATACATCCCGGACGAGGAGCAGCATGTCCCAAGAAGACGACAAGAGCGAACCAACAGCCCCGACACGCAAATGGCGGGGCGACAGACGCCCTGCCAGGATGGGTTTTGGCGTGGTCATGTCACTTACGGTGGCGGGGCTGGTATTTCTTGTTCTGTCATTGGCCTTGACCGGCCGGTCTGTTCCAATGCCCGAGTTTGTGCGCAACTACGTGGAAGAGAGAGTGAACTCGCGCATGACCGGGGCATCGCTGTCGTTGGGTGCAATGGAGTTTGCTGTCGGGCGCGATGGTGTGCCGCAAATCCTATTGTCCGACATTGGGATTTCGGACGTACACGGCGGCGCCGTTGTTCAGTTGAACCGCATCGGCGCTGAAATTTCGGCAAGTCGATTATTGCGAGGTCAGGTCGCGGCCTCGACCCTTCTTCTCGCCGGCGCTCAGATCACCATTCGGCGCCAGACTGACGGTAGTTTCACCCTGAGTTCAAACACGTTTTCCGAAAGTGAATCGGCAAACCTGCCCGATCTGTTGGCGCGGATCGAGCAGATTTTGGATCGGCAGGCGTTTCGCACTCTGGAAGAAGTCAGGGCCGGTGGCGTGGTCATCACGCTGGAAGACGCCCGCAGTGGCCGTATCTGGCAGGCGACGAATGCAACGGCGGTGGTCAGAAAAGCGGAGGATGCAATTTCGCTTTCCGTAACTTCGGATGTGTTCAACGGAACCGATAGCATCGCCGGGATGCAGTTGTCGTTGTCGCGCAGCCGGGAAACCGGGCGTGTGTCCTTGGGCGTGAACATTTCGGATATGGCGGCTGCCGATATCGCATTGCAGTCGCCAATTTTGTCGTGGCTGGCTGTCCTGAACGCACCAATCTCGGGCGCGGTGCGAACCGAGATTGACCCCGATGGAGCGCTGGCGTCTTTTGCGGGCACACTGGACATTGCAAGTGGGGCCTTGCGCCCGGCCGAAGACATTCCCCCTGCGGAATTTGATGCGGCCAAAGCATATTTCACATTTGATCCCGCCGCTCAACGCATTGATTTCAGCCAGATCGAGTTTGCGGGACTGGACGGCCGCGTCATGGCCACCGGTCATTCGTACCTTAGCGAGTTCGACGGACTTTGGCCGAAGGCGTTTCTTGGGCAATTCCAGGTCGAGGCGCTGGACTACGACGGGGGCGACGTGTTCTCGGGCCCGGTCAGTTTCAATGATCTTCGCGCGGACATGCGTCTTCGACTTGATCCATTTACGGTCGAACTTGCCCAATTGGTCATCGACAACAAAGGCACGCCGGTTCACGCCAAGGGCCGAATTGAAGCGCGAACAGGCGGCTGGCATGCGGCTATCGACGCCACCACACGCGAAATATCATCAAAGCGGGTGCTGGAGCTTTGGCCGCTCAAGGTCTCTCCGATCACCCGTACCTGGTTAAGTCGAAATCTGAAGGCGGGCCGCGTTCTGAATCCCGCCGCGGCATTGCGTTTTCAGACCGGTGAAAGACCCGACCTTTCCTTGAGTTTCGAATTTGAAGATGGGGTCGCTCGGTTCCTGCCGAATATGCCCGAGCTGACCGATGTCAGGGGGCGGGCTGCGTTACAGGATTTCGATTTTACACTGGCCGTTCTTTCCGGTGGCGTGACCGCGTCAAGCGGACAGCGGCTGGACGCCAGCGGTTCGGTGTTCTCGGTCGCTGACGTGCGGCCAAAGCCAGCCTGGGGGGCGATCAGGGTCAAGGCGCGCGGGCCCTTGACGGCTGCTTTGTCAGTGCTGAACAACCGTCCGCTCAGGATCATGGAGCGGGCCAAACGGCCTGTCGATATCGCGGACGCCGACGCCGTGGCCACGGCGGTTGTTCGTCTACCGTTGAAGGACGGTATCAAGAACGACGAGGTCAGCTATTCGGTCACCGCCGAACTTCGCAACATTCAGTCACGCAATTTGGTCGAGGGGCGGAGTCTCGTTTCCAAGGCCCTCAGTCTGCAGGCAGACCCAAGCGGTGTTGGCTTGCAGGGTGCGGCCAGCCTCGATGGGGTGCCGCTGACGGTGGATTGGTGGCAACCTTTCGGCGACGCGGCAGCAAATGGTGGCCGCATAACGGGGTCCATCGCCCTGTCGAATGCTGCGGTCGAGGCGTTTGATCTTCCGCTACCTAACGGGTTTGTGTCGGGGCAGACCGATGCGGATTATGATCTAGCATTGCCGGTTGATGCACCACCCGAACTGGCCTTGAGTTCGGACCTTGCCGGCCTTTCAATGTCCCTGCCATCACTTGGGATCAGCAAACCCGCATCCACCAAGGGCAATCTGAACGTCGATGCCAGCCTGGGCGAAGTGCCGCAAGTACGGTCGCTTGAATTGTCGGTTCCCGGGTTTTCATTGGCAGGCACTTTGGATTTCTCGGACGACGGATTCACGGGCGCCGATTTTGAAAGAATGGAGGTCGGCCAGTGGCTGGATGCTTCGGTCAGGCTTACCCCCGGCGAAAGAGGCGCAAACATTGCCGTGACAGGTGGCACCCTGGATCTTCGCCAATTGGATCTGAACAGTGATGCAGGCGGTGATGGGGCTGGGGCCGGTGCTATTGATTTGACGCTTGATCGGTTGATCGTGTCCGACAGCGTCAGCCTTTCACCCATGATCGGACAAATCCAGCAGGGGCGTGCCGGTTTGTCCGGCGATTTCGAGGGCCGCGTGAATGGCGGAACCGCCGTCAGTGGAAACCTGGCACCGGCCAACGGTGGCACGTCGATCCGTGTGCAATCGGCAAGTGCTGCCGGGGTCATCAAGGACGCGGGGATTACACCCAATGCCCGTGGTGGCACGTTGGATGTCGTGCTGACGCCGGTGGTAGGGGCGCCAGGCGGTACTTACGACGGCCAGTTTCTGATCGAGGACATCCGACTGAGAAAAGCACCGGTTATGGCGGATCTTCTGGATGCCATCAGCGTTGTCGGGCTTTTGGACCAATTGGATGGCCCGGGTATCAGATTTGACACTGTTGACGGCAGCTTTCGCCTCACGCGCCGCCGGATCCAGTTGCTGCAGGCAGCCGCCGTCGGGGGCTCGCTTGGGATCTCGGCTGACGGAATTTACGACTTTGTGAGCAAGGACATGGATTTTCGTGGTGTCATTTCCCCGGTCTATTTTGTGAACGCCATCGGCTCGGTTCTGACCCGGCGTGGCGAGGGGCTTTTCGGCTTTAACTATCGGATGACAGGATCGGTGGATGACCCGCGCGTCGGAGTGAACCCCTTGTCGATTTTCACGCCGGGGGCGTTTCGCCAGATTTTCCGCCGCTCCGCTCCCGGACGAGAGTGACCGCTCGTGCAGCTTTCCGATTTCGACTTTGATCTGCCCGAAAGCTTGATCGCGACTCGCCCGGCGCGGCCTCGTTCATCCTCGCGGCTAATGGTGGCAACGCCCTGGACGTTGACGGATGCGCGATCCATTGATTTGCCTTCATTTCTTCATAGGGGGGACCGTCTGGTCTTGAATGACACCAAAGTCATTCCCGCCCGCCTTTCGGGTCTTCGTCAGCGCGAAGGGGCGGAAGGATCAACCCAGGCGCGGATCGAAGTGACACTTCTGGAGCCCCGTGCCGACGGCGCGTGGTCGGCTCTTTTGAAGCCGCTGAAAAAAGTGCGTGATGGCGAGACGGTTGTGTTTTCTTCTGACCTTAGCGCGACTGTGGAAGGGCGGGACGCAGGCACGGGGGTTTTGCGTTTTAACCTGGCAGGCGATGATTTCGACGCAGCTTTGGGCAAGACCGGAGCAATGCCGCTGCCGCCATATATCGAGGGTCGGCGTCCGGCAGACGAACGAGACAATCAAGATTACCAGACCCTTTGGGCGCGGCAAAGCGGGGCCGTGGCCGCACCGACCGCCTCGCTCCATTTCGACGATGCGCTGATCGCAGCCCTGGATGCAGCGGGCATCGAGCGCAGTTATGTCACCCTTCATGTCGGTGCGGGGACTTTTCTGCCGGTGAAGACTGACGATATTTCCCAACATAAGATGCATGCGGAGCGCGGCGAGATCACGGCAAGTGCTGCTCGGGAAATTAACCAAACGAAGGCCGTCGGCGGTCGCATCGTCCCCGTGGGTACAACTGCGCTTCGTCTGATCGAAACCGCTGCAAACCCGGCAGGCGATCTTGCGCCCTGGAAAGGGTCAACCGACATCTTCATCACGCCGGGGCACAGGTTTCGGATCGCGAATGCGCTGATGACGAATTTCCACCTGCCGAAATCGACCCTGATGATGCTGGTTTCAGCCTTTCTTGGGGCAGAACGCATCCGCGAGGTCTATGCCCACGCGATCGCCGAGAACTATCGTTTCTTTTCCTATGGCGATGCCTCTCTCTTGATGCCGGAGAGCTGATACCAAGGCTGGAAACGACATCGTTCAGTCGCAGACAAGCGGGTAGGGCATTCTATTACCCGGTACCGGGGCCTTGCAAAACGGAGCATTGCGATGTTGCAGGTCATGGGCAGCGCCTGGGCGCTGATGCTTGGAATGCTGTTGCTGATGGTCGGCAATGGACTTCAGGGATCGCTGATTGGGATCCGGGGCGCAATCGAGAATTTCTCGACCGGGCAGTTGGCGGTTATTACCTCGGCCTATTTTATCGGGTTTCTGTTCGGGTCACGCATGGCGCCAGAACTGATACGCCGCGTTGGCCATGTGCGTGTATTCGCCGCCCTTGGTTCGTTCATTTCGGCGGTTTTGATCCTTTATCCAACGCTTACAGAACCCTGGGCGTGGATTCTCCTGCGTGTTGTTTTCGGGTTTTCGTTTTCCGGCGTCTATGTGACTGCCGAAAGTTGGTTGAACAATGCGTCATCCAACGAAAATCGTGGCAAGGCCCTGTCGCTTTACATGATCGTTCAGATGTTGGGCATCGTATCCAGCCAGGCACTTCTGAACGTGGCCGACCCGGCCGGATTCGTGCTTTTCGTCATTCCTTCGGTGCTGGTGTCTTTGTCATTTGCCCCAATTTTGTTGGCGGCAACCCCGACGCCTGCCTTCGAAACCGCCAAGGCCATGGATTTGATGTCGCTTTATCGGATATCGCCGACCGGGATCGTCGGCATGTTCCTTCTGGGGCTGATCTTTGCCGCCCAATTCGGCATGGCCTCGATCTATGGTACCGAGGCCGGGTTGAGCGTGGCCCAGATTTCGATGTTTGTTTCGGCAATTTTTCTTGGCGGCATGGTCCTGCAATTCCCCATCGGCTGGTTGTCTGATCGCATGGATCGCCGGGTGCTGATTTTGGTATCTGCCATCGGAGGGGTCATTGCGGGCTTGATCGGCTGGCTTTCCGGCGGCACGTTCGAGGTCAGCCTGGTTGCCGCCTTCTTGATGGGCGGTGTATCGAACCCGCTTTATGCGCTGCTCATCGCCTATACCAACGACTATCTTGAAACCGATGACATGGCGGCGGCCTCGGGCGGGTTGATATTCGTGAACGGGCTTGGTGCCATCCTGGGGCCGATCATCACGGGATGGGCCATGTCGGGTATCGGACCCGGTGGGTTCTGGGTCTTCCTGATGACCATGATGCTTCTTATGGCCGCTTATGTCGGATATCGCATGACGCAGCGTGTTTCTGCCTATGCCGGCGAAGAGGACTATGACGCCGTTGCCTATGCGCCGGTTCTGGCAACAGGGACGGCCGTTGCGGTCGAGTTTGCCCAGGAATTCTATGTCGATAATGCCGAAAGTGCCGAAAGTGACACAGAAGACGGAACGTCAGGTGGATAAATGCTTGATTGACCGCCAATAAGTTGTAACGCTTCCAATATCCTGGGGGATGCAGGTGGTGTTTTGATGGTGGTAAGAATGGCAAACCCAGACGAAATTCTGGCCTTTTGGCTGGAGGAGACCGGACCTGCCGGATGGTACGCAGGTGGTAGTGAACTTGATCAGACGATACGTGATCGTTTTGCAGATGTGTACAATGCGGCAATAGACGGCTCATTGTCGCTTTGGTTGACATATCCGACCGGCGCCTTGGCCTACATAATCCTGACAGATCAATTCTCGCGGAACATGTTCCGAGACACGAAGAAGGCTTTTGCGAGCGACAAGCTTGCGCGAGCAGCGGCGAAGGCGGCGATATCGAAGGGCTGGGACATGCGGGTCGACGAACCGGCGCGCCAGTTCTTTTACATGCCGCTGATGCATTCAGAGTGTCTGGTGGATCAGGATCGTGCAGTGCGGTTGTTCAAGACGCGGATGCCGGAATGTACCGAGACCAATCTGCCTCACGCCAAGGCGCATCGCGAAGTGATCCGGCGCTATGGTCGGTTCCCAACGCGCAACTTGGCCCTGTCACGTGAGTGCAGTGCGGAGGAGCAGGCCTATCTCGATGCGGGCGGCTATGGTTCGATTGTGCGCGAGATGAAGGCGAAGGAAGCCGCCTGACCTGACGGCTTCGGTTCGGCTTTGTCGGAGTTGGCGCTGAACACGCGCGTGCGGTGCATTGATGTGAGAGGTTTCGCCTCTCACGCTCCAAAGATTGTTTAGAACGGAAAATAGCCCTGGCAAGACCGGCCATTTGGCCATTGGTCAGCTTGGACCGCATACCGGGTATTCCACAGCGGCAACGGCGCGCGGGTGACTTCTGTCGCGGTCTGTGGCAGATAGTTTAACGTCAAACAAAATTTGGGCCGGAGGATGATATGGCGGCGAAAAC
Source organism: Silicimonas sp. (assembly GCA_013002465.1). Lineage (GTDB taxonomy): Bacteria > Pseudomonadota > Alphaproteobacteria > Rhodobacterales > Rhodobacteraceae > JABDJO01. The sequence continues at coordinate 1,578 of JABDJO010000137.1, read as the reverse complement.
ATTCGATGTAGTGGTGATTGGCGCAGGCCCGGGTGGCTATGTCGCTGCAATCCGGGCCAGCCAGCTTGGTCTGAAGGTCGCCATCGTCGAGCGCGAGCACATGGGAGGCATCTGTCTCAATTGGGGCTGCATACCAACCAAGGCGCTCTTGCGGTCGTCCGAGGTCTTCCATCTGATGCACCGCGCCAAGGAATTCGGCCTGAAGGCTGACGGCATCGACTATGATCTGGATGCGGTGGTCAAACGCTCGCGCGGGGTCGCCAAGCAGTTGAACGGCGGTGTCGGCCATCTGATGAAGAAGAACAAGGTCGAGGTCGTCATGGGCGAGGCAACGATCCCCGCAAAGGGCAAGGTCTCGGTCAAGACCGACAAGGGCACCGAGGAACTGGCCGCCAAGTCGATCATCCTGGCCACCGGTGCACGTGCCCGAGAACTGCCCGGGCTGGAGGCTGACGGCGACCGGGTCTGGACTTACAAGCACGCGCTGCAACCGCCGCACATGCCGAAGAAACTGCTGGTCATCGGATCGGGCGCAATCGGCATCGAATTTGCCAGCTTCTACAATACGCTCGGCGCCGATACGACGGTTGTCGAGGTGATGGACCGCGTGCTGCCGGTAGAGGATGCCGAGATTTCGGCCTTCGCTAAGAAGTCCTTCACCAAGCAGGGCATCAAGATCATGGAAAAAGCCATGGTCAAGCAACTCGACCGCGCCGCAGGCAAAGTGACCGCGCATATCGAGGCGGGCGGCAAGATCGAAAAGCAGGACTTCGACACGGTAATCTCCGCCGTCGGCATCGTCGGTAACGTCGAAGGGCTGGGGCTGGAGGCGCTGGGCGTAAAGGTGGACCGGACCCACGTCGTGACGGACGAGTTCTGCCGCACGGGCGTCGACGGGCTCTATGCCATCGGCGACATCGCGGGTGCACCTTGGCTGGCGCACAAGGCGTCGCACGAAGGTGTCATGGTGGCCGAGCTGATCGCGGGCAAACATGCCCATCCGGTCAAGCCGGAAAGCATCGCGGGCTGCACCTATTGCCATCCGCAGGTGGCCAGCGTCGGCTATACCGAGGCGAAGGCGAAGGAACTCGGCTATGACATCAAGGTTGGCCGCTTCCCGTTTATCGGCAACGGCAAGGCCATCGCTTTGGGTGACGCCGAAGGCATGATCAAGACGATCTTCGACGCCAAGACCGGCGAGCTTTTGGGAGCACACATGGTCGGGCCGGAAGTGACCGAGATGATACAGGGATATGTGGTCGGGCGTCAGCTGGAGACGACCGAGGAAGACCTGATGAATACGGTCTTCCCGCATCCGACGATTTCGGAAGCCATGCACGAGAGCGTGCTGGCGGCATACGATCGGGCACTTCACATTTAAACGCGGTCCGCTTCCTCTGAACTGAAGTAGCGATTGAGAAACGCGCCCAACCGCCCGGAATCAAGGGGCTGCAGCCCCGCCGGGCGAGCGCCGGCCCGTCCCCGCGGGCAGGCGCTTTGGTGCCGATTGCGCGTCGCTCTGATCTGCTTCGGATTTGGAGAGATAAAGTGCGCTGTCCCGCCGTCGTAGCGCCGTCC
>JABDJO010000125.1 GCA_013002465.1 Silicimonas sp. | reverse complement strand
GCCCAAGCCTGGGGCGGTTCGTCGGTCGAGCGCGAGATAAAGCCGTCGGCCGAGGTTGCGACGGTTAGCGTGAACGTCGTCATGTCCTTGCTATCACGTGAAAATCAATAGCCCATCATCATGCCGCGGATAAACGGCAGGACCGAGGCCGCGACAATCCCGACAACAGCCCCGACGGCCAAACGCGGAACCATACCACCAAGATTGGGGGCGACGAGACTGAGCAAGCCACAAACGGCGGCGTAAAAGGCAAGTGAGATCGGTTCCATGGACACGATCTTAGCAGGTCATGCGCCATCGGCCAGTGATGAATTTCGAGTTTGGCGCATGGCGCAGTGAACCCAGGGGGAGCGCATTCCGTTTGCGAACGCCCGATTGAATGGAAGACTTTTGCAAGGCGCGCCTAGCCAAACAGACGGTCGCCCTGCTCGTCGATCACCTGTTTGGCCTTGTTGAGCGATACGGTGTTGGCGGTTTCCAGATCGTCCAACACATCGGCACGGATCAGGATGTGGGATTTCAATTCTCCTCCGACCTCTTTTTCGATGCGCGCGCCAAGGCGATAACGTCCGCCTTCGGGGACAGGTTCGGGAAAGATGGTGAAGCCCTGGTAGGTTTCAGGGTCGGCCGCGGGTCGGGATCCGCCACCACCGCCGAAAAGCTTTGAAAGAATTGACATGTCAGCTCCTGACCGGGGCCGGTTCTGGCCGGGCCACGTGTTGGGCAAGGCCCGATGGCGGTTTCGGCGCGTCGTCATAGTCCATCATCATGATGACGATGCCGGTCTGGACGCCCGCGAAGACGATGCCGTTCAGGGCAAAGAACACAAGTGCTGCCAGCCAGCCGCCTTCGACATGGGTAACCAGGTGACCGATGCCGGCGACGTCAAACCAGAGGATGAGGCCGGTGAAAATGGCCGCGAGCAGGAAACCGACCAGGCAGTGCAGAATATAAAGCCGCACGATACGAGGCAGCTTGGCGATCATGCGCGGGCGGGTGCGAAAGGGGTTGGTATTCATGTGAGGTATTGTGGGGCTTCCAAGCGTGGGGTCAAGTCACGGGCGGAATTTGTGAAGACCAACAGGCCGGTTTGCGGCATGGATCAAAATGGGAAGCTCGGGTCACGCCCGACCCTAAGTGGGCGGTTTCGCAGCGGATGAGCGCAAGCGGTTAGTGGCGCCAGCCAAGTATTCTGGTTGTGGGATTTGTTGGCGTTGCAGTGCCCGTCAGGTGGATGGCTAACAGATTGCCTATGCATTTTTCAAACGCACGCGAAACCACTCGACGATTTCATCGAAAACGACTTCGTCCTCCGCCACACTTACAACCAAGTCATCTATTCTGTCATTTGAGGCTAAGGTTATGTCATACCTGCTCCGCCTGATCAGGAGCATTGTGACAAGCCAAGCAGTGCGCTTGTTGGCATCGACGAACGGGTGGTTCTTGACCATGGCGTGCAACAGTGCAGCGCATTTTCGGGCGATTGGACGATGATACCCTGAATACGGGCGCGCGAGAGCAGACAACAGGTCGGCTTCACGAAGCAGACCAATCCGCCCGCCGCCCTTGGTGAGAGCGGTGCGATGTGCCTCAATCGCGTCTGAGAATGTAACCTGATAATGTCTTATCGCTTTGCCAACCGCTCAAGAGCATCGCTATGCCGTTCAGCGACCTCGCCGAGCGTGCGCTTTGATGCGCTTGATACCTTTTTGTTAGGCCTCTTGGTTAATGCCGAGGCCGCGGCAGTCTTGGTGGTGCGAGCGGACTTCCGGCTCTCCAGGATTTTTCCCGAGGAATTCGATGTTGTCGCGCGAACGTTTCTTTTTGGCATGGCTACTGATCCAAGAAACTCCTGAGCTTCCTGCTTCGGCTGGGATGCTTCAACTTCCTCAGCGCCTTCGCCTCGATCTGACGAATACGCTCCCGCGTCACGCTGAACTGTTGCCCCACCTCTTCCAGCGTGTGGTCGGTGTTCATGCCGATGCCGAAGCGCATGCGCAAAACGCGTTCTTCGCGCGGCGTCAGCGATGCCAAGACGCGGGTCGTTGTTTCCTTCAGGTTCTCCTGAATGGCACTGTCCAGCGGCAGGACGGCGTTCTTGTCCTCGATGAAATCGCCAAGCTGCGAATCCTCTTCGTCGCCGATAGGGGTTTCCAAGGAAATCGGTTCCTTGGCGATCTTCATCACCTTGCGGACCTTTTCCAAAGGCATTTGCAGCTTTTCGGCCAATTCCTCGGGCGTTGGTTCGCGGCCGATCTCGTGCAGCATCTGGCGACCAGTGCGCACCAGCTTGTTGATCGTTTCGATCATGTGGACCGGGATGCGGATCGTGCGGGCCTGATCAGCGATCGAGCGCGTAATGGCCTGACGGATCCACCAGGTGGCGTAGGTCGAGAATTTGTAGCCCCGGCGGTATTCGAACTTGTCGACAGCCTTCATCAGGCCGATGTTGCCTTCCTGGATCAGATCAAGGAACTGCAACCCGCGGTTGGTGTATTTTTTGGCGATCGAGATCACCAGACGCAGGTTGGCTTCGACCATTTCCTTTTTGGCCTGGCGGGCCTCTTTTTCGCCCTTCTGGACCTGCTGAACGATGCGGCGAAACTCGGGGATGTCGACGCCGACGTATTGGCCGACCTGGGCCATCTCGCCGCGCAGTTCTTCGATCTTGTCGGTCGAGCGCTCCATCAGCGTTGTCCAGCCGCGCCCGGTCTTTTCCTTCATCCGGTCAAGCCAGGCCGGGTCCAGTTCATAGCCGCGATAGGCCTCGATGAATTCGCGCCGGTTGATGCGAGCCTGGTCGGCCAGTTTCACCATGTTTGAATCAATCGACATGATCCGGCGGTTGATGCCGTAAAGCTGGTCGATCAGCGCTTCGATCCGGTTGTTGTGCAAGTGAAGCTCGTTCACCAGATCGACGATTTCCTGGCGCAGCTTCTGGTATTTCTTTTCCGCCGCCGCCGAAAAGCTGTTGTCTTCGTTCAGCGTGGCCGACATGCGGTTGTCCTGCATGTCGGAAAGCTTGGAATAATCCTTGGCGATGCGTTCGAGAATTTCCAGGACGTGCGGTTTCAGCGCGGCTTCCATGGCCGCAAGTGACATGTTGGCGGCTTCGTCCTCGTCGTCGTCGTCATCGTCTTTCTGAATCGGATTGCCGTCGGCGTCGAGTTCCTCCTGGTCGTCCTCCTTGGACTTTGCAGTTTCGACGTTCGTCGTGTCGACCACGGGCGTTTCGTTTTCTTCGTCGTCCTCGCCCATGGAGCGGCCAAAGGTGGTTTCAAGGTCGATGACGTCGCGCAGAAGGATGTCTTCGGAAAGAAGTTCGTCGCGCCAGATGGTGATGGCCTGGAACGTGAGCGGGCTTTCGCACAGCCCGGCGATCATCGTGTTTCGGCCCGCTTCGATCCGCTTGGCGATGGCGATCTCGCCCTCGCGGCTCAGAAGTTCGACCGAGCCCATTTCGCGCAGGTACATACGCACCGGGTCATCGGTGCGGTCGAGTTTTTCGGTCTCGGTCTGGGCAACGGCGACTTCGCGGCTGGTCGATGCCTCGACCACATCGGTCGAGCCTTCGGATTTGTCGTCGTCGGCGTCTTCTTCGTCTTCGATGATATTGATGCCCATTTCCGAGAGCATCGACATCACGTCTTCGATCTGTTCCGAGGCCACCTGATCGGGCGGCAGAACGCGGTTCAGTTGATCATAGGTGATGTAGCCCTTGGTGCGGGCGTCGGCGATCATCTTCTTCACCGCCGCCTGACTCATATCAAGAACGCCTTCGTTCTCCTGGTCGTCGGTCTTTTGATCGTCTGATGTGTCCTTGGCAGCCATTCGCCACTCCCGGAAAAAATGTGGTGATTCGCGCAGTTGTCGAATCATCTAGCGCGAATCAGAGAATCGCAACCGCATCGCTTTGTTTTTTTGGCCCTCTGAGCGCTTTTCGCTACGCCCGGTCCCGGCCCTTGGTGTAGTTGATTCGCCCCAGAAGGGCGTCAAAGTCGCTTTTCTCGTCCCGTTTCAGGCGGGCACCGTTCGGCCCGATGTCATATTCCGTTCCATCGTCGCGACCGCTTTTTTCCGCACTGCTCAATGCTTCGGCCACTTGTCCCAGCCGCCATGTCAGGCCTTCGTCGACCAGCCCCTCGATATCGCGCATCGCATCCTCGATCTCGCGCCGGGCACCCCGGCGGGCTGTAAGCTTGGCCAGTTCCTCGGCCACGGACAGGGCGGCGATGTCGTCATCGACATCGTCGCGCATGGCAGGTGAGATGCGGACATGGCGTGGCTGGAACAGCTTTTCAAGGGCATGAGCGCCGCAAAGTTGCTCAAGATCGGCGCGGGTCGCGCCTTCGGTGTCCAGAAGGGCGGTGCGCACCGCGTCGTGTTCGCCAAGCGAGCATTCGAGGCGTTCAAGATCGGCGACAAACTGCGGCACCAATGCGGGGCGGGTGACGAGTGCGGCCAGGATGACCGCCTCTTTCAACTGTTCTTCGAAAGGCGCACCGGCGGCGGCAAGGGCGCTGGCCTTGGTTTCCGACATGGGTGCCGCGGGCTGTTGAAAACGGGCGCCCCGCGGGCGAAACGGGGTCTTGCCTTGGGGGCGGTTGTCAAAGAGCGCGCGGCGCAGGCGGTTGACCTCGTCGCCATAGTGACGGCGCAGGGATGGATCGCGGACCTTGCGGATCGCTTCGCGCAGGCTGTGGTCGAGGGCGGCCTTGCGCTCGGGGCTGTCAAAGCTTTTGCCCTCGGTTTCGCGGCGCCAGAGAAGCTGAACCAAAGGCACACTGGCATCGAGGTGGCGGCGCATGGCCCCTGCCCCTTCGGCGCGGATCAGATCGTCGGGGTCCATGCCGTCGGGCATCAGGCAGAACCTGAGCGACTTCCCGGCCTCTATAAGTGGCAACGCGAGGTCGACGACGCGCAGGGCGGCGCGAAAACCGGCAGTGTCACCGTCAAGGGCGATGATCGGTTCGTCGTGCATTCGCCAGAGAAGCTGAAGCTGATCCTCGGTCACCGCCGTACCCAAGGGGGCAACGGTGGCGCCAAAGCCAGCTTCGGCAAGGGCGATCACATCCATATAGCCTTCGGCGACAATGAGCGGCTGGTCCTTGCCCGAGGCTTCGCGGGCGGGGCCATGGTTGTACAGGCTGCGGCCCTTGTCGAACAATTCGGTTTCGGGCGAGTTCAGGTACTTGGCGCGCGCGTTCGGGTCCATGGCGCGGCCACCAAGGGCGATGGCACGCCCGCGTGGATCACGGATCGGAAAGATGATGCGGCCCCGGAACCGGTCATAGGGCGCGCCGCCGTCGTCCGGTTTGGCCGAAAGTCCGGCGTCGATGATGAGATCCGGCGCGATGCCTTTGCCGGTCAGGTGCTTGAACAGCGCCTGCCGGTCGTCGGGGGCAAATCCGATATCCCACCGGGCCTGCGCCGCGTCATCCAGACCGCGCCCGGCCAGATAATCGCGGGCCGCCCCGGCGGCGCCGGTTTTCAGTTGCAGGCGGAAGAACTGCACCGCCTGTTCCATGATCTTGGCAAGCTCGGTCCGGCGGTCGGCCTTTTCCTGGGCTTTCGGATCACGGGCAGGCATCGGCATGCCAGCCTCGCGCGCAAGGATTTCAACCGCCTCCATGAACGAGACATTCTCGGTTTCCTGCACAAAGCTGATCAGATCGCCCTTGGCGTGGCAGCCAAAGCAGTAATAGAACCCCTTTCGGTCATCGACGTGGAAGGACGCGGTCTTTTCCTGGTGGAACGGGCACGGCGCCCACATGTCGCCCTTGCCCTGGTTGGATTTGCGGGCATCCCACGTAACCTTGCGCCCCACGACCTGTGACAAGGACGCGCGGGTTTTCAGATCGTCAAGGAAACCGGGGGGCAGGCTCATGGTTCATATATGGGCACCTGCCCCCGGTTGTCCAGATTGCGGGTTGGACCGATCAAAGCCCCTTGGCGGTATAGCTTTTCGCCACCCGTTCGATGGCCACAAGATAGGCCGCTGTTCTGAGGTCTTTCACATCGTCGCGCGACCGCCACATGGCGTGCATGGCCTGATAGGCCTCGCGCATGGTGTCATCGAGGCCCGAGCGCACCAGTTCAAGTTCGTCGGCGCCGCGCAGGTACTTTTCCTTGAAGTTCGAGGTCATCGACCAATTGTCGCCCAGATGCTCGTCCAGACGCTCTAACTCGCGCACGATCAGAAGGTGGCGATTTTCTTCCTGCCGGCGCTGCATGCGGCCAAAGCGAATGTGGCTGAGGTTCTTGACCCATTCGAAATACGACACCGTCACACCGCCGGCGTTGGCGTACATATCGGGGATGATGACCGTTCCTTTCTGGCGCAGGATTTCGTCGGCCCCGGCGGTTACGGGGCCATTGGCAGCCTCGATTATCAAGGGCGCCTTGATGTCGGCGGCATTGCCAAGGTTGATCACGCCTTCCAGGGCAGCGGGAATCAGGATGTCACATTCGTTTTCCAGAACGCTTGCGCCGTTTTCGACATAGGTGGCATCGGCGTAACCTTTGACCCCGCCGTGCTTGCCGATCCAGGCATAGACCCCTTCGACGTCCAGCCCGGCATCGCTGACCAGAGCGCCGTCACGTTCGATGATGCCGATGACCTTGCAGCCGTCTTCTTCGGAAAGGAACTTGGCAGCGTGATAGCCCACGTTACCAAGGCCCTGCACGATCAAGCGCTTGCCGTCCAATGTCCCCGTCAGCCCGCTTTCGGCCACGTCTTCGGGATGGCGGAAGAATTCCTGCAGCGCGTATTGCACGCCCCTGCCCGTCGCTTCGACCCGGCCCTTGATGCCGCCCGCATGGGGCGGTTTGCCGGTGACGCAGGCGCGCGCGTTGATGTCGGTGGTGTTCATGCGCGCGTATTGGTCGGCGATCCATGCCATTTCACGTTCGCCGGTTCCCATGTCAGGCGCGGGCACGTTCTGGCTGGGGTTGATCAGGTCGCGCTTGGCCAGTTCATAAGCAAAACGCCGGGTGATCCGTTCCATTTCGTCGGCATCGTATTCACGCGGGTCGATGCAAAGGCCACCCTTGGAGCCCCCGAACGGCGTTTCGACCAGGGCGCATTTATAGGTCATCAGCGCCGCCAAAGCCTCGACCTCGTCCTGATTGACACCAAGGGCGAAGCGGATGCCGCCTTTCACAGGTTCCATGTGTTCGGAATGGACCGAGCGATAGCCGGTGAAAGTATGGATGCTGCCGCGGAGTTTCACCCCGAAGCGCACGGTATAGGTCGAATTGCAGACCCTGATCTTGTCTTCCAGTCCCGGCGGCAGGTCCATCAAGGCAACCGCGTGGTTGAACATCAGATCCACGCTTTCGCGAAACGTCGGTTCCGTTCTGGCTCCTGCGTCCATACTATTTCCTCCCTTGTGATGCCGTTCTTTTCTACGAACGAACTTAAGGGAAGGCTAACACGAGGAAAACGCGGCGTGCGAGGGCTGGAATGGCCTCATTGTTCACGGAACAGCTCTAATGCCCCATAAGTTTTTGAAATTGATATCCGTAAGTCTCTGAATAATCGCCGCTTCTGCCGAATTCCGCCGCATTTGCGCCTTAGTTTTATTGTACAAAATTATCTAGAAGTTTGTGTTTTTGTCGGACGGGAGACCGAAATGATCCTGAATGACAGTGTGTAATTGGTGAGGTCCTATGCGGACGTTTGGTAAGTTCAACACTCGGGATAGGTTTCAGACCGATGAAACCGGTTCTCTGACGATATTCAGTCTTTTCCTCTTTATGCTGATCCTGATGATGGCTGGCATGGCTGTCGACCTTCTGCGCCAAGAGCATGGGCGGGTTGCGATGCAGAATACGCTGGATACAGCGGTTCTTGCAGCATCGGCGATCAATCAGGACATGGACCCTGAAACGGTCGTGCGGAACTATGTGCAAAAGGCCGGCTTCGACCCCGATGCCATCACGATCAATGCAACCGACAACACGGTCGGTGGAGAAGTCACCAGCCGCTTTGTCGTGGCCAGTTCAAACGTCACCATCGACACGATCTTCATGAACATGATGGGAATCAATGAACTGAACGGCATGACCGGGACCCGCGCCGAAGAAGTCTCGCCCAAGGTCGAAATCGCGCTGATCCTGGATATTTCAGGTTCGATGGGCTGGGAAAGCGCCACCCCGAATGTCACGAAGCTGGCTGCGCTCAAGGTTGCCGCAAAAAGCTTTATTGATACGGTTTTTGCAAATAACGACGCCGAGAACGTCTCGATCTCGATCGTGCCTTACAATCACCAGGTATATCTGCCGGTCGAGTTGCGCTCGCGCCTGAGCGTGAATGACACCACGGTGACGGTTTCGCCCGCCTCGCCCTATACAGGTGCGATCACCGAGTATCAGACCTCGAACCCGGTTGCGCCCTGCATCGTCTTCGATGCCGTCGACTATAATACGCGCCAGATCACCGACACTGGGTCGGTAAATCTGTCCGGCAGCTTCCTGCAGGATTCGCATAACTGGTGGTACAACGGTCAGCAGCAGCAGGACTTCGAAGCCCCTTACGAATGGGCCAAGTGGTGCAACGATCATTCACCGAAGGTTTTGCCGTTCTCGAACGACCAGACCGCCTTGAAGGATCACATCGACTCGCTTGAGGCGCGTGGTTGGACGGCTGTGAACCATGGCATGAAGTGGGGGATCGCCCTGCTTGATCCGACAATGCGTCCGATCCTGGACCAGATGGTCACGGCCTTCGAGCGCCCTGCCGGAATGGAAATCTTTCCGTCGAACTACGGCAACTCGGACACCCAGAAGTATGCGATTGTTATGACCGATGGCGTGAACACCACGCAATACGACCTGAAGCCCGAGTTCAAGTCCGGCCCGACCCGTATCTGGTATTCGCCCAGTGAAGGCAGCAGCGACAGCGACGATGGTTACTATGTTCTGATGCCCGACAACTCGGCATCCGAGCGTTTCTATCGCCCGCGTTCGCCTTATACCAATTCTGACAATGAATATGCGGCGAACCTGCCGAACGACGCCCAACAGCTGGATTATCACGAGATTTATCAGCGGTTTGGCATGGAATCGGTCGCCAAGTTCTTTTTCGAGAACGAGGATACGGCCGCTTATGACGCCCACATGGACGCCACTTACGAAAATGGCGGTAGCACGGCCGACATCCGGACCCGGGCGATCTGTGACGCGGCCCAGGCCAACGGTGGCATCACTGTCTATACGGTGGCCTTCGAGGCCCCGGACGCAGCGGCCCAGCTTTTGGACGACTGCGCCTTGATTGCAGGGAACTACTTTGACGTGGAGGGCACCAATATCAGTACCGCGTTTAGCGCGATTGCAAGTCAGATCGCACTTTTGAGACTGACAGACTGACGGAGTGAAGCGTATGATTGTTTTGAATAAAGCCCGTGCATTCCGCGGCAAAGAGGAGGGCAACGCGACGGTCGAATTCGTCGTCTTGTTTCCCGCTTTCATCTTCCTGTTCCTGACCGGGTTCGAAGCCGGGTACTATATGGTGCGCAACGTGATGTTGGAACGCGCCGTGGACGTTGCCGTGCGCGACGTGCGGCTTGGCGGTCTGGTTCCCAAATATGACGATTTGAAAGCCAGCATCTGCAACAATGCCGGAATCCTTCCCGATTGCATGGACAACCTGATGGTTGAAATGGATCCGGTGCTTCCCGAACCGGGCAATGTGGCAACTGTCGCCTCTGGCCCAATTCGCTGCGTCGACAAATCCGGGTTTTATGACCAGGACGGCTCGTACTCGATCGGCAGCCAGAACCAGGCCATGCTGATTCGCGTCTGCTCCCTGTCGCAACCCATTTTCCCGACAACTGGTATCGGCGTCGGCATGCGGGTCGATATGGAAGGCAACTATGCCATCGTCGCAACAGCATCCTTCGTGAACGAACCCGGCAACCGCGCATTGAATATCTGTAACGCAGGTATCGGCAATGGCGGCGAAGGCTGTGACCCCGGCAATTCCGGTGCCCACAACAATGCTGGCGACGACGCTGGCGAAGTTGCAGCGAACAGCGGAAGCAATGCCGGTGGCAACGGTAACGGCAACGGCAACGTTAATGGCAATGGCAATGGCAACGGAGGAAACCCGTAATGCGATTTTCCCTGACCAAGCGCTATGCCAAGGGCGAAGAGGGCAGCATCTCGGTCGAGGCCGTTCTGGCCGCGCCGATGCTGGTCTGGGCCATCACTGCGACCTTCGTATTCTGGGATGCGTTCAAGACACTCAACGTCAGCCAGAAGGCCACCTATACGGTTGCCGACATGCTGAGCCGCGAGACCTTGGCCATCGACGCCGACTATATGACCTCGATGCACGAACTCTACGATTTCCTGTCGGATGGTGGGGATAATGCCCTGCGTGTGACGGTCGTGCAGATGAACGAAGACCCCGATACCAACGTGAAAACGCTTGAGTTGGTCTGGTCCGAAGGCGTCGGCGATCTGAGCGGATACGACGACCTGACTTCGATCGAGGATCGCATTCCCGACATGGCCGATGGCGACCAGTTGATCGTCGTGGAAAGCGAGCAGGAATGGTCCCCCGCCTTTACGGTTGGCCTGGCGTCCTATCGGTTCCGCGAGGTGGCTCTGTCGCGACCGCGCTTTTCGCCACAGCTTGTCTGGGCCAATAATGCTGCTGCTGGCGGAGGTGGCGGCGACGTGTAACCCCCCGCTTCACCACCCCGTCAAAGGAGATCCCGTCCCAATGTGGCGGGATTTTCTTTTTGTTCTCAATCTTCTGTGGTCGAATGTTCAAGTGCGAGCGCGGCCAGACTGTCGGCCATGGCACGAGTTTGCCCTCCGGAAAGCGTGCCACCCACACCAAGCCTTCTGCCACGTAACCACCAAAGCCCCGGTGCCCATCCCGATTGCGCAGGTTCCTTCAGGCGCACCAGGAACCCGTTTGACGGTTTGAAGGCGAATGCGCCGCGTTCGACCCGTTCCACATTGGCCACCGTCGTCAACAGTCGCCCCGAGCCGGTTCTGAATTCGGTTTCAGTCAGGACAAGACTGTCCCGCGTCGACTCGCGCAACTGGTTGGTACACCACAAGACAAAAACCGCGATCAGTCCGAAAACCAATTTCCAAATCTCCGGTGTGTCGCCGAACATCAAGGAAACCAAAAGGATAGACAGCATGGCGAGGCAGATAATCGCCATCCAGCGGCGCGCCGGCGAGGCCGAGATTTCGATCAGAACGTTATCCGAGCTCATGCCCCCACCATCCCCCGTGCCATGTTCCAATAGATGCCTTGCAGATGATCGCGCGAAAGCCGTCCGCCTTCGCGATACCACGTCAGCACCCCGTTCAACATCGCAATCAGCGCCATTGTCGACACGCGCACGTCCGCAAGGGTGAAATCGCCACTATCCAACCCGTCGGCCAGTATTGCTTGAAGTTCATCCTCATAGGTTCGGCGGAGCGTTTCGATGGATTGGAAGTTGGCGTCGGTAAGGTTTCTGAGTTCCATATACGACAGGAAAACCTGGTCGCTGCGGTCAAGGTGATAGTCAATATGAAACCGCACAAAGACCTCAAGCCGCTCCACGGGCGTTGTTCCCGATTTGGCATCGGCCCAGGCACCCAGAAGGTGCTCCATATGATCGCGCAAAAGATCGAACAGAAGGGTCTGCTTGTCGGGGGTATAAAGGTAAAGTGCCCCTGCCCGCACGCCTACTTCTCCGGCGATCTCGCGCATTGACACGGCGGCATAGCCCGAACGGGCAAAAAGGCTGAGCGCCGCCGCCCGGATCGCCGGGCCGGTGATTTCTGCGTGAGAGCCGGTTTTTCGTGCCATCCCCTGTTTCTATCTGAACAGGTGTTCAATTCAATTGGCAATTTCCCGGTGCTGGCCTTTTTGTGCAGCCGCGCCTAGGGTTCGCCCATGCGGTATCTGGTGCCCATTCTGTTGGTTTTGACCGCCTGCGGCGAGTGGCCCGACGCCGGTGGGCCGCCATTGACTCGCGACACACGGCCCTGGCCGGAACTGGTGCCGATTGATCAGATTTCCGCGCCTTCGCTTGAGGTCGGTAACGCCGAGGCCCGCCGTCTTGCGAGCCGGGCTGCAGCCCTTCGCGCACGGGCGGCCATATTGCGCCGTTCCGCCTCGACCCAAGCCGAGATGGAGGCCCTGCGCGCCCGGCTTCGCCCCTAGCATTGCCCCTTCGCCGCCAAGCCGCTAACACGCCCCAGAGCCTAACGGAGTCGCCCTATGCCCAGCCCCCTTCGACTTGGAATTGCCGGACTTGGAACGGTCGGCACCGGCGTTGTCCGCATTGTTCAGCGTCAGGCGGCTTTGCTGCAGGCCCGCACCGGGCGCGAGATCGTGATTTCGGCAGTCTCGGCGCGCACGCGCGACCGGGACCGGGGCGTGCGGCTGTCGGACTATGCCTGGGAAGATGATCCTGTCGCCTTGGCCACGCGAGATGACGTCGACGTCTTTGTCGAACTGATGGGGGGATCGGACGGCCCGGCCAAGGCCGCGACCGAGGCTGCGCTCAAGGCCGGCAAGGACGTGGTTACGGCAAACAAGGCCCTGCTGGCGATGCACGGTCAGGCCCTGGCCGAAATGGCCGAAGAGGCCGGTCTGTCCATCCGTTACGAGGCGGCCGTCGCAGGTGGTATTCCCTGCATCAAGGCCCTGAGCGAAGGCCTGTCAGGCAACGAGATCACCCGTGTGATGGGCGTAATGAACGGCACCTGCAATTATATCCTGACCCGGATGCAAGCGGCGCATCTGGATTACCAGACTGTCTTTGCAGAATGCGAGGAACTTGGGTATCTGGAGGCCGATCCGACGCTAGATGTGGGCGGCATTGATGCCGGGCACAAGCTGGCGCTTTTGGTCGCACTGGCCTTTGGCACCAAGGTGGATTTCAATGCTCTGACCATCGAAGGGATCGAGCGGGTCACCATCGAGGATATCGAACAGGCCGCCGATATGGGCTATCGGATCAAGCTTCTGGGGGTTGCGCAGACGACCGGACGCGGGGTGGATGCGCGGATGACGCCCTGTCTGGTGCCCGCGGCGTCTCCCCTCGGGCAGTTGGAGGGTCCGACGAACATGATCGTGCTGGAAGGTGACAGTGTGGGTCAGATTGTTTTGCGCGGGGCGGGCGCCGGTGAAGGTCCGACCGCCAGCGCGGTCATTGCAGATGTCGCCGATCTGGCGCGTGGGTTCAGGTTGCCGGTCTTCGGTCAGCGCGCGGCCTCGCTGCGTTTGGGCGAGCGGGCGAATAATGCATCGCCAGCGGCCTATTATCTTCGCATGGCCCTGGTCGACAAGCCGGGTGCGCTGGCCAAGATCGCGACGGTTCTGGGCGATGCCGGTGTGTCGATCGACCGGATGCGCCAATACGGCCACGAAGCCGCGACCGCACCAGTGCTGATCGTTACCCATAAGACGCAGCAAGAGGCATTGGCCATGGCCCTGGAGGCTTTGAGTTCTACGGAGGTTCTGGCTTCGGAGCCGGTTGCGCTGAGGATCGAGGAAGTCTGACGTAAAGGTTTCGCTAACCAGGCCGGGTCAATGTTCGCCTGTCATGAAATACCGGCAACGCAGAAAACCCACGGATTTCAAGGCGGTCCTGATCGCAGATGACCGCCGGATGCCTGTCACGATCTCGGATGCTTCGCCCTTGGGCGTGAAGGTATCGGGCCTGAACGGTGTGCTTTTCCCCGAGGCAGAAGTGAGCCTTTTGGTCCGCACCGAACGGTTTTCGGGATAGGTTGAGTGGATCGACAAGGACACGGCAGGTCTTAGCATGTCGCGGCCAATACCGGCCAAGGTGCTGGCGTTGATAACACGCTCGACCATGAGTGGCGCGTCGAGGTTCGGACATCGGATATAGGCTTTGCTTATAGGGGATGGAAACCGCCCTCAGAAGACAAACCGCCAGATGCCGGAGCTTAGCAATTCGGCAACAAGAAACACCAGAACGGCAATGCGCACGCCCCAGTGCTGGTGCAGCCACAGCATGTAACCGGCCAACCCAAACGAAAGTGACAGTTCAAGCGGGCCGACAACACCGGCATGGGCGCGATTGTCCCAATAGCTGACGGGGCTGACAAAGACCCAATCGCTGAGCGGCCAGAAGTGCTGGCGGGCGTCGTGGGTGTGCAGGGGAAAATCCAGCGACAGGTGCAAAAGCGCGGCACTTGCAAAAATGGACAGAAGTTTCCAGCCACGCCAAAGTGCGAGGCCCAGAAACAGACCCCAGACGACAAAGCTGTTGTCGACGGCAAAGACCGATTGCCAAAGGTCCGAGTAGTAGTATTCGCGAAAGACGATCTGGGGTGAGGCACCCAAGAGGAAGATCGAGACGCCAACCATGACATAAAGCGACAGATCGGGCGCAAGGGACCCAAGCACCGCAGACAGGAAACTGCGTTTCTGGTCAGGTTTGGAAAATGCGGCCGCGCCAAAGATCAGGTGGGCGGGGGTGTTCATCGTCTGGTCTGACTTAAGTCAGGTCTTGGGAACTGAGCGAGCGCTTTATCTCGCGGCGGACAAGCTTGCGCACGTTGCGGGTGATCCGTTCGCCAAGTTCGCCCTGAAGCTCTTCGCGGATCAGCCGTGCCACCAACAGGCGCATGGCATCGTCGTCGGGCAGTTCGGCAAGCGCGGCGGCCACTTCGGCACTGTCATCGTTCGCCGCGTCGGGGTCGAACGTGGCCTCTTCGTCGGTCGGCTCTGGCGTGGGGTCGGCGAACGAGGGTTGTTCGTCCGCCTCAACGAGGGCGGTTTCGGGCGGCGCGCCAAAGGGGGCATCGACCTGCAGGTCCGTTGTGAGGTCAGGGACCGGGTCCTCGGCTTCGGTCAGGTCCGCATCGTCAAACGGCTCGCTTTCGAATTCGCTGTCGACCGTGTCGTGGGTTTCCTCAATATCCTCGTTGGTGTCTCCGCCGTCGCCCGAATCGACGTTTTCCTCGGCTTCGTCTTCAAACTCGCCCGCATCAATTGTGTCTGCGACAGCTCCGGGCAGCGAATTGGCCACCGCTTCGCACAAGGCGTCTTCGAAGTCTTCGTCGCTGATTGAAGGTTCATCGGTGTCGTCGGCATCCGGCCCTTTGGCGGCAATCGGCTGAACAGGTTCGTCGTCAGAGTTCATCCGCTGTTCAATCAGGCGGGCGACGTCATCTGGGTCGGTAAAAGCGGCGACTTCGGCGCTGGTCGGTTCGGGCAAGGGCACATCGACAGCCATCGGCGCTTCGTCGGGATCGGGTTCGCTTTCGGCATCCGCCTCGGCGTCGTGCCGGAATCGGGGCGCTTCTTCGTCCAACTGTTCGTCGTCATTGGCCGGGCCGGTGTTGATCAGGGCGATCTGGCTGAGACGCAGGGTCGAGCCGCGCGCCTGGCTTTCCTCTTCGCTGGAGGGCGGGCGCGTGTAGACAATGCGGTCGGGCCGGTGCTGTGCCTGATCTTCGCTGCCATCAGGTTCGAATTCTTCGTTGCCACCACCAACTGCTGCTTCCAACTCGGCGATGCGTTCTTCAAGGGATTTCGAGGCGACGCGGGCCCCGGCCCCGACTTCAACCCGATGCGCTTCGGTCAAGACAAGCGCGCCCGGCCCCTCTGGTACGGAGGGGCGGGGTTTTCGCGGTAATTCGTTTGAAACCAACCGTCTGACAGAGGAGAGAACGTCCTCGACCTTGGAATCCGACGCGGAATTCGACATTTGCCCTCTGACTTTGCTGCCCCCGACGGCAAGGTAACCTCTGGAGTGCGCCCCGGCAACCTCTTGATCGTGCAATGCTTACTCTCGACCAATGGCCTTGAGAACGCGGTCAAGTTTCTTGCCCTGTGGGCTCACGTTGTGAAGCGGGGCGTCTTTCACAGCGTTATAATAGGCCGCAGGGTCATATATCGGCACATTCAGACCCAGCCTTTCGGCAGTAAGCATGCCCGTTGAGTCCAATACCTGGTAGACAGCGCTGTGTCGGTCGACAATCGCCGATACGCGGCTGGTCTGGGCATCGAGAAGTTCCTGTTCCTGGTCCAGAACCTCTAGCGTGGTGCGGGCACCCAGCAAAAGCTCTTCGCGGACACCATCCAGGGCCAATTGCGCCGCCCGAACCTGGCGGTCAGAGGCGTCAATGCTGGCAATCGCCACGGCCAGGTTGGCATAGGCGTTGCCGACCTGCTGATCGACCAGAAGCCCGGTTGTGTAGAGACCGGCGCGGGCCTGATCCCTCAGCGCCTGGGTCTTTCGAAGACCTGCCGCGATGGTGCCGCCCTGATAGATCGGTCCAGAGAGTTCGATGCCAAAACTCGTGCTGTCGTCGCCGTCGTCGTCCAGGGAAAACTGACCCGTCGCGTCCAGCGTTGGATAAATTGAGCGCGCGGCCTGTTGCACCGCGATTTCGGCCGCCTTGACCTGATGCTGGACCTGCGCGATCTGTGGGTTGTTCCTGCGGGCGATGTCGCGTGCCGCATTCTCAGTGCCTGGAATGGCTGGGGTTGGTGGCGGTGGTGCCAGCCGACCGGGATAGACACCGACGACGGCCTTGTATTGTTCACGCGCCTGCGCCAGGCCGCCCTGTTCGGCCGCCAGACCGCTGCGGGCCGCCGCAAGCCGGGCTTCGGCCAGTGACACATCGGTGCGGGTCACTTCGCCGACCTCGAACCGGTCACGGGTGGCACGAAGCTGCTCGGTCAAAAGCCGGACGTTGTTCATTCTGAGCCCGACGAAGGCCTCGGACCGGCGCACCGCCAGATAGGCGTTGACGGTGTTCAGAAGAACAGTGTTTTCGATGTCGACGAGGGCGGCACGGGTGGCCAGAACGGTTTCCTTGGCGCCATCAATGCCCAGTTGTGAGCGGCCAAAATCATAAAGCAACATACTGGCCGAGAGCGTGGCCGTGATCGAGGTTTCATCGCCAAGCGAAGGGTTCGAATAGTTCGCCCCCAGGGCATAGGCCAGCACCGGGCGCAAGGTCGCGACCGCCAGGGCAACGTCTTCGTCCGCGGCCCGCAACACGGCGCGATTCTGGTCGATCAACCCGCTGTTTCGATAGGCCGTCGCCAAGGCATCCGACAGGGTTTCGGCACTTGCAGGCGTAACCCAAAGCAACGCCGCGATCCCCCAAAATCCCAGTTTCCGCGGCAAACCAGCCATGATGATTCCTCTTTCAACGTTACCTAAAGTACAAACGCACGGTTCGCTTCAAATCCCGGCAGCACGGGCGCGCCCGCGTTAAATGCAGACCGCCAACTGATCGCGTTGTCGATTTTATAGCCGATCTGAACCGCGCCCAACCCGCTTTCATCAAAAATCGCGATGATCCGTCCGCCTTCTTTCAACTGGTCGGTCAGGGCCTCGGGCATCCGCTGCACGGCTCCCTGCAAAAGAATGACGTCATAGGGCCCATGTTTGGCGGCACCATCGACCAGGGGGCCGCTCACCACCGCCACATTGTCGGCGGAGGCTTCAGAAAGCGCATGCTCGGCTTCGGCCGCAAGATCAGGGTCTTCTTCAAGGGCGATCACCGCTTCTGCCATGCGCGCGGCAACGGCAGAGGAATACCCAAGCCCGGCGCCGACATCGAGCACGATTTCGTCGCCCTGGATATCGACCGCGTCAAGCATCTTGGCCAAGGTTCGCGGATCAAGCACCACACGTCCTTGTCCAAGCGAGACGTGTTCCCCGGCATAGGCCGCTTCGCGACGGTCGTCGGGCACGAACATTTCGCGCGGTACAGAAAGCATGGCGTCAATGATGGTGAACTTGGTCACATCCGAGGGGCGCACCTGCGTATCGACCATGGTTGTGCGCCGTTGGGAAAAATCGGTCATTCACTAAACTCTTTCGTTCAGTTTCGTCTTTTCCGTTCAACCACAGTTAAGGTCGGCGGGCAAGCGGTGGCTGGGTAACTTTAGGGATTTTCGGCCAAGAAACCGAGGCGAAATCGCCGGTGCCGGCGTTTGCAAATTGCAGAGCGGACCAATGCGCGGATAAGGTCGCCGCCATGGATCACACGCATGCGCCCCGCTTTGCCGCCCGCCTAAATGCCTTCAGGATCGGCGCTGCCGCATATTGGCCGGGCAAGAACACGATCACGACGGCCGATCTTCTGCAACGCGCCGCTACGGCGGGGCTGAATGCAGCCGATTTGAACTATCCCGATCATTTCGTCGATGACAGCCCCGGCGACCTGTCGCGCGTGCTGGACGATAGCGGCATGGCGCTGAACGGGATGGCCATGCGGTATTACACCGATCCGGCCTATAAACTGGGGGCATTCACGCATCCCGAGGCCAGGGTCCGGCGGGCGGCGATTGATGAGACCCGGCGCGGGCTGGATGTGCTGTCCGAGATGGGTGGCAGTCTGATGACACTCTGGATGGGGCAGGACGGGTTCGATTATTCGTTTCAGATGGATTATGGCGCCGCCTGGGACCGCACGATCGAGGCCATGGCCGAGATTGCCGACCACAACCCCGCAATCGACATTGCGCTGGAGTACAAACCGAACGAACCGCGGGCCTTTGCCCTGATGCCCGATGCGGCGACGACCTTGCTGGCTATCAGGGAGATCGGGCGCAAGAACACCGGGGTCACGCTGGATTTCGCCCATGTGCTTTATGCCGATGAGATGCCCGCTTTTGCCGCCGTGCTTGTGGCGCGCCAGTCACGGATATTGGGGGTCCATCTGAATGACGGCTATGGCAAATGGGATAACGGGCTGATGGTGGGGGCCGTACATCCCGTTCAGACCGTTGAACTTTTGGTCCAGCTTGAGCGGTTGGGATACGGTGGTGCGATCTATTTCGATACCTTCCCCGATCAT
The DNA here is from genome assembly GCA_013002465.1 of Silicimonas sp. GTDB lineage: Bacteria > Pseudomonadota > Alphaproteobacteria > Rhodobacterales > Rhodobacteraceae > JABDJO01. Next base: position 14,043 of record JABDJO010000125.1, on the reverse strand, counting down.
TCGGGGCTTGATCCCGTGGAAGAGGCGCGCACCAACATCGAGGTCGTGACCAGGTTGCGCGCCATTGCGCATGGTCTTGTCGACAATGCGGACCTTCAATCCGCCATCATGCGACAGGACGCTCCGGTTGCGATGCGGCTGGTTCAGGCGGCGTTGTTGTCGTGAAACTTCTGGTCGTCGGGTCCCTCCATCTGGATGTGGCGGTTCGAGCACCGCATTTCCCTGAACTGGACGAAACCGTGACCGGTGAAAGTGTGGACTATGTGTTTGGCGGCAAGGGCGGCAACCAGGCCGTGGCCGCGTCGCGCATAGGGGCCGATGTGGGCTTTGCCGGTCGGATCGGCGGTGACGCTTTCGGTGCAAGGCTTGAGGCGGGTTTGCGCGACGCCCACGTTGACATCGCCCAGTTGCAAAAAGACGACGGCGCCAGCGGCATGAGTGCGGCCATTGTCGATGCCAACGGGGACTACGGCGCAGTGATCGTGTCTGCCGCGAACTTGCGGATTGACGGCGATGCCATTGATATCCCGTCAGAGACCGGACTGGTCCTGTTGCAGAACGAGGTTCCCGAGGCAGCTAACCTGACGATTGCCGGAAAAGCCCGGGCGGCGGGAGCACGGGTCTGGCTGAACGCGGCGCCCGCGCGGGACCTGTCGGACGATTTGGTGGAGCTGTTGGACCTTTTGATCGTCAACCGCGTCGAGGCGGCCCAATACCCGGCGCTGCCCATGACCTTGCCGGTGCTTGAAACACTAGGCGCCGATGGTGTCAGGTTCGAGGGCCGGACGTTTCCCGGGTATGCGGTCGAAGTTGTGTCGACCCATGGTGCAGGCGACATGTTTGTCGGGGCCCTTGCGGCGTGCGTGCTAAATGGTGCGCCCATGGTTGACGCCATCGGGTTCGCACAAGGGGCAGCGGCTTTGTTTGTTTCATCGCAGCGTGATGAGCGTAAGAACCTGAGAGCCAGCGATGTGAACGCGTTTCTGGCAAACAAGTGTGGATGAATATCTTTTATTTTAGTTCAATAGTTTAAACAGTTTTTTTCTCGCCGCAGCGCCAGGTCACTGGTTCCTCACTCAGCTCGCGCAATTCACGCGGGCGCATCTTCACGCATCAGCCCCTGAGCCTTCAGGTCGGCCCAAAGATCACGCGGGATCTCGGCCTGCGCCGCCTTCAGATTGCCCGCCATTTCCGAGACGCCCTGTCCGCCAGGGATCACAGCCACATGGGCCGGGTGCAGAAGCGGGAACTGGAAAGCGGCGTTGACCATGGCAACGCCGTGGTCCTTGCAGACGGCTTCGATCCGGTTCACCCGGTCAAGTATCTCGGCCGGGGCCGGATCATAATTGTAGAACGCGCCGGGCTTGGCTCCGGTTGCCAGAATGCCGGAGTTATAAGGTCCACCCGTCACGATGCCGATGCCACGGGACTCACAGAGCGGCAGGAAGGTGTCCAGCGCCGTTTGTTCCAGAAGCGTATAGCGGCCCGCCAATAGAAACAGATCGAAATCGCCCCGTTCGGCCAGGGTTTGGCAGACTTCCCATTCGTTGATGCCACCACCGATGGCACGCACCACGCCCTGATCCCTGAGAGAAACCATGGCGTCATATCCGCGCGCGCCGAAAAACTCCTCGATCCGCATGTCCGAGGCGGCCTTCGATCCATGGGTAAAGACGCAGAGGTCGTGAACATAGAGGATGTCGATCCGGTCCACGCCGAGGCGCGAAAACGAATGTTCGACCGAGCGCATGACGCCGTCATAGCTATAGTCGAAATGTTCGCGCCTTTGGGGCACCTCGAACCATTTGCCTTCGCCAGCGCGGAACTCGGGCGCGCAATGCTGAATGAGCCGCCCAACCTTGGTCGACAGGACATAATCGTTGCGCGGCTTGCCCCTTAGAAACGGGTTCAGCCGGGTTTCCGACAGCCCCAGCCCGTAAAGCGGCGCGGTATCATAGTAACGCACGCCGCCTTCCCAGGCCGCATCAAGCACCGCGCGGGCGTCCTCGTCACTGATCGCCCGGTAGAGATTGCCAAGAGGGGCGGTGCCAAATCCAAGTTCGGTGAACGTCAGCCCGCCGTTTCCCAGCCGATCCCAGTGCCGTGTCTTCAAGCTCATCTTCTCGCCCCCATGTCGCATGTGTTCCGGCGAGCATACCCAAGTTTCTCTTTGCGTAAACAGATGGCCACTTTTAGAGTCCGATCCAAAGGAGACGATTGGTTTGACAGCAAAATTTCAACGTATATTCGGCGACAGGAAGCCCGTCATCGGAATGGTGCATATCGGCGCTTTGCCCGGGTCTCCCCTTCATGACCCTGCGATCGACCTTGTTGCCGCCGCCCGGGCTGACCTGATGGCGCTTCAGGATGCGGGGTTCGATGCGGTGATGTTCGGCAATGAAAACGACCGCCCCTACGAATTTCAGGTCGATGTGGCCTCCACGGCGACCATGGCGGCGCTGATCGGGGCCCTGAAGTCCGACATTTCAGTGCCCTTTGGGGTCAATGTCCTGTGGGATCCGATGTCGAGCGTTGCCTTGGGGGCCGCCACGGGGGCCGCGTTTGTGCGCGAGATATTCACCGGCACCTATGCTTCGGACATGGGTGTGTGGTCGCCGGATGCCGGCAAGGCGATGCGTTATCGTGATCGGTTGGGGCGGCAGGACATGGCGATGCTCTATAATGTTTCGGCGGAGTTCGCCCATTCCCTGGATCAACGCCCCCTGCCCGACCGCGCGCGCTCGGCGGTCTTTTCCTCGATCCCGGACGCGGTTCTGGTGTCGGGCCAGATCACCGGAGAGGCCGCCGCCCTGTCGGACCTAGAGGCGGTGAAAGCGGTTCTGCCCAACACGCCCGTGATGGCCAACACCGGCGTCAAGCATGACACGGTCGCGGATGTCCTGGGCATCGCGGATGGCTGCATCGTTGGTTCGTCGCTGAAAGTGGATGGCGACACCTGGAACGCGATTGATCCAGATCGGGCGCAGGACTTCATGGCCCAGGCGCGAAAGGCGCGGGCATGACGGATCGGATCAGGCAAGACCTTCTGGAATTGATGATGATCCCCGGGCTTTCGGGGCACGAGGACCGGGTGCGGCGCTCGTTGCGGGATCGGTTGGGCAAGATCGGCGTGGAAAGCCGGTCGGATACGCTTGGCAACCTCGTGGCGCATTTTCCGGGCGACGGTCCACGCGTGATGCTGTTCACCCATATGGACCAGTTAGGATTTGTCGTGCGTCGGATCGAGCCCGACGGATTGATCCGTCTTGAGCGGCTTGGCGGTGTGCCAGAGCGGGCCCTGGCCGCACAAGAGGTTCTGATTTGCGTCAGTGACGGCCAGGATGTTCCGGGCATCATCGCCAACAAGAGCCATCACGCCACCGCGCCGGATGAAAAGTACCGGGTGACGCCATATGCCGAGCTTTACGTGGACACCGGGCATTCTTCTGCTGATGCGGTCGCGGCAGCGGGCGTGCGGATCGGTTCACCGGTTGTCTATGCGCCGCGTGCTGTTGAACTGACCGAAGCCTGTATCGCGGGCACCAGCGTCGATGATCGCGCGGGCTGTGCCGTGCTTTTGGACATCGCACGCCGATTGCAGGACCGCACCGGCGGCGCCCCCGTCGATCTGGCGTTCACAGTACAGGAAGAGTTCAACCTGCGGGGCGCCCTGCCCCTGGCCCAAAGCCTGCAACCCGATATCGCCATTCAGCTTGATCTGATGCTGGCCACCGATACGCCTGACATGGGTGCCCGGGGGGACATGGTTCTGGGCGGCGGCCCGGGGATGAGCCTTTATTCCTTTCACGGGCGCGGCACCTTGAACGGGGTTATCCCTCATCCCGCGATGGTGCATCTCTTTGAGAACGTCGCCGAAGCCGAAGGGATCCCTTTGCAGCGCAGCGCGCAGGTCGGGGTATTGACCGATCTTTCCTATGTGCAGCTTGTCGGCGGCGGCGTTGCTTCGATAGATGTCGGATTTCCGATGCGGTATTCGCATTCGGCGCGCGAGGTTTGCAATCTTGGCGATCTTGTTGCCCTGAGCGACCTCCTTGCCGGTGTCCTTGCAAAGATAGGGCCCGAATTCTCGCTCGACCGGGACGACAATACCTGATGGCCTACACGCTTGGGATTGATATCGGCACCTATGAAACCAAGGGTGTGCTGGTCGATGAAACCGGGTCCGTGGTGGCCCAGGCGGCCCGTGGCCATGACATGCTGGTGCCGCAACCCGGCTGGGCCGAACATCGCCCAGAGGAGGATTGGTGGGGGGATTTCGTCCATGTGTGTCAAAAGATTCTGAGCACATCGCGCGTTGACCCCGCCGACATCAAGGCGGTCGCTTGCAGCGCCATCGGCCCCTGCATGTTGCCGGTGGATGCGGATGGCGCGCCCCTGATGAACGGCGTGCTCTACGGCGTCGACGGGCGGGCCGAAGCCGAGGTGCGGGAGTTGACCGACCGGATCGGCGAAAAGACCATCATCGCGCGCTGCGGCAATGCGCTGACGTCGCAATCGGTGGGGCCGAAGATTCTCTGGCTGAAACGCAACCGGCCCGAGGTTTATGAAGCGACAGCCCATGTTCTGACGTCGACCAGCTTTCTGGTGCAGCGTCTGACCGGCGAAGTGGTGATCGACCATTACACGGCGGCCAATTTCTCGCCGCTCTATGACGTGGCGACGCAGACTTGGGTCGATGATCTGGCCGACGACATCCTGCCCTTGGACAAGTTGCCACGCCTTATGTGGTCGGGCGATATTGCGGGCGAAGTGACGGCCAGGGCTGCCGAGGCGACCGGGCTGGCCAAGGGCACGCCGGTGACGGCAGGCACCATTGACGCGGCGGCCGAGGCATTCTCGGTCGGCGTGGATCACCCCGGCGACATGATGATGATGTATGGTTCGACCATCTTCATCATTCTGCGCGCCCAGTCCCAGGTTACCGATCCGCGCATCTGGTATGCGCCCTGGCTGTTTTCGGGCGAGCATGCCTCGATGGCGGGGCTCGCGACCTCGGGCACGCTCACACATTGGTTCCGCGATCAGATGGCGCGGGATCTGGAACGCGGCGAGGCGTTCCCGGTGCTGACTGCCGAGGCCGCGCAATCTCCGCCAGGGGCCAACGGGTTGTTGATGTTGCCCTATTTTTCGGGTGAGCGCACCCCGATCCATGACATGAACGCCAAGGGGGTATTGTTCGGACTGAACCTGACCCATGAGCGCGGCGACATCTATCGCGCGCTGATCGAGGGCATCGCCTATGGCACGCGCCATGTAACGGATACTTTCGCGGAGTTGGGCCAGTCACCAAAGCGCCTTCTGGCCGTGGGTGGCGGCACCCAGAATCGGCTGTGGCTGCAGGCGACGTCCGACATCACCGGGATTGACCAGGTTGTGTGCGAAAAGACGATCGGCGCGAGTTTCGGCGATGCGTTTCTGGCCGCTTTGTCCATCGGGGCGGTTGAGCGCGGCGACATTGCCGCCTGGAACCCTGTGGCCGAGACCGTGCGTGCCAAACCTGATCCGGCCTATGAAAAAGGCTATGCCTTGTTTCGCCGGCTTTATGAACAGACCAAGGACATCGCCGCCGAGTTGAGCCATGGCGATTGATCACCGGGCAGCATTGGACGAGTTGAGCGGTGTTCTTGACCGCGTTGACCCTGATGCGATGGAGGTTGCGTGCCAAATGATCGCCGATGCGCGCGCCATTCTGCTTTACGGCTGCGGTCGTGAAGGGTTGCAGATGCGCGGGTTGGCGATGCGGTTGTTTCACCTTGGCCTGAATGCGGGGATGGTGGGCGATATGAATGCCCCGGCCCTGGGCGATGGTGATCTGTTTGTCGTTTCCGCCGGCCCCGGGGAATTGTCAACGGTCAGCGCCCTGATGGAAGTTGCCCGCCGTGACGGTGCGCGCATCCTGTTTCTGACCGCCACGCCCGAATCTCGGGCGGCAGAGATGGCGGATCACACATTGCACATTCCCGCACAGACCATGGCCAGCGACCGGGGAAACAGGGTCTCGGTTTTGCCAATGGGATCGCTTTATGAAGGGGCGATGTTCATGTTGTTCGAGATGATGGTGCTGCGGCTGCGCGATACGTTGGGTGTTTCCTCCGCGGCGATGCGCGCGCGGCACACGAACATGGAATAGCTATTTCACCGCGCCCGCCGCCATGCCCTTGATGATGTATTTCTCAAGGAAGATCGCGACGACAACCAAGGGCATGATTGCCGCCGATGACAAGGCCGCCATGGACCACCAGTTGATCCCCTGGGACCCTGTTTGCGATGCAACCATGACAGGCAGGGTTTTGGCGTCTGTCGCAGTCAGAAGTGCCGCGAAGAAGTATTCGTTCCAACAAAGCACCAGCGACAGGATAAAGGCGGCGACCATGCCCGGCAGCGCAATGGGCAGGACGATCTGCAAAAACGCGCCCCAGATGCCAAGGCCGTCGACAAGGGCCGCTTCCTCCAACTCGGTCGGGATGCCCTGGAATTGGTCGCGCATGATCCAGATGACAATGGGCAAGACCATCAGCGTATAAAGAAGGATCAGTCCAATACGGCTGTCGAGAAGGGCGAGCGACTTGTAAAGCACCAGGAAAGGCAGAGCGAGCACCACGGGCGGCAGGATCATCTGGCTGAGGAAAAAGAATGAAATGTCCGAATTTCGCATGAACCCGAAGCGATAGTTGAACCGGGAAAGGCCATAGGCGGCAAGCGATCCGAGGACGACGGCCAGTGTCGAGGCCGAAAGTGCGACGATGGTCGAATTCCAGAATCGCTTCATGAACTCTTCGCGCACCGTCGAAACCTCGCCGATCAGACGGGGCGAAAGGCCAAGCGATTCCCACCCTTTCCATTTCGGCGTGTAGTCAACCCAAGGGATCATATTGCCCTTCATCACGTCGGGGGCGAGTTTGAACGATGTCGTCAATGTCCAATAGATCGGAAAGAGGCAGATGAAGGCCCAAAGGATCAGCGCGCCATAAATGGCCACGCGCGACGACCACCATCTGACATCGACCTTCCGGTCGGCTTCGTGATCCTTGAAAATCGCGCTCATGCCGGTCGCTCCATGTATCGACTGACGAGTTTCAAAAGCGCGGTGATGAAAATGACGATCAGCACAAGATACACGATGGCCAAAAGCGTGCCATAGCCGACGTTCGAGCGATCCCGGTATTCGCGGAAGATAAAGCTGGTGACGCTGTCGGTGGCGCCGCCTGGACCGCCGGACGTCACGTTGATGATGATATCGGCCAGCTTCAGTTTGAAGATGATGCGGATCACGATCGCGGTCACCGAAACCGGCAGCATCAGGGGGAAAATGACCTCTTTAAAGCTCTGCCAGCCCGTTGCACCGTCGACCTTTGACGCCTCGATGATTTCGCGCGGCAGCGCCTGAAGCCCGGCCAGAAGCATGATCATCATGAAGGGAATGAACGTCCAGGCGTCCATCGCCATGATCATGAAGCGCGCCATTTCGGGGCTGCCGAAGAAGCTGGGGTTGTCGATGCCAATCTCGCGCGCAAGCCGCGCCAGGGGGCCAAAGCGGATTTCCATCATCGACTTGCCGACCATCCACGAGACGGCGACAGGCGACAGCATCAGCGGCAAAAGGAAGACCACGCGGAAAAATTTGCGCGCCCGGATCTGGGCGTTCAAAAGCAGGGCCAGACCGAAGGCGATCATATATTCCACGCTGACCGCGACGACGTAATAAACCATGTTTTTCAATGCATTCCAGTAAAACGCATCGCTCCACATCTGGCGTATGTTGTCCCACCCATTGGGCTGAGGACCCGCCGCCGAAGCAAGGTTCCAGTCAGTGAACGAGATATAGAGCGCGAAAAGCAGCGGAAAGACGACGAGGCTGATCACAAACAGCGCAGCGGGCAGGACGAACAAGGTCCGTTTGCCCATTTCGCCGCGAACAATGACTTGCGACCAACATAGCGCCGTGGCCCAAAGGAGATAGGCATAAAGCACCGGGCGCCAGGTTTCAAAGCCGCCCGACACTCGACCGGTTTCGTGCAGCATCTGCCAAAGCCCGAGGATCGCGACCAACCCGGCACTGCCCCAGACCATCGCCTTGCCCAGACGGCGACGGCCATCCGAGATGTTGTCGGCAGTCACCGTGTGAAGCAGATCCCCCTCGCTCATGGTGGTGAGGTTAGACGGGTTCCAGGCGGCTGAAAATCAAAAACTTTGCCCTTGGGACTGCCTTGCCGCAGACTGTCTGAAAAGGAGTTTCAGATGGACACAGGCGCAATCGGTCGGGTGCAATCGCCCCGGATCATCCGTATCGGTGGCGGCATCGCCCGGGAAGTGAGCGAAGTTCTGGATCAACTCGGGTTGTCGCGCCCCCTGATCGTGACCGACACCAATCTGGTGGCTCTGGGCCATGTCGCTACTGTGACGGATGTTTTGGATACCGCAGGCATCGTCTGGGCCATGTTCGACGGTGTCGTCGAAGACCCGACCGACACCTGCGTTGAGGCTGGGCTGGAAGTCCTGCGGTCGGGTGATTTCGACTGCATTGTCGGGCTTGGCGGCGGCTCTCCGATGGATACGGCCAAGGCGATCAGTTTCATGAGCGTCAATCCCGGCCATGTGCGCGACTACAAGGCTCCGACACAGATTGATCGCCCTGGGCCGCCCGTGATCCTTGTTCCGACGACGGGCGGAACGGGTTCGGAACTGACCCGCTGGTGCGTGATCACCGACACGGAACTGACGGAAAAGTATAACCTTTCCGGCCTTGCCTGCGCGGCAACCGCAGCGCTGATCGACTGGACCTTCACGGTGACCAAACCCTGGAGGATCACCGCCGACACCGCCGTAGACAGCCTGACCCACGCCATCGAGGCCTATGTCTCGCGCCGGGCCTTCGCCTATACCGATGCTTTCGCATTGGCGGCCATGCCCGCGATTGCCTCCCATGTGCGCGCGGCTTGCGACGACCCCGAGAACCCGCACGCACGCGAGGCCCTAATGTTGGCCGCAAGCCAGGCTGGCATGGCGTTTTCCAACGCCTCGGTCGCCCTTGTCCATGGCATGAGCCGACCGATCGGCGCGCATTTTCACGTCGCACATGGGCTTTCGAATGCGATGCTGTTGCCTGCCGTCACCGCCTATTCCGTCACTGCGGCTCCGGCGCGCTATGCCACTTGTGCGCGGGTGATGGGCTGGGCTTTGGACGGTGAAAGCGACGTGGTGGCTTGTGAAAAACTTGTGAACGGTTTGAAGGACTTAAACGCCGATCTGAAGGTGCCCAATCCCGGCGAATTGGGCCATGCGGCGGACGATGCCAAGCTGATGGTCATGGCCAAGCAGGCGCTGGCCTCCGGGTCGCCACAAAACAATCCGCGGGTGCCAACGGCGGAAGAGATTGTCAGACTCTATCAAGATGTCTGGCACTGAGGGCAAATCATCAGCATTCTTCCTGTCGAAAATACTCCGGGGGAATTGGCCGAAGGCCAAAGGGGCAGAGCCCCGGCGCCCCGAAACGAAAAAGGGCGCGGAACCGAACCGCGCCCTTCTTCCTGATCTTGTCAACCAGACCTACATGCCAAGCGAAGCCTTGTAGACCGCGATCTGGCTGTCGCGACCGATCTGGTCGGTGATCTTTTCCCAGGCTGCCGCAATCGCGTCTGCGGTTTCCTGGGCCGATCCATACTGACCCGCATAGCCTTTCGCCAGCTCGTCTTCCGCAACCGAGTAGTACTGGAAGATGCCCGGAATACGCGGTTCGATGGCCGCGTTCGGGTGGTTGTAGCTGTCGGCGTTGGACCCAAGGTAGTCCTCGATGAAGGCCCGGTCATAGCCCGCCTCTTCCCATTCGTCGAACTGAAAGTGCGAGTTCCGGTACGGCTGGAAGCCCGAGGGATAGGCCGAAGCCCACAACGACAGGTCCTTGCCGCCCAGATGGGCTGCTGCCGACCAGGCCGCCTTGTGCTTTTTGTCGTCGCCATCGACGGTGGCCATGACGTAGACGCCCCAGCCGATATAGGCCATGTTCGGCGCTTCGTTGCGGGTGTCTTCCCACTCGCCCGATTGGGCGTTGTAGACCCGGTCCGAGGCCGGGTTGACGCCGAAGCCCACGACATCGCCCACCACCGAAGTGTCTGACGTGCGCGCGTTCGAACCCACGTCGCCCCACCACATCAGCATCGAGCCGGTTCCCGCAAGAAACTGCTGGAACGCGGTTGTGCCGGGATCGGCGTTGATCTGGTCGGCGGGGTATGCGCCGGCTTCGATCAGATCCATCACGTCCTGAATCGCCTGTACCCAAGCCGGGTTGTTGACCATCGGCTGCATGGTTTCGGGATCGAACAGCCAAGCCGGGCTGTTGGGGTGCTTGGCATAGGCCGAGGCGCGGTTTTCCAGGAAGTAGAATCCGAAACCGCCCCAGCCCTTCAAGGGGTCGAGGTAGCCGTGTGCCGGAAGACCGGTCAGCGGATCTTCCTTGCCAACAAGGTCTTTCGAGACCTGGTTGATTTCCTGCCAGGTGGTCGGTACTTCCGCGCCACCGATACCGCCTTCGCCGAAGTAATCGGTGCGATAGGCGAAGGTGTGGCAGTCGCCGTCGATGGAAATCCGATAGGTTTTGCCACCCCAGGTGCCAACCGGTTCCTTCAGGTAGTCGACGTAATCGTCCATGTCGATCTGGTCCTTGACCCAATCGGGCATCTCCGAAGCCAGACCCTTGCCAAGAACGTCACCCTCGAACGGTGCGCCCATTTCGATGATGTCGAAATCCACGGTGCCGGTCGCGATCGACTGCTGAAGACGCGCGTTATAGTCGGCCTGTGCAAGGTCGATCCAGTTGATCTTGGCGCCCGTATAGGCCTCCCATGGCTTCAGGAACCCACGGAACAGGAAGTTGTGCAGGTTCTGGTTATTGAGCCCCATGAAGGTCAGTTCGACGCCCGCAAATTCGCCCTCGGCGACGTTTTCCCGGGTAGCGCCCAGGCACATTTCGCCGACCTTCTGCCAATCGCCGTCGGTTGGTGACCCCTGCCCGACGCCGGGAATTTTCAGGATTTCGGCACGCACATTCGAATGGCTGGCCGCCTTGGCCCCCTTCGGCATCATCGCCGCCGCACTGATGGCAGCCGAGCCTTGCAGCATCTGGCGGCGGTTCATCTTTTGTGCGGCGCGGATGTAATTATAGAGTTCAACCTTCATGTGCGTCCTCCCACGGATCGGTTTTTTGCATTGTCGTGGCGGGAAGTTGGAAGGCGCGCGATTTTCCAAGCAAACTGAACAGGCTGCGCCACTGGTTCCCCCACGAATTACGAGTATGGGCCTGTTTGACGTTAAGTCAACAAATCCGCACCAGTAGGCGTGGACAGCCGAAAAACCTTTCACTAGCATCCAAAGTCTGAGCGGGGGAAAGTGCCGGTAATGGCAGATGTCAGTATTCAGGATATCCGAAAATCCTATGGGTCGGTCGAGGTCATCCATGGCGTAAACGTCGACATCGAGGACGGCGAGTTTGTCGCTCTGGTCGGCCCGTCGGGATGTGGAAAGTCCACGCTTTTGCGGATGATTGCGGGGCTTGAGCCGATCAACTCGGGCACCATTGCAATCGGGGATCGTGTGGTGAACAATCTGCCGCCTGCCGAGCGCGACATTGCGATGGTGTTCCAGACCTATGCGCTTTATCCGCACAAGTCGGTGGCCGAAAACATGGGCTTTGCGCTGAAGGTGTCAAAGGTCGCGCGGGCCGAGATCGACCGGCGGGTGAAAGAGGCGGCCGAGATCCTGAGCCTGACGGATTACCTTGATCGAAAGCCTCGCCATTTGTCCGGCGGTCAGCGCCAGCGCGTGGCCATGGGGCGCGCGATTGTTCGCGATCCTCAGGTCTTTCTGTTTGACGAACCACTGTCCAACCTGGATGCCAAGCTTCGGATCCAGATGCGGGTCGAAATCAAGGAACTTCACCAACGTCTTAAAACCACAACGGTTTTCGTCACCCATGACCAGATCGAAGCGATGACTTTGGCCGACCGGATCGTGGTCATGCAGGCGGGTAATATCGAACAGATCGGCACGCCGCTGGATTTGTACAACGCGCCGGCCAACGAGTTCGTGGCGACCTTTATTGGTGCGCCATCGATGAACCTTTTGGCAGCCGATCTGGCCGATGGCAAAATCAGTGTCGGCGGGCAAACCTTTAAGGGGCCAACAGGAAGCGGCGAGGTTCGTCTGGGTATTCGCCCCGAGCATCTGGAACTGTCGGACGGGGGCCTTGCGATGGATGTGAAGGTCGTGGAACCGACCGGGTCGGAAACCATGGTCTTTCTGCGGTTTCAGGATCAGGACATAACCGCCGTCTTTCGCGGCCAGCATTCGTTCGAGGCTGGCCAGACAATACACCTGAAACCCGACCCCTCGCAGTTGCACGTTTTCGACGCAACAACCGGCGCGCGGCTGTGAACGAACACAAGGACATGCACCATGCTTAAGGGAATAGACCCCATTCTGAACGCCGATGTGCTTTATGCTTTGCGCGCCATGGGTCACGGTGATGACCTGATCATTGCGGACACGAACTTTCCTTCCGACAGCGTGGCGCGCGAAACCGTGCTGGGTGAAGTGCTGCGAATAGATCGCCCCGCCGCCGAGGTCGTGCGGGCGGTGCTTTCGATCTATCCGATTGACACATTTGTCGACGACGCGGCTGCGCGGATGGAGGTGGTCGACGAACCCGACACCATCCTGCCCGTCATGGAAGAGGTGCAATCCGAGGTCAGCGCCGTTGGTGGCCCGACCATGATGAGCATCGAGCGCTTTGCCTTTTATGACCGAGCCAAGACCGCCTATGCGGTCATTCAGACCGGCGAGCGGCGGTTCTATGGGTGTTTTGCCCTGAGAAAGGGCGTGGTCCCCCCTGACGAAGGCTAGCCGGGGCCGTCTGTCGTTCTGTTTTCAAGCCGCGAATGAGATCACCTGATGCAACCCAAGACTATCTCCTGCCAACCGTTCGAGGGCCAGAAACCCGGTACGTCGGGCTTGCGTAAGAAGACGCTTGTATTCATGGAGCCGGGGTATCTTGAGGCATTTGTTCAATCGACCTTCAACGCCATTGGGGGTGCTGTTGGCAAGACGTTTGTCGTCGGTGGGGATGGACGCTTTTTCAACAAAGCGGCGATCCAAACCATCCTGAAAATGGCCGCCGCCAACGGCGCGGCACGGATTATCGTGGGGCAAAACGGATTGCTTTCGACGCCCGCGGCTTCGCACTTGATCCGTCAGAACAGGACCGATGGCGGCCTGATCCTGTCGGCCAGCCACAATCCCGGCGGCATCGACGAAGACTTCGGCGTCAAGTTCAACACCCCAAACGGTGGCCCCGCCCCCGAAGGCGTGACTGAGGCGATCTTTGCCGAAACCAAAACCCTCGCGGAATACACCGTTCTGGAAGCGCCTGACGTCGATCTGGGCACGCTTGGGGCAACGACGCTTGGCGACATGCAGGTCGAGGTCGTTGATCCCGTCAGCGACTACAAGGCCCTGATGGAAACGCTATTCGATTTCGACATGGTTCGCGCTCTTGTCGCATCGGGATTTTCGATACGTTTCGACGCCATGCACGCGGTGACCGGCCCCTATGCCAAGGCTATCCTGCAGGACGAATTGGGCGCGCCGGAGGGATCGGTTCTGAATGCGGTGCCGAAGGAGGATTTCGGCGGCGGTCACCCTGACCCCAACCCGGTCTGGGCCAAGGAGCTGATGGAATTGATGATGTCGAAAGACGGCCCGGATTTCGGGGCAGCGTCCGACGGCGACGGCGACCGCAACATGATCCTGGGTCGCAATATCTATGTAACGCCTTCGGACAGTCTTGCCGTCCTGACCGCCAATGCCCATCTGGCGCCAGGCTACAGGGATGGTCTGGCGGGCGTTGCGCGCTCGATGCCGACCAGTGGGGCCGCCGACAGAGTGGCTGATTTGCTGGGTATTGAGTGTTTCGAAACCCCCACGGGTTGGAAATTCTTCGGCAATCTTCTGGATGCCGGCCGAGCCACGATA
>JABDJO010000121.1 GCA_013002465.1 Silicimonas sp. | reverse complement strand
GTGTACGCCAGCTTCCAAGAGCTGACGCATAGAGAATTCAGGGAGCGCCATGTCCAAGTTTCCTTTCCGGTTTCGCGCCTCGGCAGAACCATGAGGCCCCGGTGTAATCCGGGGCAACCGGCGGACTGTACGAGGATGTCTCCCCCGAAAGCCCAAGTTCTGCCTGTGAAGTGCGCGCGATTTAGGACGTGAATGGGTGAAATGCAAGGGAAAAAGCCCCCTGCCCGCCAATGACCGAAAAAATCTTCGCCACGCCCTGATCTAGCCGTCGAACCGGGATTTCCGGATTGGCCGCGCGGGACTGAAACGCCGGGCGGCGCCAATGGTTTCGATTTCAGGAAACAAAGCAAGGATTTCGCGCCGCTGCATGGGGGCAATGTCGCGGATCAATTCATCGTCGGGGTGAAAGCTTTCGGTCCAACAACCGTTGGCCAGGATAACTTCATGAGCGTTGCACAACAGATGAAGGTAATTCACGCCAAGCATGTCGACGTGCATGACTCTGTTGCCGTCAATTAGATGACGCGCCGAAATCAGCGCCTCATCCTTGCCACCCATCAATGGCGACACCCGAGGGCCAACCAGGAACCGATGTTGCGGGCTGACAATCATGTCGCGGCGCGGGTTCCCTTCGCCAAAGGCCCCTGCCCTCACAATGATAGGCGTTGGAGCGTCGTTCAGGGACATTTCCTGATAGGAAAACCTGCGCTGCCCAACCCACATGATGCGTTTCAGGCCGTTGTCGCGCGTCACCACCCGATCGCCCCGGACAAGGTCTTCGACCGGTCGCTGGCCTTTCTCGGTCGCGATCAAGGTTCCGGGCGTGAAACAGGGTGATACGGCTTGCAAGTCAACTCCCACAATGGGGGGATCTCACTTGGGCCAAGCGATGCGGGGATCGACGCGTCTTCCGTGAAGCTCTCCACCCAGAGCGTTGTCACACGGGGCGCATCGATCCCCGCTGCCAAATGGCAGCACTCGATACCCACCTTCACAGGTACTCTGCAAAGTGTGCGCGGCACCCCCATTCACCGCATCACATACCCCCAGCGAGGTAAGGAAAAGTTAACCAATGCAGGCCCCTCGCCCAAGAAAAAAAGGCCAAAAAGTGACGGATTCTTTTTCGGCACGCCGAACGAGCGAGACGATTAAGGCGACGGGTGTCATGGCGTTTACGGCTATTGTCACGCCACAGGAAACACTCGACCGGCTGGGGATAACTAGGATCACCGGTCCATAACAAAGAATTGCGCCGCGACCTTTATCGCCTCGTTGTCGAAGTCGCCCCAAAATGTGTTTCCGATTAGGAACCAATCACACGTTAAGCGTGTGCAGATTAGGGCGGAATTGCGTCAGCCCACTTTCCGGAAAAGGTCGTTCATGGCAACGGATCAATCCTGTTTCTCACGCCAGATTGACGACGCTACCGGCGATTATCCGCCGAATCGCTTGGCTCGGGCCGTGGTAGAATCCGGGCCGCCGAGACCCAAAGCGGCGCCCCGATCGCGTGCGGCCCGCCCCGAGCCAGGACGATCCGCTGGCCAAATATGTCCAGCGCAAGACCGCCCTCGCCTTCGACCGCCGTCGCCGGAAGGGTCAACAATGCATCATTGCGGCCAGGGTTCTCGGTTGAAACCATAAGGCTGTCCAGAGGAAGTCCCAGCCCCACGGTTTCACCAACCTCGGCAATCAGTGGCAAGGTCAAATCCGCGCCGCCCCCCGCCTCTGCGCCATCGACAAGCACGCGCATTACGCCGTCACTCACTGAAATCACGGTGGCCGTCAGCCTCGCAGGTGCCGGGCGCCATCCGGTCAGGCGCCCCCCAGACATGCCAAGAACGCGGTCGGCCAACGTGGTGACTTCGGCCAACGAATGGGTGACGTACAAGGCCGGCACACGAGCTTCGCTGACTGCGCGCCCGATATAGGGCAAAAGCTCGGATTTTCGCGCCCAATCCAACCCGCTCAGGGGTTCGTCCAGAAACAGCACGGCAGGGTTCGATGCCAGGGCCCGCCCAAGGGCCACACGCCGCGCCTCGCCGCCAGACAACTCCTGGACCGCCCGGTGCATCAAACCACCCAGATCCAGGGCGTCGACAATCGCATCATAGTTTTCAACCTCGCGTCGCCGCGCGCCATAACGGATGTTGCGCGCGACGGTCAGATGCGGAAACAACGCCGGATTCTGAAAGACGAACCCGATGCGGCGATCCTCGGGCGGTATCCAGTGGTCTCGGTCCTCCCACACCGTTTCGCGAAACCGGACATTTGCACGCCCTGCCCGTTCCAGCCCGGCCAATGCGCGCAAAAGCGTGGTCTTTCCCCCGCCCGAGGGTCCCATGATGGCCGTCACGCCATCCAATGGGATCGTCTCGGCGGCTTCCAGCGAGAACATTTCGCCGCGCGACAGCTTCAGCCGGAACTCAAGCGTGTCAACCAAGCCGGGTTCCTCCGCGTCGATTGAAGAAATAGACTATGGTCAGGGCGGCCAGCGACAATATCAAAAGCCACGCCGACAGCACATGGGCCGTCTGATAATCAAGCGTTTCAACTGCGGTGAAAATCTCGATCGAAATGACACGCGTTTTTCCCGGGATGTTCCCGCCCACCATCAACACCACGCCAAACTCGCCCACCGTATGGGCAAAACTCAGCACAGCCGCCGTCACAACGCCGCGGCTGGCCATCGGTAGCGACACCGAAAAGAAGGCATCGCGCGACGATGCCCCAAGCGTGCGGGCCGCATCGAGGGTCGCCTGGGGCACGGATCGAAAGGCGGTCTGCATGGGCTGAACCGCAAAGGGCAACGAATAGACGACCGAAGCGATGACCAGACCGGTAAAGCTGAACGCCAGCGTTTCGCCGGTGACCTTGAGGAACAAGGCCCCAAAGGGCGCATCGGGGCGCATGAGGATCAAAAGGTAAAACCCAAGAACCGTTGGCGGCAAAACCAGTGGCAAGGCGGTAATC
Source organism: Silicimonas sp. (assembly GCA_013002465.1). Classification (GTDB taxonomy): domain Bacteria; phylum Pseudomonadota; class Alphaproteobacteria; order Rhodobacterales; family Rhodobacteraceae; genus JABDJO01. The sequence goes on along the minus strand of JABDJO010000121.1, from coordinate 16,485 downwards.
GCCTCGAACAGGGGCCGCGAACGGGCCTTGGTCGTCGCAAGCCACCAGCTATAGGGCAATGAAATGACCAGAAGTATCACGGTCGTCACCGTGGCAAGTTGGAGCGTCAGCCAAATTGCCGGCCAGACACTCATTCAGTCGGCAGGCCGTACCCGGCGGCCTCGATCAGCCCGGCCGCGCGGGGTGTGAAAAGCCACTCCCAGAAGGCAAGCGCCGCGTCATTCCCCTGGGCGCGTGGCAACAAGGCTGCGTCCTGGCGGATGTCCGGGATCAGGTCGTCCAGGGCCAGCACATGGGGGGCGTCAAGCTGAGGCAATTGGGACACTGCCACAAAGGCAAACTCGGCATTGCCCGTGGCAAAGACCGACGCCACCTGTCCAACGTTCGCGACAAGAATCGGCCGGAACGTGGCGGTATCCAGCTTCAACCGCTCCATGGCGCGCGTGGCGGCCTTGCCATAGGGCGCGGCAATCGGGTCGGCCAGGGCCGCGGTACGACCGGCAAAAGCTTCTCCGACCTTGTCGGTCTCCAGCGGCACGCGGGACACCAGCGCAAGCCGACCAAGGGCGTAACTGCGCACTTCGCGCGCCTTACCGTTTTGTAGCAAAAGCGCAGGACGCTCTCGGTCACCTGCCAAAAACACGTCAAACGGCGCACCAAGGTCGATCTGGGTGTAAAGCTGCCCAGTCGAACCATGGCTAAGGACAAGCGAATGACCTGTATCGGCCTGAAATTCGGGCGCCAACGCTTCGACCGTGCCAAGAAAGTTGGATGCCACGGCAACCCGAACTTCGTCGGCCAGACAGCCGACACCCCAGACGCAGACAACAAGAGATAGAACCCAGCGCTTCATTTGTCTTTCAGGCCATGTCTTGCCGGGTTTTGCAAGCCCCTGAGAGAATGAATAAATAACGGCTGCCGACACTTCCACTTGTCCTCCAAGCCCATCCAAGCGGTCTGATGCCCCCGTGCGCCGTGCCATGAGCATTTCATATTCCTAAAACTTGACCTATCGAACCGCATAAACGTCTGAACTTACGGTGATATCCCGCGTCAGCCTGTTTTTGCATGGCGCAACGGATGCCGTGTTTCAGGGTGAGCAACGTTGTGGAGCGGCAGCGCGTATTGGCTTTCCAAAGCAACTATCCACCACCTCCGTCAACTGCCTGGCAAGATCGACGTCAAAGAGTTTGACTTCCGATCTAGTCCCCTTCCCAGTCGTTCAAGTCGATGTCATTTGAACTCAACTACCATGCAGGTGGCACAAAAGCGGTGTGTCATACCGACGTCCACCTGAAAACCAAAAGAATTGTTCGCTGTGGCCTGCTTTGCTTCCTGGGCTCGTCTTCGGTCTGATCTCCCACGATATTCAATCCGGTTTGCCATGGAACACTTCGGCGTGGTGCCCGGCGCGATAAACACGGTTATCGCTGTTTCAATCGGTGGTGTTGTTCCGCTACTGTTGAAGCGCTTTAAACAGGACCCGGCGGCTGTGAGTGGGGCCCTTCTGACCACGATCACCGATATGGCGGGGTTTTTCCTGGTGCTAAGTTTTGCAACTCTGATAAAGCCGCTGCTGCTGTGCGATTCCACTTCCGCCTAACACAAGGACCTAACGATGCTCGATACACCCACACAACTTGCCAGCCTGCTGAAGGATCCCACACTTCTTGCAACAAAGGCATTTCTTGCCGGGTACTGGGTTGATGCGGACGATGGGGCGACATTCTCCGTTACCAACCCTGCGCGTGGCGACGCCATCGCAGCGGTGGCTGATCTTGGACGACCTGAAACTGCCCGAGCAATTGATGCGGCCTACAAGGCACAAAAGGAATGGGCAGCCTGGACTGGAAAAGAGCGCTCTGCAGTGCTGCGTCGCTTGTTCGATCTGATGGTCGAAAATGCCGACGACCTGGGTACAATCCTGACTGCCGAGCAGGGCAAGCCCCACGCCGAAGCCAAAGGCGAGGTCCTTTACGGCGCCAGCTTTATCGAGTGGTTCGCCGAGGAAGCCAAACGCACTTATGGCGAAACAATCCCCGGCCACCAACGGGACAAGCGTATCACCGTGATTAGCCAGCCCATCGGCGTCGCTGCTTCGATCACACCATGGAATTTCCCGAACGCGATGATCACCCGCAAGGCAGGACCGGCGTTGGCGGCAGGTTGTGCATTCGTTGCGCGCCCGGCGGCGGAAACGCCCCTGTCGGCACTGGCCCTTGGTGTACTGGCCGAACGCGCAGGCGTGCCCGAAGGCGTTTTGTCGATCATCCCTTCGTCGCGGTCATCGGATATCGGCAAGGAATTCTGCGAAAACCACAAGGTGCGCAAACTGACCTTCACCGGTTCGACCGAAGTTGGCCGCATTCTTCTGAAACAGGCCGCCGACCAGGTGATGAAATGCTCGATGGAACTGGGTGGCAACGCGCCCTTCATCGTTTTCGACGACGCCGACCTTGATGCGGCGGTCGAAGGGGCCCTGATCTCGAAGTACCGCAACAACGGCCAGACCTGCGTTTGCGCGAACCGGCTTTATGTCCAGTCCGGGGTCTATGATGCCTTCGCGGAAAAACTGACGGCTGCGGTTCAGAAAATGACGGTCGGCGACGGATTGGCCGATAGCCCGAACCTTGGGCCGCTTATCAACCAGGCAGCCGTCGAGAAGGTCGAAGAACATATTGCCGATGCTGTGTCCAAGGGCGGCAAGGTGCTGACCGGCGGCAAGGCACATGCGCTTGGCGGAACCTTTTTCGAACCGACGATTCTCACCGGTGCGACACGCGAAATGGCCTTTGCAGAGGAAGAAACATTCGGGCCCCTTGCGCCGCTGTTTCGGTTCGACACCGACGAGGAAGTCATCGAGATGGCGAATGACACGATCTTCGGACTTGCCGCCTATTTCTATGGCCAGAATCTCAGCCGCGTGCAACGCGTCGCCGAAGCCTTGGAATACGGAATGGTCGGAGTGAATACAGGTCTGATCTCTACGGAAGTCGCGCCTTTTGGAGGGGTCAAGCAATCAGGCCTCGGTCGCGAAGGCAGCCGCCACGGCATGGCCGACTATCTCGAAATGAAATATATCTGCACGTCAATCAATTGACCCATCCCCATCTCTACCGCCGGAACAACCAAGGGACTTCGGATCTCTTGCGTCGTTTTGGCGGTTGAGCGACGGCGAGGGCATGCCGGGTGTCCTCGTCCAGAGCGGTCAGCATCTTGATGCCGCGCCCATTGCCGAGCTTGGCCAGCACGAAGTCAAATGTCCTGACAGGGTTCGGAAGTGTCGGCCTAAAAGCGGATGATCGAGATGTCCATGTGATGGATCCGCCGTAGTTTCTTGTGTCGCTGTAAAGGCTGCAATCCTTCCACCCGCCAAAGCCGCTCGACCTTCCGGGAACTGATGTTCGCCGGGCAGATGCGAATGGCCATTTTGCTGAAAATTCTCAAGTGGCGCAGTTGCTAACGGGGGCCTTAGGGTGGGCACAAAATGTGCACTAAACTCTAAGCGATTGTTTGATAAGGATTTAACCAATTTAGTGGTGCCCGAGGGGGGAGTCGAACCCCCACGATGTTACCATCGGCGGATTTTGAATCCGCTGCGTCTACCATTCCGCCACTCGGGCACACCAAAGGTGTGAATATGTGATCCAATTCCCTCTGTCCATGCCAGAAGGCACCACAGGTTTCATCTTGCCGAAAATATGCCCGCCGGAGGCACGATTTTTCGCGGAAAAATCGCTCCCCGCGACGACGTCGTCGGCGCACATCACCCGGCTCTGGCCTTGGCGGCCAGATCGCGCGCCACCGCGAAAGCGCCCTGGATGCGGTCCTTGGTCTTCACCCAGTCCCGCCGCACGACGATCTTGTTGTCCTTGACCTTGGCCAGACCGCGCTGATCCTGGATGAATTCAACCAAACCTGCGGGGTTCGCGTATTTGTCGCCGTGGAACTGGATCGTCGCCCCCTTCGGCCCGGTGTCCAGCCGCGCGATCCCGGCCTTCTTGCACTTACCCTTGATGCGGACGACCAGAAGAAGCGTGTTCACTTCCTTGGGCAGTTTCCCGAACCGGTCGATCAATTCGGCGGCAAATCCCTCAAGTTCGACCTTCGAAGCCAGACCGGACAGACGTCGATAAAGCCCCAGACGCACATCAAGATCGGGAACATAAGCCTCGGGGATCAGAACCGGGACGCCAAGGTTGATCTGGGGCGCCCATTGGTTGTCGGCGGCGGACAGACCTTCCATTTCGCCAGCCTTGATCTTGGCAATCGCCTCTTCCAGCATGGATTGATATAACTCGTAACCCACCTCTTTGATGTGGCCCGATTGCTCTTCCCCCAACAGATTTCCCGCACCACGAATATCCAGATCCTGGCTTGCCAGCGTGAACCCGGCTCCAAGCGAATCAAGCGCGCCCAGAACCCGAAGCCGTTTTTCAGCCTGTGGTGTCAGCTTTGCCCGGGGCTTGGTGGTCAGATAGGCATAAGCGCGCGCTTTGGATCGCCCGACCCGGCCCCTGATCTGATAAAGCTGCGCCAGCCCGAACATATCCGCCCGATGTACGATCATCGTGTTGGCCGTCGGAATATCCAGCCCCGATTCGACGATACTGGTGGCCAAAAGAACATCGTACTTGCCGTCATAAAAGGCATTCATCCGGTCATCCAGACCGCCCGCCGCCATCTGCCCATGGGCGACGACATAGCTCACTTCGGGCACCTGAGATGTCAGCCAGTCCTCGATCTCGGGCAAATCGCTGATCCGGGGGGCGACAAAGAACGACTGCCCGCCCCGATAGTGTTCGCGCAACAACGCCTCACGCAAGGTCACCGTGTCGAACTCGCTGACATAGGTCCGGATCGCCAGGCGGTCGACGGGCGGTGTGCCGATGATCGACAGATCGCGCACGCCGGTCAGGCTCAGTTGCAGCGTGCGCGGGATCGGCGTGGCCGTCAGCGTCAGCACATGGATATCCGAGCGCAACTGCTTCAGCCGTTCCTTGTGCGACACGCCAAAGTGCTGTTCCTCGTCAACGATCAGCAACCCGAGGTTCTGAAACCGCACGCCCTTGGCCAGCACGGCATGGGTGCCGATCACAATATCGACGGTGCCGCGCGCTAGGCCGTCGCGAGCGGCATCAGAGTCCTTCGCGGACACGAAACGCGACAACTGCCGGATCTCGACCGGAAAGCCCCGAAAGCGCTCGCGGAACGACGCCGCATGCTGGCGAGCCAAAAGCGTGGTCGGCGCGATCACCGCCACCTGCACACCAGACAGTGCGGCAACGAAGGCCGCGCGCATGGCGACCTCGGTCTTGCCAAAGCCCACATCGCCGCAGATCAGCCGATCCATGGGGGTGCCACTGGCCAGGTCATCCAGAGCGTCGGCGATGGCGCTAAGCTGATCGTCGGTTTCCTCGTAGGGAAAGCGCGCCGAAAAGGCGTCCCACATCCCGTCCGGCGGCACCAGAACCGGGGCCTTGCGCAGATGCCGCTCGGCGGCGATCCGGATCAGCTTGTCGGCAACCTCGCGGATGCGTTCCTTCAGCTTGGCCTTTTTGGCCTGCCAGGCCCCGCCGCCCAGCCGATCCAGAAGGCCCTCGTCGTGGCCATACCGGCTTAATAGCTCGATGTTCTCGACCGGCAGGAACAACCGGTCGCCACCGGCATATTCCAGATGAATGCACTCGTGCGGCGCGCCAAGGGCCTCGACCACCTCCAGCCCCATGTATCGCCCGACGCCGTGGTCAACATGAACAATCAGATCGCCGGGGCTGAGGCTTTGGGTTTCGGTCAGGAAATTGTCGGCCCGGCGCTTCTTTTTTGGCTGCCTGATCAGGCGGTCGCCCAGAACGTCCTGTTCCGCAATGACCGTCAGACCGTCCTTGTCCTCGAATCCATGTTCCAAGGCCCAGACGGCCAGAAAAATACCACCCTGCCCCTTGGGAACATCCCGGAAATCCGAGATCAGGCTGGCACCCTTGATATCCTGGTCCTCGATCAGCCCCTGAAGCCGTTCGCGCGCACCATCCGAATAGGACGCGATCACCACTTGCCCGGTCCTGGCCTTGGTTTGGATGTGATCGGCCAGGGCACCGAACAGGCTGACCGATTCCTGCTGCCGCTCGGGCGCAAAATCCCGCCCAAGCCGCCCGCCGGCATCGGTGACGCCAAGCCCTGTCGGTTGCGGCAATACGGAAAACTGCAACACCCGCGCATCCCGCGTTGCTGTAACCCAGGCGGCATCGTCAAAATACAGAAGGTCGGCGGGCGCAGGCTTGTAAACGCTGTCGACGCGACCCTTTTCGCTCAATGCTTCGCGGCGGGCATCGTATTGATCGCTGACCGCTTCCCAACGAGAAAGCCGCATGGCGGTGCTTTGATCGTCCAGGGCAATCGTTGTACCGGGAAGATAGTCGAAAAGCGTCTCTAGCTTGTTATGGAAAAACGGCAGCCAATGTTCGATACCCGCGTGCTTGCGCCCGGCACTCACGGCCTCGTACAACGGATCATCGGTGCCCGCGGCCCCGAACTCCAGGCGATAGTTCTGGCGAAACCTGGTGATCGCGGCTTCGTCCAAAATGACCTCGCTGACCGGAGCCAGCTCGACGACTTCAAGCTTTTGAGTGGTGCGTTGTGTCACCGGATCAAACCGGCGCGCGCCATCTAGAATGTCGCCGAAGAAATCCAGACGCACCGGTCCCCCGTCGCCGGGCGGGAAGATATCGATGATGCCGCCACGTATCGCATAATCGCCGGGTTCGGTCACAGTCGGAGCCTGTGCAAAGCCCATGCGCACCAGGAAGTCGCGCAAACCCGCCTCGTCAATTCTTTCGCCGACCCGTGCCGTGAAGGCCGCGTCGCGCAAAACATCCCGCGACGGCACCCGTTGTGTGGCCGCGTTGAGGGTCGTCAAAAGGATGAACGAAGACGGCATCCCGTGCACCAGCCCCGCAAGCGTCGCCATACGGGCCGCTGAAATGTCGGGGTTTGGCGAAACCCTGTCATAGGGCAGGCAATCCCAGCCGGGAAACTGCAGAACCGGAACATGCGGCGCAAAGAACTCAAGCGCCTCGGCCATCGCCGCCATCCGCTTGTCGTCGCGCGCCACATGGAGAACGGCACCGCTCTTTTCAAGCTCGCCAATCAGAATGCGCGCGTCATACCCCTCGGGGGCACCGCTGATCGTTATGAAGTCGGGATCGGACATTTGCGCCGGGGTAACGGCTTACGAGGCCAAGTCAACCGGGTTGCTCAAAAGCCGCCGAAAGGACCGACGTAAAGGTTGGTGTACATTCCGAACATGGCTGTGAAAAAGATCGCGACCACACCAAAGACTTGCGTGCCGAACCGATGCCGTATCAGGCACTTGACCAACTGCTCACCGCTCAGCCCCTGCGCCTTGATGCGCCGCGCGGTGCGTACCGTCATCAACCCCAATATTGAAAGCGGTGCCACCAGCAAAAACACCGCCTGTGCGAATTCAACCGAATAGACAAATGCCGCCAATCCCAAGGCGGTCAGAAACGCCGACCCGAACAGCGCGATCCAGTTGCCCGAAATTTCCGCGATATAGAGAATGCGGTTCACATTGACCCGCACCAGATCCTGAAGATCGTTCATTGCCTCGGGCGGCGTGCCGCGGCGGGCTCTCAGAATGGAATCGTAGGGCACTCCCAAAATCCAGTGACTGACCGACGACCAGAACACGGCCAATCCGATCCAATACCAAAGATTCGAGAAGGACCGCATGTCGATCACTTCAAAGACAGCATCGTACCAGTTCAATGAACGCCCCATTTCGTAAGTCTTGGGGACACTAGAAAAAGCCGGAAGTCTTGACCACCCTCGACGGCAAGGCTACCGCATTTGGTATCCAGAATGTGCACAAAGGCTTCAGTTCATGGCAATCGGCCCATATCCGGCAACACGTTTCCGTCGTACCAAGCAAGGAGATGCCCTGCGTCGCCTTGTCCTCGAGACCTCTCTTGGGGTCGACGATCTGATCTGGCCGGTGTTCCTGCGCGACGGCACCGACGACGAAACACCGGTGCCCTCGATGCCTGGCGTGTCGCGTCTGACGGTCGATCGGGTGGTCAGTGCTGCGCGCGATGCGGCCGATCTGGGGATCCCGGCGATTTGCCTTTTTCCCTACATCGACACTTCCTTCAAGACCGAGCTTTGCGAAGAGGCCTGGAACCCCGACAACCTGTCCAATCGTGCCACCCGGGCCATCAAGGACGCCGTGCCCGAGATTGCCGTCATGACCGATGTTGCCCTTGATCCCTATAATATCAACGGACACGACGGGATCGTGCGCGATGGCCGGATCGTGAACGACGAAAGCGTCGAGGCCCTGGTTCGAATGGCCGTCGCACAGGCCGATGCAGGGGCCGATATCCTGGGACCGTCGGACATGATGGACGGGCGCATTGGCGCCATGCGTGCCGCGCTCGAAGACGCCGGGCACACGGATACCTGCATCCTCAGCTATGCCGCCAAATACGCCAGCGCCTTTTACGGCCCCTTTCGGGATGCCGTCGGCGCCTCGGGTCTTCTGGTGGGTGACAAGAAGACCTATCAGATGGACCCTGGCAATGGCGACGAAGCCCTGCGCCTTGTGCAGCGCGATCTAAGCGAAGGGGCCGACATGGTCATGGTCAAGCCCGGGATCGCCTATCTGGACATCTGCCGCCGCGTAAAGGACCGGTTTGGCGCGCCGACCTTTGCCTATCAGGTCTCGGGTGAATACGCGATGATCAAGGCTGCGGCCCAGAACGGTTGGATTGACGGAGACCGGGTGATGATGGAAAGCCTTGCCGCTTTTAAACGCGCAGGCTGCGACGGCATCCTGACTTATTTCGCCATGGATGCGGCCCGGGCTCTGAGTTAACGAAGTGTTAGAATTGATTAATATAATCCATTGTTTTCGCATGCGAAACCTCTGAGGTACTCATGAAGATCGGCGACAGGCACTATCGTTCCATCTGGCTTGAAGACGGCGAAGTCAGAATTATCGACCAACGCTGGCTGCCCCATGATTTTCGCATCGCAACGCTGGGAAGCCTGGAGGACTTTGCGACCGCCATTCGCGATATGTGGGTGCGCGGTGCGCCCTTGATCGGGGCGACGGCGGCCTTCGGGATCGCGCGCGAAATGGCCCGTGATCCTTCGCATCAGAACCTGGACCGGGCTTGCGCCTTGCTGAACGCCACGCGGCCAACCGCGATCAACCTGAAATGGGCGCTTGATCGGTGCCGGGCGGCGCTTGCGCCTCTGGCGGATGAAGACCGGGCAAAGACTGCCCTTTCTCTCGCCTGCGAGATTTCCGACGAAGACGTCGAGATCAACCGGCAGATCGGATTGCACGGGATGGCGTTGATCCGCGACATCGCGCGGCAAAAATCCAATGGAACGGTTCAAATCCTGACCCACTGCAATGCGGGCTGGCTGGCCACCGTCGACTGGGGCACCGCAACGTCACCGATGTACCAGGCCGCCAACGCCGACATTCCGATCCATGTCTGGGTCGATGAAACACGTCCCCGAAACCAGGGGGCGCTGACCGCCTGGGAACTTGGCGCGCACGGGATCGACCACACATATATCACTGACAACGCCGGGGGGCACCTGATGCAACGGGGCGACGTCGATCTGGTGATCACCGGAACCGACCGCACCACGAAATCCGGCGATGTCTGCAACAAGATCGGCACTTACCTCAAGGCGCTCGCCGCGCACGACAACGGCATTCCTTTCTATGTCGCCCTACCCTCGCCCACGATTGACTGGACGGTTGGCGATGGTGTCGCGGAAATCCCCATCGAAGCGCGCGATGGACACGAGGTGTCGAACATTCAAGGCAGCGCATCCGACGGCGGGATCGCGAAAGTCCGGGTCACGCCAAGCGACACCCATTGCGGCAACCCGGCCTTCGATGTCACCCCTGCACGTCTGGTGACCGGCCTGATCACCGAACGCGGCATCTCGCCAGCCAGTGCCGAGGGTCTTGCCGCCATGTTTCCCGAGCACGCTCAATGACAGACAACACAATCCTTGCCTTGAGTGCTGGCCGCACATCCATCGAAGTCTGGACACTTGGTGCGCGCCTGAACGCCGCAACCTGGGATGGGGATACAGGCCTGGTCGACGGCGCGGCAAGCGTTGACGAGGCCCTGGGGCCCAAGCTCAATCACGGCTCGGTCGCTGGCCCTGTGGCCAATCGGATCGCCGGAGGTTCGGCCGAGATCGACGGCAAGGTGTATGATTTCGAAAAGAACGAAAACGAAAAGACGCTTCTCCATTCCGGTTCGAAAAGCACCCGTGATGCAATCTGGCGCGTGGCCGAACAAACCAAAGACAGCGCGCGTCTGACCCTGGCACGACGACATCTTCAGGACGGATTTCCCGGCAATCGGCGGATCGAAGCCCGCTATTTGGTTACCGATGAAGGATTTGATCTGACATTCACGGCCACCAGCGATGCGCCGACACTGATGAACCTGGCCCTTCATCCCTATTGGACGCTTGGCCGGGCCCGTGATGACCTGCTTTTGCACCTTAGCGCCGACACCTATCTGCCTGTGAACACAGATAAAATCCCCACCGGCGCTGTCGATCTGGTGGACAATTCGATCTTCGATCTGCGCGCGCCAAGGCGCGCAAGTCCGGACATCGACCACAATTTCTGCTTTCCGGGCACCGGGGCCATTGATCATGTGGCATCGCTCAGGACCGATCGCCTGCGGCTTGACATTGAAACCGATGCTCCGGGCTTGCAGGTCTACACCGGCAACCCATCCGGTATCGCCCTGGAGCCGCAACATTGGCCAGATGCCCCGCACCATCCTGCGTTTCCCTCGATCCTTCTCAGCCCGGGCGAGGTTTATCGCCAAACGTCGCGCTACCGGTTCTCGCGCCCCGCATGACGATGTCGCCCAAGATTTTTTCGTCAAAAATCTTGCCCCCGGATAGAGAACCACCGATAGAGACCCCATGTTGAAGACCCGGATCATTCCTTGTCTGGACGTGGCCGATGGCCGCGTCGTGAAGGGCGTGAATTTTGTCGATCTTGTCGATGCCGGCGATCCTGTCGAGGCCGCGATTGCCTATGATGCCGCGGGCGCCGACGAGATTTGCTTTCTCGACATTAAGGCCACGCACGAAAATCGCGGCACCATGTACGATCTGGCCCGCCGCACCGCTGAACATTGCTTTGTCCCTTTGACCGTGGGTGGCGGCTTGCGCACAGTCGAGGATGTGCGCGCCCTGCTTCTGGCGGGCGCCGACAAGGTGTCGTTCAATTCCGCCGCCGTCGCCGACCCTGACGTTGTGGCGCGTGCAGCCGACCGGTTCGGGTCGCAATGCATCGTCGTGGCAATCGACGCCAAGACTGTGGCCCCCGGCAAATGGGAAATCTTTACCCATGGCGGGCGGCGCGAAACCGGCGTTGATGCCATCGAGTTTGCGCAGGCCGTGGAGGCCAAGGGCGCGGGCGAGATCCTTTTGACTTCGATGGATCGCGATGGCACGCGCGCCGGTTTCAACCTGCCGCTGACACGCGCGATATCCGACGCCGTCGGCATTCCGGTCATCGCGTCGGGCGGGGTGGGAACCCTCGATCACCTTGTCGAGGGGGTCACGAAGGGCGGGGCATCGGCGGTTCTTGCGGCCTCGATCTTTCACTTCGGCGAATACACCATTGGCCAGGCCAAGGCCCATATGGCCGCAGCAGGCATTCCAATGAGGCTGACATGAGCGATACATTGACCCGGTTGGCGGCGACAATTGCGGCGCGCCGAAGTGCTGACCCTGAAACGTCATGGACCGCGAAACTGCTCGCCAAGGGGCCTGAGAAGGCGGCGGAAAAGTTCGGCGAAGAGGCCATCGAAGCGGTCATCGAAGCCGTGCGTGGCGACAGGGAAAGGCTGACCGCCGAAGCGGCCGATGTGCTGTTTCACCTTCTGGTCATGCTTGAATCGCGCGGCGTAGCGCTTGGCGACGTCCTTGCCGAGTTGGACCGGCGTGAAGGCACCTCGGGCCTTGCCGAAAAGGCAGGCCGCAAGACATAGGCCTGGCGTTCAGCGATCAGAAAAGTTCGACATCGTTTGCCGCTTCGGCGATTGGGCTTGCAAGTGTTGGCGCTTCGTCGACGACCTTGATTTGCGCCACACCGGTTGCGGGCCAGAACCGAAGCCTGCGTGCGCGTGTTCCACCAACGCTTTCGGCTTCGCAGCGGATTCCCTCGTTGCGCAGATAAGTCCGCCCAAAATCCGCGTTTCTTGCACCGATGTCGGTGCGCCCCGACAACATCGAGCTGCCACCAAACAGTTTTGCATTGAGCCGGGGACGCTCTGCCCCAAGCGGCATCATTTCGTTGATCAGCCGATCCATGGCGACCGCACCCGAGGTGGCATCGCCTTTTGACATCTCGGGCAACAAAAGGTGGTTCATCCCACCCACACCGGCAACCGGGTCCCAAAGACAGATCGAAATGCAGGATCCAAGAATGGTCGTGACAACCATTTCGGGATCACATCCCACGGCGATTTCGCCTTGCGAGATGTAGATTGCGCTCATGTGGCGGGCTCCCGCAAAGGGACCGTCACCTGATCCAGAATTGAACGACCGATGGCTTCTAGACGGGCAACTTCGACAGCCGCGCCATTGTCGCGCGCCGCCTTTGGCATGCCGTCGACTGTTGCCGATGCGCCGTCCTGAGCAATCGTGTGGGTCCCTGCCTGGCGCATCAAAAGCATTTGCCGCGCCCCGTCGCGCCCCATTCCCGTCAACATGACACCGACAACATGGCGCCCATGGGCAATAGCCGAAGAAAACAGAGCATCGACAGAGGGAATATAGGGCTCGCTGCCATCATCGGGCACAAGGTCCAGGCGGAATGGTCGACCGGGGGCCAGAGCAACATGAGTATCCCCGCCAGGGGCCAGATAGACCACCCCTTGCTCAAGCAGGACCCCATGCTTCGCCAGACGCACCCTGGGCGCGACATTGGCATCCAATCTGCGTGCAAAGCTTTCCAGAAACGACGCCGGCATGTGCTGGGCAATCACCGTCGGCGGTCCGTCGGGGGGATAGTTTGACAAGACCGTCAACAACGCGTCGACCCCGCCCGTGGAGCTGCCTATCACGACCACACGGCCGTTCCATTGCAGCGACGTTGCAGTGGTTTCGGGTGCAGAGCCGCGGGGTTTGAAAGTCGGGCGTTTGGAGTTGCTATCGACTGCCGCCAGAACCGTATCCGCAAGATCAACCGCCGCAGTGCCTTGCGTGAGTGTCGCCATGTCAACGCAATCAAAGGCACCCAGTGCGAGCGCCGTGATGGCCTCGGCACTGTTTTCGGTCGTGCGGGACGAGACCATGACGACCGGCATCGGCCTCAAACGCATCAGATGTTCCAGAAAACTCAGCCCATCCATCCGTGGCATCACCACGTCCAGGGTGATCGCATCGGGATTGAGTTCGCGGATCAATTCACGCGCCTCGTACGGGTCGGCGGCTTCGCCAACAACCTCGATGCGGTTCGACTTGCCCAGCAAAGCCCGGATCATCGACCGAATGGTTCTGGTATCGTCAACGATGAGAACCCGCACGGGCCGGGAATACCTGTCAGTCATGGTCGCCTGCGGGCTGGAACACGTCACGGCCCGGGTACTGGCACACCGACTTTAAGGAATGATTTATTCGGACAGCCAAGGACGGCCCCGAGGGCCGCCTTGCTTGTACTTCTGGTCAGGCTTCCAGGGGAAATTGCAGGAACAACCCTTCGACATAGACTTCCGCCGCCTGGCCAACATGAAACACCGTATAGGTCAGGCCGGTTTCATGCAGCCGACGAACACCCGGTCGAGAGGTCAACATCGCCGCCTCTCGTGGTGTGGCAAGCCCCGATTTGTCGTCGGCGGCAATGATCTGACGTGGGGACACCATAATCTCGGTCGCAGGCGCACCGGGGCCAAGCGAACCAGCGCCGATAACAATCGGATTGCTGTCGGGTTTCAGCGTCAGGATGTGTTCATCCAGCCTGATACGGTTGATCCAGAGTATCGGAAGGTACTCGCCTGACCCGGTCAGAACCTCGTCACCCTTGCGCAACGCAATCGAATGGACATCGCCAAACGACGTGCGCACACGGGTCATCGGGGCAAGTCCGGGCAGTGGCCAGGTCTCTTTTCCATCCTGAACGGGGGCAGGCTGGGAGTTCTTCTGCGCATCATCCACATTGGATGTGCGAAGGTTTGACCCGGCCTGAATTGCCGGGTCTTCAAATTCGGGCGACTTGTTTTGGGGACGACGGGCTTTGCGCAGAGCGCGCATCAAACCAAAAGGGACGTCGGATTCAACCGTGCCTTGAACACTCATTACTCACCTCACACATACACAAACCGCCACATGACGGAGACTTTTTAATGCGGGACGCATCCTCGTCACTCGAAGATGCGCCCCAACCAATTCCGGCACAGCACCCGGACCAATCACACACAACCAGCTGAGAAGAGTGACATCACCTGATCGCTAACAGGATTGTTTGTCTCACACTGGCTGGGCGACAATTTGGCGATAACTTTAGCAAAAGCGGCCTATTTTGGGTATTCTAAGTTGAGTGTACCCTTAATGTGGCCACTTTGGATTTCCCAATTCGAAACAATGGGGCATTCGCGACCCGCTCCGCCAACAAAAAACACAATAAGAACAATGGGTCCTGTTGCCATTCTCGCAACAATCGTAGTAACGAAATTGGCACGATTGCGACTGCTTGACTGCACATGACCTGCGAAATCCACTCTAATCAACAAACTGTTTTCTGAAAGAGACGGTCGATGGGGCGCGATTTCTCTCTGATTTGGCCATAGGTAACCAGGATGACGCCGGAAAGTGACCTTGAGAACCTGATCGCCTGTCCGCAATGTGACGCGCTTTACCGAGTCGAGCCTGATGTTGGGGCGGCGCGTCTGGACTGCGATCGTTGCCACAGCGTCCTGATTGCCCCGTCGCGCAGAGCCGGGATCAGAATCATCCTGTTGGCCCTGGCATCCGTGGCCCTGGTTGTGGGGGCTGCAACGCAACCCTTTCTATCCATCCGACGTTTCGGTCTTGAACGCGATGCCACGCTTCTGGACACCGCGCTTGCCTTTACGGGACCCTTGTTCATTCTGTCGCTTGCCGTTCTTTGCGTCGTTCTGCTGTTGCCCATGGTGCGGCTTTTGCTGTCGCTTTATGTGCTTGGCCCCCTGGTTCTTGCCCGCCGCGCACTTCCTGGCGCCCGCACGGCGTTTCGCATGTTTGAAATCTTGCGCCCCTGGTCCATGGCCGAGATCTTTGCTCTTGGGGCTGGCGTTGCGCTGATCAAGATTGTCGATCTGGCCCATGTCACGCTTGGACCGGCGTTCTGGATGTTTTGTGGATTTGTCGTTCTTTTGATGATTCAGAACACCCTGATGTGTCGCTGGAGCGTCTGGAAGGCGCTGGATCAATGACGGATCACGCCACGACTGCCCGTGCCGAGGGGCTGGTCGGATGCCAGCGGTGCGCGCGGGTCTGGCCGCTTTTGACCAAACGTTGCGCACGGTGCGGCGCGCGATTGCAGAGCCGGTCAAAAACCAGTCTGTTGCAGGTCTGGTTCTGGTGGCTGGCGGGGGTGGCTGTCTATTTTCCCGCCAATATGTGGCCGATGCTGGAAACCCGCATGCTTTTGAAATCCAGCGACGACACAATCATCGCAGGCGCGCTGAAACTGATGGGGCACGGGTCTTATGCTGTGGCGATCGTCATTCTGGTCGCCTCGGTTTTCATTCCGTTGTTCAAGTTTTTCGTGATCGCCTTTCTTGCGCTGAGCGTCCATCAAGGCCAGGGGCTGAATGCCAAATGGAACCATCGACTGTACGAGATCGTCGAGTTCATTGGCCGGTGGTCCATGGTCGATGTCTTTGTCGTGGCGATCCTGTCTTCGTTGGTCCAGTTTTCGCTGATTGCGACCGTGAAACCCGGCCCGGCGGCGCTGGCCTTTGCCCTGTCGGTGATTTTCACCATGATTTCCGCGCAGCGCTTCGACCCCCGGTTGATCTGGGACCTGACGGACGGCGACGAATTGCGCTGAGTGCATGGCATCGCCGCCAACGCGATCAAGAACGGTTTCGCCAACGTCCCAACTAAAAACTCGTCTGATTTCCGCAATTTACCGGTTTCCGTGAATGCAGCGTGAATAAACGCAGTTCCGGCAAATGAGGCGTATACTCAGCCCCCTGCTCGCCGGTAAGTTGACCTTAGGGAATGCGAGGTGGCAGCCAGGTGAGACCTGGAAACCCTTTCTGAAGCCATTCGCAGATACCGGGGTCGGCTGCTTTCGACCTGAGCGACAGAGATTGGTGAGAAGATAGCGAGTACGGTGCGCTTTGAAGAACGTGCCAGGCAAAGTCTGGAAATGTTTTCGGCGAATTATCCGCCGAACAGAATTTAATGACCTAGACC